>DASVCO010000133.1:0-20961 GCA_036381575.1 Caryophanales bacterium
CATTTGGGCAGCATTAAAGGATTTGCGACAACATTTATTGTAATCGGTTCGGCTTTTGGGCCGTTGCCTTTCGGGGTGGCTTTCGATCTGTTTCACAGCTACACGGAAATTTTGATCGCCATGATGATTTTCCCGGTTATCGGTTGTGTTTCGGCTTTTATTTCCCCGCCTCCGAAAAGAGAAGAAACATCAGTTTGAACCTGATTTTATTTCGTTTTTCTTTTTTATGCTTTTGTGATATACTCCGCTAAAGTGCTCCGTGCCTTTGAGTCAGCGGCCAAAGGTTGGGGGCTTTTTGATTTCCAAAAAACATCATGGGGAGGCATAGTGTTGGAACATTTCGGACTATTATCATTTTTGCCCGTTCTTGTAGCGCTGGGTCTGGCAATCTGGACAAAGCGGGTTATTGAATCATTGTTGCTCGGGATTCTTACCGGGACAATCATGCTTGATATCTCCCAAAACGGGGTTCTTCATGCTATATTATTTTCAATTGTGAATTTATTTCAGACCATCGCCGGCCATCCGCCAAACGAGGAACTTGGCCTTCAAGGTATAGGGCTTGTCAAGAGCTCAGGCAGGGCGGAAATCATTATCATGGTTTTATTGCTCGGTGCTTTTATAACCGTATTGGACAAGTCTGGCGGCGCTTTTGCTTTCGGAGAATGGCTTGCGAAAAAAGTAAAAGGGAAAAAGGGCGCCCAAGTATCGACAGCGTTAATGGGAAGCTCCTTGTTTACCAGCGCCTATTTCAGTTCATTGGCGACGGGGACTGTGTTCAGGCCTATTTACGACCGGATGAAAATATCAAGGGAAAAACTCGCTTTCTTCCTGGATTCTACCGCTTCACCTATTAATGTTATTATTCCTATTTCCGGGTGGGTAGCCTTTATGGGGGCGTTGATGACCGATAATATTCCGTCTGTGGAAGATCCGATTGCCGGATTGGTCAAGACGATTCCATTCAATTTCTATAATATTGTTATGTTGATTATGGTCTATTTGGTCGCTGCCGGAAAAATCGGGAACTTCGGGCCGATGAAAAAGGCGGAGGAACGGGCCCAGGCGGGGTATATCTCTGAAAATGACGGAGAGGATCCGACTGAGAAAGTGGAGGTCAAGAAAGGCAAAGTTTCAGACATGCTGCTGCCGCTTGGGATTTCCATCATCGCTCTTGTTGTTATGGGTCTTTGGAACTACACTGTTACAAACTTTGTTGATGTTCCCAAGATTCCTTTTGGCGGCAACATGATGTTGATTATCAGCTTTGTACTGGGATTGATCGTGGCATTCTTCAAATATACGGCGAGTAAACTAATGAAAGCCACAGAATTTCTCGATCTTGCAATTGAAGGGACCAAGTCCGCTATTTTCGGCGGAATGGTTATCGTTCTGGCTGTTACGTTGGGAGATATCATCCGGACGGCACCGCCGGAAGGAGTCGGCGCAGCTATATTTCTGAAAGAGACCGTTGCGGATATTATTCCCCAGGGGATTATTCCGGTTTCTGTATTTGTAATCGCAGCGTTCATGTCCTTTTCGATTGGCACATCCTTCGGAACATGGGCAATTATGATGCCGATTGCGGTACCTTTGGCGCTTGCGACAGGCGGGGATCCGTTCCTGGCAGCGGCTGCGGTTTTATCCGGAGGTACTTTCGGGGACCACAGTTCTCCGATTTCGGATACGACCATCATGTCGTCGATTGGCGCATCTTGCAATCACATGGGGCATGTCAACACCCAGTTGCCTTATGCGTTGACCTCGGCGAGTATAGCGGCGGTACTGTTTCTGATTGCAGGTTTTGTTATTTAAGTTGAAAACGATCGGATGATCGGGTAAAATAAAATCAATTATCATTGAACGGGAGGTGCAAAGGAATGCTTGCGAAAGTGATTTGGTTTGCAGTGGAAATTCATGCCATTACACATGTTTTGAACGCTGACGGGACACGTGTGTCCTTTTTTAGGAAAAATCAAATCTTCTCGTTAGCGTAAGTTATTCCTTTGCCATATCAAAAAAATTTTCGATGAAAGCCATGGGCAGGGTTGCTTGCCTGTGGCTTTTTTGTGTTTTTGAAAGGAGCCTGTTCAATGATTATTTGTTCAACTTATCAAATCAGTAAAATGTATGGAGCGAACCCTGTATTCGATAAAATCAGCCTGGGAATACACGACGGCGACCGCATTGGCCTTGTGGGGCGTAACGGAAGCGGCAAGACGACGTTGTTCAAACTGCTTGCCGGGATTGAGTCTGCGGATAAAGGAGAAGTGCATGTTCGGAAGGGCGCGAAGGTCGGTTATTTGGCGCAAATTCCGGAAGATGCCGTTAAAATGACTGTGAAAGAAGTGTTGCGGCAGCCGTTTGGTGAAGTGTTGGCAACAGAAAAGCAAATGGAAAAGGTCGCTGGGGAGATGGCTGGGCCGGCGGCTTCGGACGCTGAGCAATTGAATCGCCTGCTTGCGAAATATGACGAGCTGCAACAGGCGTTTGAGTGGAACGGCGGTTATGAGATGGAATCCGAAATCCAAAAAGTGATCAACGGCCTTGGGATCGACGAGGGATTTCTGGAGCGCCCGTATGAGTCGTTAAGCGGCGGAGAACAAACCAAGGTTGGCCTTGCGGCGGCCCTTTTGGAGGAGCCTGATCTCCTGTTGTTGGATGAACCGACGAACCATCTCGATCTCGCGGCGATTGAGTGGCTGGAGAACTTCTTGCGCTCTTACAAAGGAGCGGTGATGCTCGTTTCCCACGATCGTTATTTTCTTGATCGTACCGTTACCCGTGTATTTGACTTGAGGACGGAGAACTCTCCTTTTACCAGGGCGATTATACAGCCTTTACAAAGGAAAAAGAAGAACGGTTATTGGCGGAATTCCAGCAATATCAGGAGCAACAAAAGAAAATCAAAAAAATGAAAGAGGCGATCAAACGGCTGCATGAGTGGGCAAACCAGGCCAATCCGCCGAATGCCGGGTTGCATCGGCGCGCCTCCAGCATGGAAAAAGCGCTGGAGCGAATGGAGAAAATGGATCGCCCGATATTGAAGAGGCGGAAAATTGGGCTGGACCTGGAAGCAGGCAAGCGGAGCGGCCGGGACGTTGCCGTGTTAGAAGATGTGTCGAAGTCATTCGGGGAACGGAGGTTGTTTGACCAGGTTGATATGCTGGTGCGCTATCAGGAACGAGCTGCGATTATCGGTGAAAATGGCATCGGGAAGTCAACGTTGATTCATCTGCTGTTGGGCGAACTGGAGCCGGACGGGGGAACCTGTACGCTTGGCAGCAGTGTGAAACCGGGTTATTTGTCGCAAGCAGGGCTCGAAGGTTACGACGATGATACTGTCCTTGAGGCATTTCGTGACCAGGTGGTCATCACAGAAGGCCAGGCACGTCAGGTTCTTGCAAGGTTTTTATTTTACGGCGCCTATGTTTTTCGCAAAGTTCGTGACCTGAGCGGCGGTGAACAGATGCGGCTAAGATTGGCGCAATTGATGTATCAGAACGTGAACTTTTTGGTGCTCGACGAGCCGACCAACCATTTGGATATAGAATCCCGCGAAGTGCTGGAAGATGCCTTGCAGGATTTTGACGGCACGATTCTGGCAGTCTCACACGACCGTTATTTTCTGAACAAGCTGTTTGCTCCTATTTATTGGCTTGAGAATGAGTGTCTTACAAGATATGAAGGAAATTATGACGAAGCCAAAGAAAAGAGGAATGAGTTGTATGGATTATAAAAAATATACCGAAGCGAACCGAAAAGCGTGGAACGAAGTAACGCCGAAACACGAGGAAATCAAGAGAGAGGCAAAAAAGCAATTTCTCGAGCCGGGATTTTCTTGTCTGGACGAGACAGTGACGGAGAAATTGCAGGAGATCGGCTTGGAGGGAAAGGACGTCGCGCAGGTGTGTTGTAATGACGGCGTGGAGACCCTGTCTTTGAAAAATTTAGGAGCGGCTTCGGTGACCGGGTTTGATATTTCCGATGCGGCCATCGAGTCAGGACGCCGGTTGGCGAAAGAGTCAGGAATAGACTGTGAGTTTGTGCGTACCGATATTTATGAAATGCCCGACCAGTACTATGGCCGTTACGATCTGGCTTATATTTCGGTGGGAGCGCTAAGCTGGTTTCCGGATTTGCGGTTGTTTTTTGAGGTTGTCAGACGATTGTTGAAGCCCGGCGGCACACTGTTGATCTACGAAATGCATCCGTTCCTGAATATGCTGGATGAGGACAGCAACACCTTCAGCATTAAACATTCTTATTTTATCGATGAGCCGTGGGTGTATGATGACGGCATCTTGTATATGGGAAACGATCCGTATGAGTCGAGCACGACATACAATTTTGATCACAAGGTTTCCGATATTTTTGCTGGACTGCTTCGGAATGATTTTCGAATTGGAGCTTTCGAAGAGTATCCGCATGACCTTACGCCGATGTTTGAACACTTGGAGAGCCGAAAGGTTGAAGTGCCTATGAGCATGATCATTGTTGCTGGAGTTTGATTAAATTTATGGTTCGGCCCAAATAAGCCTCATCTTGGCGCGGTTCCGTCCAACCAGGAGCTTAGCAAGCATTTTATTCGCAATGGGAGAGATGGGCGTTTTAAAATGGAAGGAAATCAAGAAGGGAAGTGAGGAAATGTTATTAGAACAAATGCCGGACCTAAAGTTACAAGATGTAGACGGCAACACGGTTTCCCTTGAAGATTACAGAGGCGGCAAAACACTCATTTTCATGTGGGCCTCCTGGTGAAGATGCCGTGAGCAATTGCCAGGTTGGCAATCTTTTTACAACAAACATAAAGACGACAATTTTGAAATTCTTTCAGTGGCAGTGGATGGCCGCGGCTCCGATGTTGTGAAGCCTTATACGGAAGAAACCAGTTTCACAACAGTCGTGGATGAAGAAAATCAATTGGCGCACCGCTTTGGTTTTAAAATTGTGCCGAACGGGATTTTTCTGGACGAAGACGGCACCATTCGGATGATTAAAGAAGGATTTGAGGTTTCGAACGAAGGTCACGTGCAAGCGGTGGAGCGCCTCATTGATGGTGAGGTGGAGAAGGTCGAATTTGACGAAGGCGATGCCAAGTCGAAGCCGTCGGACATGCAGGCGGAACTCGCGCAGACCAAGTATAAGCTGGGCGTCGAATATGCGAGAGCCGGGAAAAAAGACAAGGCGCTGAAAGAGTTGGACGAAGCGCTTGCGCTTGATCCGGATAATTTCGTGATTCGCAAACAGCGCTGGTATATTCGTCATCCGGAGAAATTTTCGCCGGAAATTGATTTTGAATGGCAGCAGGAGCAACTGAAAAAAGAAAAAGCAGAGGAATCGCAAGGCATTCGGTTCGGAGACAGCGGCATGGTATGCGGTCCTGACGGGTGTTATATTCCGGGAATGGAGCCAAAGGAGGACTCAAGCACCACGTCGGGGAAGTAGGCAGCGATGCGACTGAGCCGGGAACACTACTTCATCGAACCTGCTTTGAGCGCGGGAGTATTCTAACGATCTTGTAATAACGGAGTGAAATGGATAAGGAGAAGTGATCAGAATGAGTGAGAAAATCACCGTGTATTCCGATTTCTTATGACCTTTTTGTTATATCGGGAAAGTCCCGCTTGACCAGTTGGCCAAGGAAAAAGGAATCGATGTGGAGTGGAAGGCGTTTGAACTGAAGCCGGAAGGCGAAGAGGTCCCGGAAAAATCGCCGGAGTATATGGAACGGGCACGGAAAGGCGTTGAACAGCTTGCCGCCCAATACGGGCTGGATATGAAGTTTAATGCGAGCACTGAGCATTCCCGTCATGCGCTTGAAGGAGCAAAATATGCGGAGAGACACGGGAAAGGCAACGAGTATCATGATGCCGTGTTCGCCGCGCAGTTCCAGCAAGAGCGGAACATCAATGATCTTGATGTGCTCGTCGAAATTGCCGGGAAGATCGGGTTGGATCAGAAGGAATTCCACAAGGTATTGGAAGAGCGGACCTATCAAGACGCTGTCTTACAGGATCACGCGGAAGCGGTTCGCCTTGGCGTGACCGGTATTCCATGCTTTGTGTCCGGGAATCGCGGCGTAATGGGCGCGCAAACGTATGAGTCGCTAAAACAGCTCATTGAGGGAGAATAAGCTTCGAAGGCAGGCCATCTGGGGCCTGCCTTTTGTTGGGAATGAACATGTCCCCGTCAGGTGATAGGAAAAAATTGCAGGAAACGCCGTAACATAAGGTAGACAATGGCTTGTAATTGTGCTTTCATTACAGTTGGTGAATGCAGATGTTAATACGTATGTTGAACAGGCTATTTGTCAATAGCCGCCATGATGTACGGTCAGGATGGAAGATTGCTTCCGTTATTATAATTTATATCCTGTTAAGTTTGATTCTTGGGATGGTTGCCCGATTTCTTCCGCTTGGGAAAGAGAGGTTTGCGACCGTTATTCCATACATAGGGGAAATTTCTTTTATTCTGGCAGTCCTTATCGCTTTGAAAATTATTGACGAGAAAAAGCCCCGCCACATGGGCCTGATTTATTTTCGCTGGGGGATCCGTGATTTTATTGCAGGCTTATTGACAGGAGCCGTTTTGATGACGGCTATTTTTGCTATTTTATTAGGGTTTGGCCGGGTTGAACTTGCGAATGGCTTTTCGAATCCCGTATGGTCCCATTATTTGTGGAGCGGATTGATTCTCTATATTTTCGTCGGGTTTGCCGAGGAAATGTTCTTTCGGGGATACTGCATGACGGCTCTTCAGCAAACGGGGAGAACGTGGTTTGCCGTGACAGGCTCCTCTCTGTTATTTTCTTTGGCTCATCTCGGGAATCCGAATGCCTCGGTTTTGGCTCTGGCCAATATTTTCATTGTCGGGCTGCTGTTTGCCTACATGTTCCTCAAGACAAGAAATTTGTGGATGCCGATAGGCTTTCATATTTCCTGGAATTATTTTCAGGGAAACGTATTTGGTTTTCCGGTCAGCGGTACAACCCCGCATGGGGTTTACAACATTGACAGTGTAAAAGGCGTCCTGTGGTCAGGCGGCTCATTTGGCCCCGAAGGCGGGTTGCTTGCAACGCTGCTGCTGGGGGCCGGCTTTCTGGCAGTTTGGTTGTATCCGGTGAAATCGGAAATGCCATAGCGCGGGATCGGTTGAGTTGAATGACTTTACAAAACTGCAGAATTTTCTTATGATGAAACTGGTAAATGAAAAAATATGATTCATCTTCGGGGCGGGGTGGAATTCCCCACCGGCGGTTAAAGCCCGCGACCCAATGTCTTTGCATTGGCTGATTCGGTGAAATTCCGAAGCCGACGGTATAGTCCGGATGGGAGAAGATGTCGGTGTATATAGACCTTCGGCAGGTCTGCCCTTGTGTACCTCTGTGCACAATACACGTGCGATGAATTCTCCCTAAAGCTTTGTTCTGCTTTAGGGTTTTTTAATGGGCAAATACACGGCGTTGAAGATCGGGATGGATCGAAAGAGGAGAGATTCTTATGCAAACAAACAACAATATCTTTCGATTGGTAGCTTTCGCGATGTTAGGGACGGTTTCTTATTTATTGATGTTCTTTGATTTTCCGTTGCCGGGCTTTCCGGCGTTTCTGAAAATCGATTTCAGTGAGATTCCGGTTCTGTTCGGGGCGATTATCTTTGGTCCAGTGGGCGGTATTGTGATTGAAGCGATCAAGAACCTTCTACATTATATAACCCAGCCTGGTCCGGCAGGTGTCCCGATCGGGGAGCTGGCCAATTTTGCGGCAGGTCTCTTGTTTGTTTTGCCGGTAGCATTTATTGCCCGAAAGGTCCGTTCGAAAAAAGGGATTTTGCTTGGCCTTTCAATCGGGGTTGTGTTGATGGCACTTATTATGAGTGTGCTCAACTATTTCGTGATTTTGCCTGCATATATGTGGTTTACGGGCTTCCAGCATTTATCGGCGGAGGCGATGTTCAAGCTTGTTGCAGCGGGTATTATGCCCTTTAATCTGATTAAAGGAGCTGTGACAGCTGCGATCTTCCTTATCCTGTATCCGCGACTTCAACCGATCATCCAACGATTCACCGCACGCCGCTTTGGCTCAATATAATGAATCAACGCCCTTCCTGGTTGGAAGGGCGTTTGTTAAACAACGTCTTTTCCGATGTTGGTCCGCACCCGCCATTATCATTAGACATAAAGAAGACCATTGTCACCTGAACTCTCTTATTCCCTGTCACGGACAAAATATGGTACACTTCAATGGAAAAGAGGTGCTCCCATGACGCAAAAGCAAGGAAAACATAAAAAGAGGCAACGGCAGCTTGAAAGGGTGGAAGCGGCCAAACGGAGGCAGCGAATCCGATTAATAATGATCTTGACAATCGTAGTTTTGATCCTTGCCGGCGGCTTCGGAATCTACTATGCAAGTTCGGGTTCCGGCGGAAGTGCTACAGACCAGTCAGTCAAAGGGGATTCCCCCGTATTTGCTTATGATACCCAACCGGTATTGGGTGATCCGGACGCGCCGGTGAAAATTGTCGAGTTAGGGGATTATAAATGCCCGGTTTGCCAGCTGTTCGACGCCACTTTCTTTCCGAAAATCAAAAAGGATTTCATAGAAACCGGAAAAGCCGCTTATTATTTTATGAATTACCCGATTATTGAAGGTTCGATACCGGCGGCATTGGCATCCGAGTCGGTTTATCATAACAGCCCTGATTTATTCTGGGATTATCACGATGCCATTTATGCCAATCAGGGCCCTGAAGACGAAGATTGGGCAACCACTGAATTTCTGGTTCAGTTGGCCAAAAAGCATGTGCCTGAAATTGATACTGAACAGCTGAAGAAGGATATTGAAGAGAAGACTTATCTAGATCAAATAAGGAAAGAGCAGCAAAAAGGTGAATCGCTTGGCGTTCAGGGGACTCCGACGATCTTTGTCAACGGAGAAATGCTGGATTGGGAACATACTTCTCATTATCCCAAATTGAAAGCAAAAATCCAGGAGGCCTATGAAAAGGCGGTGGCTTCAAATGGAAAGTCATGAGGAAGCCGGCTATATTTTGTTTTTTGCCTGGATTACCGCCATTGTGGCGACAGGCGGCAGTCTTTATTTCAGTGAAATTGCCGGTTTTGTGCCCTGTGAGTTATGTTGGTATCAACGAATTTTGATGTATCCACTGGTGATTTTGCTTGGCATTGCTTGTTTCCGAGGGGACAAGCGGATTATCCCTTACATATTGCCCTTGAGTATGATTGGGGGATGTATCTCAATCTATCATTATGCTGAACAGAAATTCGGCGCGCCTTCCATTTGTACGAGTGGTGTGCCATGCAGCGGAGAGTATATTAACTGGCTCGGTTTCATTACCCTTCCGTTGCTGGCATTGACTGCATTTGTCATGATTACGGTATTCCTGTTCATAGAACGAGCAAAGAAAAACGGGTGATCTGCAAAAAATGCGGATCATCTTTTTTATACGGTAAGAAAGTATAAGATTTGGATGATCTTATTTCAAGGAAACCGTATAAACGAAACTAAGCCTATTCACGCCAAAAAATTGGCGGAAGCCAGGTTTTCTTTATATGGTATAATTCGACAGAAAATATCCTGATTTTGTCGATTTCACGGGTCCGCGGTCGGAAATGATAGAAAGATTACAAGAGGCGAAGGACCTAATCGGATTTTGTAATGATGTGTTATTCTATTGTAAGCTTGTTTCAATTGCGTTGAAACACTCAGCTAGTACAATGGGCATTGTGCGAGCATCATAGATTCCTAGAAAGCGGAGGCCAGAGATCAAAGGCTTAGGGCCATTTGGGATCTGACTTCCGACATTTGTCTAAGGGGAGAGTGTTTAACGTGAGATTCAATGGAAAACTGAAGACGCTCGTCATGTCCTCAGCTTTGGCGGGGGTAATGGCGGCGGCCCCAATCGCAGCGCACGCCGAGCTTGGAGACGAGACCTTGCATCGAGGCATGGACGCTCAGGACGTCAAACCATTACAGCAGCAATTGAAGGACTTCGACTATTATGATTTTAAAGTCGATGGTTCTTATGGTCCAATTACCTTTAAAGCTGTCAGGGCTTTTCAGAAAGATTATGGTTTGTTGGTAGACGGCATTTTCGGACCGAATACCTTCGATGCCCTGAAAAAGATAAAGTCGTTGCAGGATACTTATAAAGACGCTCCCGTATTAAGCCAGGGTGATGATGGCAAGGTCGTGAAAGGTCTGCAAAGCCAGCTTAAGGACCTGAATTACTACGGCGGCGATCTTGATGGTAGTTATGGCCCGCTTACACGCGGTGCAGTTAAGGACTTTCAGCGGGCGAATGATATATCTGTTGACGGAATCGTCGGTCCGGAGACCTATAAGGCATTAATTGAAAATCCGGTACGGGCAAAGACTGAAACAGAGAGCGCCACGAAGGTGGAAAGCACCAGCACCAGCAACGGCTCGGAAGAGGAGCAGAATGTCAGTCGGAATGCAGAGGATGAGGATGTTCGAGTCCTTTATGCCCACAGTACTGCATACACTGCGAATTGTGACGGTTGTTCCGGTGTCACTTATACGGGCATTAATTTAAACAAAAATCCGGACGCCAAGGTAATCGCTGTAGACCCTGATGTTATTCCGCTTGGTTCAACTGTTTGGGTTGAAGGCTATGGCTATGCGGTAGCAGGAGATATCGGCAGCGCCATTGACGGCAAAGATATTGATATCTTCTTCTCGTCTCGTTCAAAAGCGTTAAATTGGGGTGTAAGAACAGTAAAGGTAAAAGTGTTTGATTAAAGGAAAGAAAGTCCCCGGCAATGGATATCCATTCGCTGGGGACTTTTGTATATACAAGACAATTCAGATCCGTCGATAAATGTACTTTGCTCAACATCCGAAGGTTCCGCATGTGTAGTAGTTTTCCATCTCTTCTTTAATAGTGAGCCATTCAATAAAGGCTTTCTCTTTCTCATTCAACGGGCGCTTCAGTTGCCGTTCAAACTCTATCAGCAATTTCCGGTAACGTAATTCATTCAGCTCAAACACCTCCCGTATGAGCGGGGTTTGACAGTACGAATGCCCGTGTATCCTGCTAAAGTCTCTTTTGTTTCTTCCCTAATTGGTAAAGAGACAAACATTGAAAAAAGCGCTTTAGAGGTTGTTTGGCGCTCTTTACAAATTCACAAGATTTATTTCAGGTTCCAGAAGATCTCCTTCTTCATGCTCAGCTATCCACTTAATAAACTCCATTTCCTTTAGTTCCAATTCTCGACCAAGTTTATCTTCGAATTCCAGAACAAGGTCCCGGTAACGAGTTTCTTGTGAATTCATGTTGTCACCCCTTTTTACTTGCGTCAATTATATCAATTTTCAAAAGTTTATTAGCTATTTTTTTATAATGTAATCAAAATGTAATATAAAAGAGAAAATGTGATCATTTGTTATTTCTTTGTCTATTCTTCTTCCATGGAGGGTCGCCTCTTTCATGGAGGAGTTGGTTGAATCGATAAATTCCCGCTATGGTGGCAATGGAGATTATGGCTGTAATGATTGTTGCCAGAGAAGGGAGATGATCGACGAAAGCGGACCACATACTACTTCACCTCATTGTAGTTACTTGTTTGATTAATAATCCCGATTCCGGTAATTTTCGCGTCTGGAATAACCTTGATTTGACTGTTCGCAAATATGTTTTTACCGGAATCCCAGTTTCCTCTCACTTGTTGATAGTAATCGAAATTGTAATTCCGCATATGCTTATCCAAGCCGATTACATCGGTTTTGTATTGTCCCTGGACCTTATGAATCGCCAGTTCCGTCAGTTGTTTAACGCGTTTTTCGACCTTTTCTTCAATTGTTGACAATACTTTAGCTTGGAGGTGATTACGGTGGAAGTGGCTTTCGGCCACCCGTCCTTTAATATGCAAGGTAATCGTAAACTTCGGCCCTTGTTTATCCCGAAGATCTGCCTGGACTGACTGTGTATCGCTTATCATTTCGACTACAACCAGCTTATCCTTGATTCTAACTTTCAAAACTCCGTCTTTTGCCCGGCCGGTTAGCAACTTCAGTCCGCTGGTTTCCTTAAGTCCCAGAGTGCCGACCATTTTCATATCCTGACCGTCAATGACCGCGGCTCCTATTAATTTCAATTGTTTAGGACTCATCTTCTTTATAAGGGGAAGGGCAAAGCTTTGCCCCAGCAACATCGACCTATGGATATCACCAATTTTTACAGGCGGGTACATATGCAGACTTTTAAAATGATTCCTGGACATCGATGCTATGTACATGGATGGAAGTTTCTCGTTTGGAGGCTTAACACCAAGCACTTCACGGGCTTTGCCTTCCGAAACAAATACTGTTGTCGATCGACGGCTTTCAGGATCTCGAAGCAGGAGGTCCAGCACGCTTTCCAGGTCTCCCGTTTTCGCGAGTTGTTCTGAAAGAATGATTAATTTATTGTGCTCGTAAAAAGGGGTTCGGCTTGTTTTGGAGGAGAGCTTGCGAATGGCTTCGAAGATGGACTCTCCTTTTCCCGTCAGATTGAAAAAAGGTTCGGACTGGCCCGATTGGGACTGATTTTTCCCGACGGCGGTAGGGACCACGAGTTGGCTTGTTACCGCATACACGGGATGTTTTCGCTCACTGCCTGGGTGGACTAGATCCACACCAATGGCAGTCACAAAACCGCGGTCTTCGATTTCAATTCTGTCCCAACATCCTGTTAACATAAATAAGGAACAGGAAAGAACGGCTAACATAATGCGTTTAATCATTTGTTCCCACTCCCCGGAATTTGGCGATCATGAGCAAAGAAACCGGAACAACCAGACTGAATGCAAAAGCGAACATCACAAGGATCGAACGTGACATTGCCATTTCCACAACGGATTGCGGAGTCATTGCCAAAATATAAATGAGAGGTGAGAGGATCAGAACCCAAACGACTTTCTTGACCCGGCGGAACATTGAACTCAGGCAAATGATAACAACATCAAATGCCATTGAGGCAGTATTGAAAATGGTCATCATAAAAATCGCGAAATAGGCGGATTCAAAGCGGATCAGGAAATCGCCGGGCAGCCGGATTGACTTTGCGACCGCAAGTGTAGGGTACATTGTATTCTCGCTGACGACAGGGGACAAAATACCCATTGCGAAGATATAGATTAGCACGTATAAACCGAAAGAAATCAACAAACCGTAAACCGTCATCTTGCCTGTGTCCTTCGGACGATTCATATAAGAGCTGTAAAAGAGGACGATTGTGTAACCGGCAAAATACAGATAAGCAGCCTGAGCCCCTTTGAAAAGGTGAGGCCAATCCGTGGCAAAGACAGGCAGCAAATCTTCAGGTTCAAAAAAACGAATGTTAGCCAGTTGAATAACGACAATTATAAAAGCGACCATCGGGAAAAAGAACAAATTAACCCTGAGCAACGCGGTTCGGGAGCCGATCACGCAATAACTGACCACAAGAAGGAAGATAAAGACAATCACCTCTGTCGGTGTTTTGGGCAGCATAAACAATTTCGAAGCACTTGCAATTCCCCTGGTGGCATAGCTTGCGATCAGCAAGAAATGAATCGCAAATAAAAAGGTAAGCACATAAGATACAGGTTTGGTAACGATTTTCGATGTGTAGTCCAGAAAGCCTGTATTCGGGAAACGTGAAGCCAGGCGGGCGGCAACCCAGGCAAAGAAAATGGCAACCGCGCCGGCAATCATGATCGATATCCAGCCGTCTGCGGAAATGGTATAGCGTGCTACCAAACGCGGGAAAGTGAGAGTCCCCGCACCAACCATGATAGAGGAGACAGCCATGGCTAATTCTTTATTTCCGATTTTCTTGTCACTGTATTCAAAGTGATTCATAAAGAGCCTCCTTCCCTAATGTCTCTCAACGTCTTTGGGTTGCAGGAATTTCGGGCGTTTCTTAAGCATCAACAAAGGTGCGCGCAGGACAAAGTCTTTCCAATCGTGCCAAAACATCGGCCCGGCCGGTGTGGTATAAGGAACACCGAAGCTTTTCAAATTGGCGACATGAATATTGATGATAATGTAAAATAGGATGATCCCGTAAAATCCAAATAGCGTTGCGGCAATCATTGCTCCAAATCGAAGCAGGCGGAAAGACAAAGCGAAATTGAACGCCGGAATGGAAAAGGACGAGATCGCTGTCAAGGCCACGACCATTACCATGATCGGGCTGACGACGCCGGCCTGAATGGCAGCCTCTCCAATAACGAGGCCGCCAACAATCCCAATGGTTTGTCCAACCGGTTTCGGGAGGCGAATTCCGGCTTCCCGCAACAGTTCCATTGTGGCTTCCATCAAGAATGCCTCAATAAAGGCGGGGTAAGGGACGCCTTCCCTTGTGGCCGCAATGGAGAATGCCAGTTGGGATGGAATCATGCCCGGAGCATACGATAACAACGCAATGTATAATGCCGGCAGAAATACGGCATTAAAGGCAGCAAAATATCGCAGAACGCGAATGAGGCTGCCGAACATCCAGCGGTTGTAATAATCCTCTGGTGATATCAGGTAACTGGCGAAATTCATAGGGGCTGTAAGTACAAAAGGAGTACCGTCCAACAAAATCGCGAACTTGCCCTGGGCCAATGCCGCGGTTACAGTGTCCGGGCGTTCCGTATGCCCGATTTGCGGAAAGGGTGAAAGGAAACTGTCTTGAATCCACTGCTCGATATACCCGGATTCGGGAACATCATCCAGATCAATTGTTTGTAAACGGCGGTCTACCTCTTTCACAAGATCGGGGTGAATGACGCCCTCGATATAGGCAAGCATCATTCTGGATTTCGATCGGCGGCCAACCCTATATGGCTTAAAGCGAAGGTTCGGGTCGCGAATTCTTCGGCGGATGTGTGCAATGTTTGTAGAAAGGTCTTCGATAAAGCCGTCGCGTGGCCCCCGAATTAAGGTTTCGGCAACCGGTTCTTTGATTGCCCGCGTTTTCCACCCTTTTGTTCCAATAATCAAGGGATTGGCGAGGCCCTCGATGAAAAGGGCCGTATTGCCGGAAAGAACAGCCAACATTACATCATCCATGGCTTCGGCTTTTTTTAGGTTGCCGACAGAGAGGACTTCCTGTTGAATTAAAGCAAACAGTTGTTTTTTCGAAGACGGAGCTGGTTTCGTTTCCGTCATCACGAGTTGTATATTTTTAATAATTTGTTCGTTGATCATACGAGCATCCGACAGGGCACTGATATACACGAGCGCACAAGAAAACTTCGTGTTACCGACCGGAACTTTTCGAATCATAAGATCTTGCGGATCGTCGAGCATCTTCTGGATATTGTCGAGGTTCTTCTGTAAATCGGATACAAGCTCGGGATCAAAATTTTCACTATCCGGTTTTTTTGTATGATTTGTGCGGCGAAACATCATGATCCCTCTTTTTCTCTAGCTTTATGTTGAATTCGTTCAACGATATCGGCAGCCCCTTTGGCGACAACTCCAATTGCTGCGTATATTGGTGCAGAATAAATGTGTTTCCAATGTATTATTGTGTAAATGTTTAACTTTATATAAAGCGGTTCCAAAATAAATGCCGCATAGAGTGCAAACAGTATGGTAATGATCAGGTAGGTTCTCCAATTTCGGCAATACTGGTAAATGAGCATGAAGGCTACGGGTATGGCGACCATGTCGACTGCGCTTAGCCGGGTCGAAAAATGGAAAAGTCTATATGGGTAATTCCAAAGGTCAAGCGTTAAACCGGTATCATCAAGCATGATCGCGATTCCTGCAGATAATAATCCGACCAAGAGGATGTTCTTCAACCGCTTTTGGTCCACAAGGATCCCCCAAACAACCCAGAATATGATAGTTTGGACGACCAGAATCCACCATTGATAGCTGTAAAGAACCTCTTGAAAAAAATACGCTTTCCGCAGCTCTGTCATTTTGGCCTGAAGGTCTAAAATTTGGTCCCAAAGAGGCATTATTTGTCCCCCCCTCAGATTGAGATGAAGGAAATCAGATTTTATGTATCAAGTTTCCCTACGCCATAAGCGAGGTAATCCCATAGGGTGTCTTCAACCATAGCCCTTTGTTCGGGTTGGCAATCGATAATGATGATCACTTCCGTTGCTTTCTTTCCAATTCTTTTTTCTTTGGAATGTTTTCGCCAATATAAAATCAGGCTCCCCAAGATGCCTATACTCGCTCCGGCAACCGCGCCGACCAACCCCCAAATAATCGGTCCCCATTTCAACACGAAACCATAACTGGCTCCGATGACTGAAAAGGCTGTAGCCAACGCCATTCCTGAATCGAGCAGACTAACTCCGTCTGAAGAATGAATGGTGTCGAACAACCGTTTTTTTGGGTTTCTTCTGTTAATAGGAACAGCCAGAATCTTTTCGCGGTGAATGCCGTTCTCTTCCATAGCTGCCAACGCCAATTCCAAATATGTTGAATGATCGAAGGTCGCGAAGATGTACAATAACATCACCTGTCTTTATTTTTTACCTTGCGGTAAGAGAAAGTTTGAATTCTGATATGTCCTTCTCAAAAACCCTCTTTGTTCATTTTTATATAATTTGTTATTCGCAACGGTATTAACATAGGTATCATAGGCGGCAAATCCGTAAACAGAAGGCATGAACATTAACCACTGCGGATCCATAATCACGGTTGCCTGATGAAAATCGCCGAGAACAATAAGCTGCAAGGCTTGGAGAAAATGGGAGAAGTAAGTAAGAACCACCCACCAAACTAATACAAAAAAAGCAGAAATCACTCTATGGATATAGAGCTGTCCCAATCCTGGCATAAGAAGCGACCACATAACGGCAACCAAGGGTTCTCTTTTGTCAAGATAGTTGATTTCCAGTGTTTGGATTTTGAAATTTGCAATGTTGGCGTTTTCGTGGTCGGCCAACAGATAAAGCTTGTTTAAATCAACAGTTGTGCGGTGGCTGTCCCATATCGCGAATAGGTATACTGGAATATAAAGGAGGATCCAACGAGTATTCAGCACATCTTTAGCTGCTTCGAACCGCCCCGTAAAGGAATAGACCATCGCGCTGTTAAGTTTGGCGTTCATGTTAATCACGACTTCCCATAGAAATAAAGAAAGACCACGTATGTATTTGGACATCAGAATGTGGCCGAATCCGGGGAATGCCGCAGACCACCATGCCACGATATGCGGGCTTCGCAAATAAATTTGTGTCGTTCCCAGAGTGCTTAAGTAAGCTCTGTCCCGACGGGCATTACTTGTGATCTTCTTCATCGAATCCCTCACCCATATTGAGCTCTTTCGTTAGTTTGCCGTCATGAGAGCTCTTTATACGTTTCGGGTTTATGTTCCATGCAAAGGGCTGAAGGTGCTTGAAATGAAAAGGCTGCGGGGAACAGGAAAAGTAGGGGTTTTACTGAAAAAATCCGGGATATGTCTAACCCCGGGCAGACCATTTTGTACAGACTTTCCTCAGCATTAATCCAACCCCGACCCCTGGTAAGACGCAGAGCATGGGAAACCAAACAGGCCCAAGCAAGGTTCCGGCGATTCTAAAGGTATTGGAGTAAATGAGCCCAACAGTCACGAAAAAGGCTGAAAAGGCAAATGGGAGAAAAGTGTAAGAGGCCATTTGCCGGCCGCTGTTGCGAAAAGCATCCCACATCGCGAAAAAGTAAAGACAAGGGTAGAACATCAACCAACCGTAATCTACAGTGGCTGCAGCAGATTGTGTGTCCCCGTGGAAACTAAGAAGAATGGCCATGTTGAAATGGGCTTTAACATTTACAAGAAACTCTAATGCGATTAGGACAAAACCCTTGAATAGTTGTCCGTTTAACAGCTGGCCGAAGCCCGGAAGCGCGATACTCCAAAATAGTTTTTCCATGACACATTCCACCTTTGGCAAGTCTGGTCGATATTGGGTTTTTGATCCAAATCAATAGTGAGGCTTTTCATCTTTTCGTGAGAGGGATAGAACACGAAAGTATTTTTCATGAAAGCCGATTCTCCGTTCTCCTCATTTCGATAACTCCCCAAATTGACAGTATCAGAGGAATGATTGCTCCCATCAAGATATTTAACGGAACATAGGATTCAAACAGAAATTGATTTAATTCCGCGTAATTCCTGGCAAATATCAGGGCGCCGACCCCGATCAACCAACCTAACGGAATCACAAGCGGCCGGTATGTATTTAATTTAAAGGCTTGTGCCATGCCCAGACTTAACCCGTAGAAAAACAAAGCGATCCGAATCATTAAACCGACCGTCCAGAAAAGAACGGCAATCGTATCAAAACGATTGATGACTTCGCCCGCCTGAATGTAACGGACTTCCGAAAAGGTCGGAAATACGAATTTCGCGGCTTGTTCGGGTCCGAATAAGGCGATAGGTCCGGTGATGGGGCCAAGAAAGAAGACCAGGGTCACCACAGCCACCCCGATTCCGGTCTTCACAAGTTTTTTCGGCTTCTGTACGTAAGGAAGAACCATGCCCATTACCACAAATTCTCCGAACCACCCCATTACGGAAAGGGAGCCAATAGCAACAGGGGAGAAGCCGTTTCCCATGATCGGCAATAGATTGGTATAGTCCTTCTTGTCTCCCATTGTCATGAAAACCACCCCGATCGCAAAGATCACAAGAACCGGCAGCATGATTTGGTTCAGTCGTCCCAACGTTTCCAATCCCTTGTAAACAATAAATGCCGTGAGCAGAAGAATTACAGTAATAAAAGCCCCCATTGGGGTTTCATTCAGAATCTTAGTGTAAGCCTCTGCAAACAACCTTGTTGCCAGAACAACCATGATGAAAAAATAAACAAGGTAAACGATCCCGATCACTTTCCCGGGCCAGGAAAAATGTTTGAATAATATTTCAATCAAAGTCAAACCCGGAAAGGTTTGCGATAATTTCACCAGCGCTATAATACCGATCAATCCCAGAATCGTTCCACCGATGGCCGCAAGCCAGCCATCCCGTCCGCTTTGTTGAAAAATAACTGTTAATAGAATTAAATGCCCCATGATGGTCAGTGATGTAATGGCCAACATTCCGGCTTGGATATTACTGAGCCTGCCTTGTTCAACCATATTGAACCCTCCTTTATTTGCTCTTAGACTTCTTCAGGTAGCAGCCTGTCCCGTACTCGAATTCGGCATTTTTAAAAAGGACTGATCTTGTTTAATAACCCTGATATGGACGGAGGGGATGCATTATAGATAAGGAAAATCCCGGCAGCAATCGTAAGACTTACGAGTCCAATCTGGACCCATAGGGTTCTATAATATTTCCGCTTCCATACAAAATAGCCATGGAAGCCAGTTGTCGCAACCACTAAAGCGATTATTAGCAAGACCATTAACAGATTCATACGACTTACCTCGATTCATTGGCTTTTACGGAGTCTTTAAAAAGTCCGTGCCGTAAAATGTTTGCCGAAACCTTCAGATTCACATCCATCTGCCTTAACTTACCTTCTCTCCAATGGTCCTCCAGTTTATTCCAAGTGGCGGGGTCCTTTCTGAAGATGGATTCGCCAAAGCCGAAGATATCGGTTTGCCACTTGTTTTTCGCCTGGTTCAAAACCGCCATTGCACTGAATTTCATGTAATCTGCCAGCTTTTGATTCAAACGGTCAATTGAAGCCGTATTGACATTGAAACCAGGACAACTGATGTCTCCGATTTCCGCATCAACATCGACTTTCACGGTCATTTCAGGGGTCTCGCCCTCCAACTTAGGGATAAGTTGGGAATTTGTATCTTTTACCGCCAGACTCACCGTTCCTTTCCGATTCCCGCCGCAATCCAAAACGATGATCCCATTTGTCAGTTCCCCCTTAATCGCCAGCAGTCCCTGAGTTTCCCGTTCATTCAAATATCCTTTTAAACGCCCGTTCTTAAATACAGCCGTCCCTGAAAGCCCCAGCATTTTCGGCTTTGTGGATTTCGGTTTCGTTGAACCTTTCTTTTTGTTTCCGCGGGGGTCTTTTTTCTTTTCCATATTGTGTTTGTTATTTGGAATGTTCACCCCAGTTTCAGCAGCGGTCCGGATGACACCGGTATAAGGGTCGGTAGTATTGCTAAGGAGTTGCTCTGTAAACTTACTGATATCCTGTACCATATTCGTTTCATCAAATCGGTTGGACTCAGCTAAATCCCGCAGTTCCAATCCGATTGTCGTGTTCATAATGGGCACCGCTTGGACCAGTTTTTGTGCCGGTCCTTTCGCCACAAGCACTGTGATATTCGGCCGGAAGTCAGTCTGCCTCTTGAAAAAGTCGAGAGCAGTTGTCATTTTTTCCCGTGCAGCCCGTTCTCCGAATAAAATTACATTAAGATGGCCGAAATAAAGACTTTCCGGAACAGCCTTTGATAATCTTCCTATGGCTTCATAAAGGCTTTTTCCAGTGGTGGTTTCAATTAAAGAAGACTTTCCCAGTGTGCCTCCCGTACTGCCAGGGTTTGTAAAGACCGAATTCGGTTTAACGATTACAGCCGTCACTTTCATTTGGCCGGAACTGTTTTCATCGACGGCCAGAACATTGACAATGGCTAGATTATTGATTTCAGAGGCACTCCAGCATCCCGAAAGTGGAATCAGGATAAAAGAAAGAATCACAATGTGGATTGCGCGTTTCCATTTAAAGGAGCTATTCGTTTTCATCATGATCCCCCTTGTTTACCTTTGGCTGTTTAGTTTTATTTCCTCCATCTGCACGATCAAAGTTGCTGACATCCAAGCCGGGGGCGCGGGTTTCAATGGCCCACCAGGGCGCCCGGATAAATACATCCTTCCAGCCTTCTTTTCTCGCTGGGGAGACCGGAGAAAAATATGGGACGCCAAAAGAACGCAAACTCACTAAATGAGTGAGGCCAAACATTAATCCGACGATGATCCCCATGAATCCGAAGAATCCCGCCAATAAAAGCAAAGGAATTCCGCAAAAACGGATGACCTGGTGAAAAGCGTAAT
>DASVCO010000134.1:0-6011 GCA_036381575.1 Caryophanales bacterium
GTTACGCTTGGAGCAACGGTCATTGAAAAGCACTTTACAACCTCACGGGCTGAAGGCGGTGTCGATGCCGAATTTTCAATGGAGCCGGAAGAGATGCGGTCGCTCGTCATTGAAACGGAGCGGGCCTGGCAAAGCCTTGGCCATGTTAGTTATGGTCCCTCAGAATCAGAGAAAGCCTCACTGAAACATCGTCGGTCGTTATATATTACGGAGGATTTGAAAGCAGGCGAACCACTGACGAGGGAAAACATGCGGGCTATCCGCCCTGGTAACGGTTTGGCGCCAAAATTTTACGAACAACTACTTGGAAAATCAGTTAATCAGGCGGTGAAAAAAGGAACACCGGTATCGTGGGAATTGTTTTGAGAATAAGGAGTGAATCATGAATATCTTATTAACAGGCGGGGCAGGGTTCATCGGAAGATGGGTCGCCAAAAAACTACTCGAAGACGGTCATGATATCTGGGTGCTTGACAATCTCTCCAATGGCCAGGAAACCAACCTGGAGGAGTTTCGGGACAAATCGAATTTCCGGGAGTTCGTCAAGGGTGATATCCAGGACCAGGCGTTGCTGGAAGAGCTTTTTTCAAAGCATGCCTTTGATCTTTGCTATCATTTGGCGGCCTCGATTAACGTTCAGGATTCGATAGATGATCCGAGAACCACTTTTAACAACGATACGCTGGGAACCTTTTATTTATTGGAGCAATGCCGGAAGGCGAACACGAAAATGGTGTTTATGAGCACATGTATGGTGTACGATCAATGTTCGGATGATAGAGGAATTGTTGAAACCCACCCGACGAAACCTGCTTCTCCTTATGCGGGAGCGAAAATCGCCGCTGAAAATATGGTTTTGTCCTATTATCATGCTTACGGCTTACCAACCGTGGTCATCCGGCCTTTTAATACATATGGCCCGTTTCAAAAGACCGGTGGTGAAGGCGGTGTCGTGGCAATCTTCATTAAGAAAAAATTGGATCGCGAAACGTTACGGATTTATGGTGACGGTACACAAACACGCGATTTGTTATATGTCGAGGATTGCGCCCGTTTTATAGTAGAATCCGGCTATTCCGATGAGGTGAATGGTGAGGTAATCAATGCTGGGCTTGGCCGAGATGTTTCCGTTAATGAATTGGCAAGATTGATTGTTGAGGACGAGACTCGAATTGAACATGTTGAGCATATTCATCCGCAGAGTGAAATTGCCAAGCTCCTTTCCAACTATGAGAAGGCCAAATCGTTGTTAGGGTGGACACCTCAGGTCAGTTTGGAAGAAGGGATCAGGCGTACAGAAGAATGGATTCAACAGGGCCATCTAAAGTGATTGGAGGACGAGCACATGACATTGGCGATACATGGTGGAGAACCAGTCAGGAATTCATTGTTGCCTTATGGCCGGCAATGGTTGGATGAGGATGAGATCGCAGCGGTCGTTGATACGTTAAAAAGTCCTTACATTACGCAAGGCCCGAAGATAACTGAGTTTGAGTCAAGGGTGGCGGAGTATGTCGGTGCAAAGCACGGAATTGCCTTCGCGAATGGAACGGCTGCCTTGCATGGGGCTTGTTATGCAGCAGGATTGGGCGAAGGGGATGAGGTCATCACAACTCCTGTAACCTTTGCGGCAAGTGCCAATTGTGCCTTGTACATGGGGGCAAGTCCTGTTTTTGTGGATATTGACAACGATACCTATAATATTGATCCCCAATTTGTTGAAAAAGCGATTACTCCAAAGACAAAAGCGATTATTCCAGTGGATTTCACCGGCCAGCCTGTTGATGCAGCTCCCATTCTTGAGATCGCTGAAACACACAATCTCATCGTGATTGAAGATGCCGCTCATGCAATTGGGGCTTCCTATAAAGGACGAAATGTCGGTTCTCTCTCTGACATGACAATGTTCAGTTTTCATCCCGTCAAGCATATTACAACCGGCGAAGGTGGGATGATAGTTACAGATTCGGATGAGTTTGCGGAGAAATTACGGTTGTTCCGGGCGCATGGGATCACGAAAGAACATTTATCACGGGATGAGGGGCCATGGTTTTATGAAATGAATGACCTCGGCTACAATTATCGGATTACTGATATTCAGGCCGCTCTCGGCTTGTCTCAGCTGGCCAAGTTGGATCAATTTGTGGAACGTCGGCGGCAATGGGTTTATTTTTACAACAAGGCCTTCAGTGAAATGCCGGAGGTTACCATTCCGCATCAACTGCCAGATACGGAGTCCAGTTGGCATTTATACGTATTGCGTTTGAACCTGGAGTATCTAAGTGGTGGCAGGAGAGAAATTTTTGAGGCATTGCGGGCCGAAAACATTGGGGTTCAAGTTCACTATATTCCGGTCCATCTTCATCCTTATTATCATAGGTTAGGATACCGTAAGGGCTTGTGCCCTGTAGCCGAAGATTGGTATGAGGAAGTAATCTCGCTTCCGCTGTTCCCGAAAATGACAGAAGCAGATGTGGATTCCGTGATCGCAGGGGTCCGGAAGGTACTTAAGCATTATAGGAAATAGCAGGCAGTTTCAGAAATAAAAGGTGGATTCGCCGTCGCGAAATGGCGAATCCTTTTGGGGCACTCGTCTTTTTTCCCCTTGCGGGTGAGTTGGCTGGCGGCGCCTCTGGCGAATTTGGACGAGGTATCGTAGGTTTTGATGATCAAGCCGTCTGAACCCGAGAAGGTTTTGACCACATCTCCTGCGGAATCTACGGTTTGATGGATCAGTTTGTTGGCTTCACCGGACGCCGTCTTGAAGACATTCTTCGAACTTCTGTTATTTTCTTCTGACAAGAACCCCCCTCCTCTTGATGATATCTGTAAACCTTATGAGCTTCCCCCGGGAATAGAACTGATGTCCAAGCTGAGATCTACTGGTTTAGTGGAAAAAAATAAGGACATGCCGGCATTCTGCCGCCAGTCCTTTGCCCGCTACCGTCGGGGCCCTTTATTTTGCCGCCGGGCATCATTCTGGACGATGTCCTGGATTTCGTATTCGGGCCGGGCCAGTTTGGGATTCGTCCGCTCATTCCAGAACCCTTCGTGGTCCTCTGATTTCACGGTCTGTTCGCCCTTCCTTTTTTCATTAGCCATCTTACATCACGCTCCCTTTCTTTCGTTATTGCGGCCGCTTAGTCGATACGCCGTCTCCTTTTTCCAGGTTGAATTCCTTTTTGTTCTTTGCCGGGATCCGGTTGTCGGTTTTTTGATATTCCCCCGAAAGGGCTTCGATTTGTTCCGGTGTGAAGTTTTCCGTTGGTTTGTCTTTCGTCATTGGAGCTCCCTCCTTTTCCTTTTATTTTGTGAAAGAAGGTTTGTCTCCATACCTTCGGAAATTCGAGGCCCCCTCACAGAGTTATTTCTCGATTCTTATCGTAAAATTCTTTATAATTGAAAACGAATCCATTCATTTTTTACTAAGCGCTGTCGGATAATTTCGAATCCGATAACCAAGCCGGCATGTTGCGCAAAAAAGGAAAGGGGAATTTGGTTGGGACTTCAGGGATTAAATGAGACGTGGGATCTGGAAGGGATTTTTCCGGGAGGCAGTGAATCGAAGGAGTTTGCGGGTTACATAGACCAGCTTGGAGCCGATATTGAAAAATTACAGGGGGAAATTGAAGGTTTTCCTGTGTTAACATCGGCGGATCAAGCGGATCGCCTCAAGAATCTTTTCGCTCAAATTGAAGATGTGCAGGCGCGGCTTCATGAATCCAACGCGTTTATCAGTTGTTTGACGGCCCAGGATGTAAATGACAAAAAAGCTGTTCGTCTGCGCGGGCGGCTGCGGGAATTAGGGGCCGCTCAGGCAACCGGTCTGACAAAGCTTGATGCCAGGTTGGTGGATATTGACGATCAGGTTTGGGAAGCGTTGTTGGCAGATGAAGGGTTGAAATCGATCGCTTTTCCACTAAATGAAAGACGGCGCCGGGCGACGGATAAAATGTCTCCTGCTCAGGAGGCTCTGGTAAATGATCTTCAGGTAGACGGTTATGACGCCTGGTCAGGGCTGTACGACTTGATTGTCGGGAAGATGAAGGTAGATGTGGAGACGGACGGAGAAACGGAAACTTTGTCTGTCAGCCAGCTGTCCAATCGGCTTTCGAGTCCGAATCGCAGCGTTCGAAAGAAGATGTTCGAAAAGTACACAAATGCCTGGGAAGACGTGGCTGATTACTCAAGCGAGGCGTTAAACCATATTTCAGGATTCCGTCTGAATGTGTACAAACACAGAGGATGGGATTCGTTTCTGAAGGAGCCGCTTGATATTAACAGAATGACGAGTGGTACACTGGATGCGATGTGGCAGGCCATTGATGCCCGGAAAGATGATTACGTCAAATATTTCAATCGTAAGGCGAAGCTGCTTGGCCTGGATAAATTGGCCTGGTACGATGTCAATGCGCCGATTGCCAAATCGGATGAAAAAGTCTCATACGATGAGGCCGCACAGTTCATCGTGGAACACTTTCAGCGGTTCAGCCCGGACATGGCTGATTTTGCAAGAAAGGCACTGGAAAATCGCTGGATTGAGGTGGAGGACCGATCAGGCAAGCGGCCCGGCGGATTCTGTACAAGCCTCCCGGTTTCCGGAGAGACTCGCGTCTTTATGACATTTTCGGGGACGAAGGAAAACATTGCGACGTTGGCGCACGAATTAGGTCATGCATATCACCAGAATGTGATGAGAGGCGTGCCTTATCTTGCGCAGCGTTATGCGATGAATGTGGCGGAAACGGCCTCGACGTTTGCGGAGGCGATTGTGTCCGATGCTTCAGTGAAGCAGGCGGCGTCGAAGGAAGAACGACTTGCGCTGATGGAAAGCAAAGTCCAGCGGGGTGTGACCTTCTTCACGAATTTGCGGGCCAGATTTTTGTTCGAGACACGGCTTTACGAGGAGCGGAAAAACGGGCTTGTATCTGTGGAACGATTGAACGAGCTGATGGTTGAAGCCCAAAAAGAGGCATTCGGAGGGGCGTTGTCTGAATACCATCCGAATTTCTGGGCATCGAAGCTGCATTTTTACATTACCGGGACACCTTTTTACAATTTCCCGTATACGTTCGGATATTTATTCAGTTCCGGCATTTATGCCAGAGCTTTGGAAGAAGGCAGCGGTTTCGCGGATAAGTACGTAGCGCTCTTGCGTGATACCGGCCGAATGAAGGTGGAGGATCTTGCCGCTAAACATTTGGATGTTGACCTGACAAAGCCGGAATTCTGGGAGAACGCAGTCGGGCTGACGGTGGACGGCATTGATGAATTTATCAAGGAAACTGAGTAAAGCACAGTATCAAGCGAAGCCCCGATCCCGGGATTGGGGCTTTTTTCTCGTGGGCGAAGTCATACAAGCCCGGTAATGAGCATAAATTGGCATTGTCCGTTGCTAGTGGGGAGGAGGAAAAAAGATTGTTTCGCCTGATCATGGAATTTAAGCAGTTCGCCAAACACGGCAGTATGGTCGACATGAGTATCGGGATGGTTATAGGAGCCGCCTTTGGAAAGATCATTTACTCGCTCGTCAACGATATTTTGATGCCGCCGATCGGCCTGTTGCTCGGGGACATGAAATTTTCCAACCTGTTTATCAATCTGTCCGATCAACATTTCAATACCGTGGCTGAGGCAGAAAAGGCCGGGGCTCCGACGATCAATTATGGTTTGTTTCTTAATACGTTGATTCATTTTTTCATTATCATGGTGGTCATCTTTCTGGTGGTTCGCCAGGTAAATCGTTTGAGAGCGCCGAAGGAAGATCCGCTCAAGTCGATGACAAGGAAAGAATGCCCGCATTGTTTCTCGAATATTCCTTACCGTGCCAAAAGGTGCCCATTTTGTACTTCCGATTTGTCTGGGATTCCCGAAAACTATGGGATGGAGCGAAAACGGAAAAAATCCAAAGTGAAAATCAACGTCAGTTAAAGCCGGTTGGCCATGTGCCGCCGGCTTTTTGTGGTGCGCCCGGCATGGGCTATAACTTGGTGGTGAAAGTCCACTACAGG
>DASVCO010000135.1:0-12243 GCA_036381575.1 Caryophanales bacterium
TCTTGCCAGCCATTTTTCGGCTTCGCGCGCCTTGCCAAGATTGACAAGATTTTCGGCCATCAACCTGAACAGCCGCGATTGTCGAGCGTTCACCGGACCTGCGGGAGAAACCATCTTAACAGCTTTCTCCAAATAACCTTCGGCCTTCCCGGGTTGAATGGTATCCAGAAACACCCGCGCCCTTCCCTCCAACGCCAGAGCCCTTCCCTCATCATTTCCTATATCCTCTGACAGCTGTTCCGCTTTCTGATAACAGGCCAATGCCTCCTTATAATGACAGCGATAGCGATAAATATCTCCTTCATAAATCCACAACGCTTCATAGCGGTTTTTAATATCAAGTGGAAGCACATCAAGTTTTTCCTTCAACCCCGCCAACAACCCGAGGTCAATCATGGTTTCGCCGTAAAAGCACAAAATTTCCGCAGCGGGATCATAATCTTCAATTGCTTCGTAATGAAAAATGGCCTGTTCAAACAGCCGCTCTTCCTTAAAATAACGGCCGGCACGACGATGTAATTCAACAAACAGCCCCGGATCTTTATTTTTCAAATCGCTGACTAAAAAGTTCTGGAAAAGCGCGTGATAGCGGTATTGCCCTTCCCCAAGAAAAAATAAAAACAAGTTTTGGCCCGAAACCTCCCTCAGCATAAGATCTGCGCCTTCCATATTGAGAACCTGATTCAAAACCGGCTCGCTTAGTTCATCAAATACACAAGTCCTCCGTAAAAACCGCTGAACCTCTTCCGACTGCTTTGAGAAGACTTCAAGTGCCAGAAAATGAAACAAGTCTTCCAGAGAACCCGCCTGATTCGTTAACATTTTATCCAGCTGCTCCCGTTCAGACAACTGCTGGCCGATCATTTGAATCGCCATCACCCAACCCTCGGTTTTCTGTAAAATATTTTCGATATCGGCGGGAGCCAATTCAATGTGATAAAAATCGGAAAACAACACATCCACTTCATCATAGCTAAAGGTGAAATCGCTTTCAGCAATCTCCAACAAACTGCCCTTTGCCTTTAAAGCCGCCAGCACATCCCAGGCTGGCCTCACCCGGCTGGAAATAACAAGATGTATACATTCAGGCATATATTCAATGAAAGATAATAACCATTCTTCAACTGCTCTGGAGTGATCGACCATGTGGTAATCATCAATGACGATAATCAAATCTTCTTCCAGCATCGAGAG
Source organism: Caryophanales bacterium (assembly GCA_036381575.1). GTDB lineage: Bacteria > Bacillota > Bacilli > Bacillales > DASSOY01 > DASSOY01. The sequence goes on from DASVCO010000135.1 coordinate 1,195, forward strand.
TTCATTAACAAACTCCGAACAAAGTGTACGCGGCCCATATTGTTGATTCATAGCGTCCAATTTGGGCAAAATGGCTGTCCCAAATTCGGGAAATTGTGAGCGAACCGCCTGGACCAAATAATGAAGAAAAGAAACCATCTCATCATCTTGTTGTGAGACGGTATACCAACAAAAGTCATTGCGCCCTTTTAAAAAAGATGCCAACGCCGTACTTTTCCCATAACCTGGCCCTGAATGGACAAGGGTAACCGGAAAATCCGGGATTCCACGCAGCTTCTTCACCATCGATGGACGCCGCAAAACGGTTTGCTTCACCTGCGGGGGTGTTAATTTTGTTCGAAAGATTGGGAAATCAGTGTTCATCCGTTTCCCTCCGAAAATTCATAGTCTATTATTCCTATTTTAACAATATTGGGCTAACAAAAAAAGCCCGATTCTCGCGCGAGACCGGACTGCCGAAAGCCATATTTTACTGGGCAGTGTAACCTCCATCAAGTACAACAGCCTGCCCTGTCACACCCTTTGCTTTCTCACTTGCCAGGTACAGCGCGTAATCGGAAATTTCCTCAACCGCAAGCAACCGTTTTTGCGGCACGAGCGGGTAAATGACCTCTTCCAGCACCTTTTCCAACGGGACGCTTCTCGAATTCGCAAGATCCTGTAATTGATTCCGGACAAGCGGTGTATCAACGTAGCCCGGACAAATGGAATTGACTGTCACTCTGTCTTCCGCCGCCTCAAGGGCCGCCACCTTCGTCAGTCCTATCAAGCCGTGTTTGGCGCTGTTATACGCCGCCTTCCCGGCAAATCCAATCAATCCGTTAATGGAAGCCATGTTCAGGATGCGGCCGTACTGTTGCTTTTTCATAATCGGCAAAGCGTGCTTGGTCGCAAGAAACGGAGCAACCAGCATCACCTTCGTCAACAGCTCGAATTTTTCAGTGGGAAATTCCTCTATCGGTGCGACGTGTTGCAATCCTGCATTGTTGATCAACACATCCAGACGTCCGTGCTCCTCAGCTACCTGATCCAGTGCCGCCTGAATGTCATTTTCCTTAGTTACATCACATTTTAGTCCTTGGACACGGTATCCTTTTTCCGAAAGTGCCTTCGCCTGTTCTTTCACGCCGGTTTCGTTAATGTCGCTAAGCACAACTCTCGCTCCATTTTCCGCAAATGCACTTCCGATAGCCAACCCGATTCCGCTGGCCGCCCCGGTAATGAATACGACACGGCCTTTAAATGAAATCTCCATACTCGCTCCCCTTCACTTTTTTATCAATGATAGCATGGAACGGTTACAAAGAAGCAACACATTGGAACCCGGACTTTGGCTTCATGAAGATTTTGAAGCCGGTACCTCCCAAGGGCCGGCTTTTCAAATGAACCTTTTCAACGTTCGCCAACCATAAGCCACTTCTTCAAGCATCTCTCCGCCGATTTCGATCTGTTGGGAATCAATTGTTTCAGGGCTAAAAGATTCATAGAAGGCCCTGGCCGAAAGATTGTCCGCCAGCACCCATACCAGCATCGATGAAAATCCGCTTTCTGACAAATCTTCTGCCAGGCGAACGAAAAGCTTTCTCCCGAGGCCTTCGGCCTGAACCTCCTCTAATAAATAAATCGCGTAACATTCACTCTGAAATTCGGGATAATTATCACTGCGTTCACGGCCGCCTGACACAAAACCGACTACCATGCCTTCTTCATCTTCTGCTACATATACAATATTTCGGTGACCCGACAGATCGATGATTTGCTTCCAATTGTTTTTTCGCGCTTCATAAGACATCCTTTGCAAATAGGAATCCGGCACGATGCCATCATAGGTCGTCTTCCAACTATCGACTTGCACCTTCGCGATCCCCGCCGAATCTTCCACTTTAGCTTTTCTGATGTTCATGGCGCTCCTCCTGCTTTTGGCTTTTCACGATTGTATCATAACAGCTGTCCTACATTGAACGTGATTGTTGCAGGAGGAGGAACATTTTTTTATCCCAGAGATTTCGTATATTTATCAGCCACCGCACTGGCTCCGTATGCATCAGGCTTAATTCGCGCCACATAACCCACGGACGTAATCCAGCCGACGACTTCTTGAATGAGCTTTCGGGTCTCTCCCTGTTTGCCGACATCAAGATGAATTTCGATCGGCCATTTGGAGAGCAACTCCGTGATTCCGACTGCTTTAAGCTCCTCCATCACCAGCAAACTTAATTCGGTTTCCTTATAAATACGCTGGTGGAGGCTATGCATGGGGCGGTGTTTTGTCTTTTGAAAGAAAAACCGTGCCCCTTTTCCCACACGATGAATGATAAACGCTGTGACAAACAATGTCGTTTTCCGGCTTGTTTGCGAATCTGTCCCGATGACAATTCGGTATGTCGCTTTCGGATCCTCACTGAGATACGCTCGAATATGATCCGTTAAAGCTTCCGCGGATACCTTTCCGTAAGTAGGGCTTCTGAAATCCAAAAAGCAGGACTCCCTTCAAAAATCATGCTTTTTAGTTAGTATACCAAATATTATGCAAATCGAAATTAGAATGTCCCCTTTGGCGGCTTCTCACCTGGTCATTTCACTTAAAATTTCGGAATTTCAACGGTGGCCCTATTTGGATTGACCTATTTCACCGGAGTTTTAAACTTTATCTATGTTTCTGCACTTCAACCGGGATATGGGGAACAAAACAAAGGGACGAAGAATTCCAGCTAATTCAAGTAATGCTGCAACACCTGCCCCGTTGTCATCCGCTCCTGGGCTGTCCCTTACAGAGTCGTAATGTGCGCCAACAACAATAGCCGACTTGCCGGTTAATCCTCTTTTATATCCGATTACATTTGTTCCTTCTAGTTTGTCAAACATAACACTGGGAAAACCTTTGCCATCATCATCATAATCCAAGTTTCCTTGAACGTTTTCAAACTTGTAATCTTGTCTGAATGTTTCTCATTGTGCTGTCCTAAAATGTAAATGCCCTACAGGAAAAACAGCATTTTTCCCGTTGTAAATTGTGGAATGGAATTGAATTTATAGTAATATAGTCTCAATTAAGAATCCCATCAAGATCAGAAATACTTGATCATTCGATAGGTTAAGGGAGGCAATCTCCTTTTTTTATTCCTTATCGATGGAATGGAAATATTCCCTCCCGCACTGTCACGATAAAATTTTTTAGAAAACTTATCATTTCAACTGAAAAAATATTGACATTACAACAGAAAACCCGATCCACTTCCGGACCGGGCACAATCTCTTCTAATCTTTTACCTTTCTCAAACAGTGTTCGCAAACATTCATGTAAGATTCGTGCTGTTCTTCAATGCGATGGCCGCATTCCACGCAAACCTTCGGCGGCAAGTTCTTGAAAAACTCCGTACTTTTTTGAATCATGATGAACTCCCCTCCATTTGTTTTTTTACATTGTACTATAACATATGCTAAAAATAAACATACTGTTATAAAACAATGTGAAATTAGTAAAAAAGTCTTGTTTTAGCCAAAGTCATTTTTCCATTGCAATTTTTATCTCGCAAACTGAGCTTCTTCCGTAGAGCCTTTTAACGCTGTTGTAGACGATGTCCCTCCCGAAATCACCTGTGATACCTCATCAAAGTATCCCGTACCGACTTCGCGCTGATGCCTCGTTGCCGTATAACCATCTTTCTCACTGGCGAACTCCGCTTGTTGCAGATCGGAATAAGCGGCCATGCCCCGTGATTTATACTGATGAGCAAGGTTGAACATGCTGTGATTCAAGGCATGGAACCCTGCAAGCGTAACAAATTGGAACTTGTATCCCATTTTGCCGAGCTCAATTTGGAATTTATCAATCGTTTCTTCATCAATCTTGGCCCTCCAGTTAAACGATGGTGAACAATTATAGGCCAACAATTTATTCGGGAACTGTTCATGAATGGCATCAGCAAAACGTTGCGCCTCCTCCAGATTCGGCTCGGAAGTTTCGCACCAAATCAAATCGGCATATGGCGCATAAGCGAGTCCCCTTGCAATGGCTTGATCCAATCCGGCATTCGATCGGTAGAATCCTTCCGCAGTACGTTCCCCTGTCATGAATTGATGATCGTATGGATCTACGTCACTCATTACCATATCTGCCGCATTAGCGTCTGTCCTTGCCACAATAAGTGTTGGCACACCCATTACATCTGCCGCCAAACGAGCCGAAATCAAATTGCGTACCGCTGTTTGCGTCGGAACTAACACTTTTCCGCCCATGTGTCCGCACTTTTTCTCTGAAGCCACTTGATCCTCAAAATGAACCCCCGCCGCGCCCGCTTCAATCATCTGCTTCATCAACTCAAATACGTTCAATTGCCCGCCAAACCCCGCCTCGGCATCCGCTACAATCGGCGCAAACCAATCCACATCACCTTCCCCTTCCATATGCTGAATTTGATCGGCCCGTTGAAGCGCTTGATTAATTCGCTTGACAACCTGCGGTACACTATTCGCTGGATACAGGCTTTGGTCCGGATACATTTGCCCGGAAAGATTGGCATCCGCCGCCACCTGCCAACCGCTTAAATAAATGGCCTTCAGGCCTGCCTTCACTTGCTGTACCGCCTGATTTCCGGTTAAAGCGCCAAGCGCATTGACGAAATCGCCTTGATTGATCAATTTCCACAGTCGTTCCGCCCCGCGCTGTGCCAATGTGTACTCAATTTGCACTGAACCCCTTAGCCGGACAACGTTCTCGGCCTCATACGGACGCTCGATTCCTTGCCACCGCGGATTTTCATGCCACTCTTTTTCCAGGCCTTTGATTTGCTCCTCTTTTTTCATCTTTTTCATCCTCTCCATGGAAATAAAAATAACTAATCGGTCATTTAGCCGAAACGGCCATTAATTTGTCCAAAGCAGCAAACAGGCATACTATTTAATCAAGACAGTCGTAACCGGGCAATGTCAGAAATTCGATGAACTCATCTTGAGAAACAAGTTCACTGAATAAGCTGCTTGCCTCTTCAAAGCGTCCCGCCTTGAATGCATCCTGTCCCAGGCCATTTTTGATTTTCGCCAATTCTTCCTCGCGGATCTCTTGAAAAAGTCCCTCCGTCACCTTGCGTCCGTCATCCAAAACCCCTTTCGGATGGCGAATCCATTGCCAGACCTGTGCCCTGGAGATTTCAGCAGTCGCCGCGTCTTCCATCAAATGATTAATAGGCGCAGCACCGTTGCCTCGCAACCATGAAGCGATGTACTGAATGCCGACATTGATATTTGTACGGAGACCCTGTTCCGTAATCTGCCCTTCCGGAATCTCGCGAAGGTCTTCCGCCGTCACATGGACATCTTCACGTTTCCTTTCAATCTGATTCGGTTCCGGCATATGCTCATCAAATTGCTCTTTCGCTACCGGAACAAGGGCCGGATGCGCCACCCAGGTTCCGTCATGGCCGTCTTCGGCTTCGCGTTTTTTATCTGCCCTCACTTTGGCAAAAGCTTCTTCGTTCGCTTCCGGATCGTTTTTAACCGGAATTTGTGCAGCCATTCCTCCAATAGCCGGCGCCCTGCGGCGGTGACAAGTTTGAATGCAAAGCAACGAGTATGCACGCATAAACGGCACTGTCATCGTCACCTGGCTTCTGTCGGGCAAAATGACATCAGGCTTGCGGCGAAACCTCTTCAAGTAACTGAAAATGTAGTCCCACCGCCCGCAATTCAGACCGGCGGAATGCTCACGAAGCTCAAACAGAATTTCATCCATTTCGAATGCTGCCGGAATGGTCTCAATTAAGACAGTCGCCTTTATTGTCCCTTGCGGAATCCTTAAATCATTTTGCGCGTAAATGAAAACATCATTCCACAGCCTTGCTTCCAAATGGCTTTCAATTTTCGGTAAATAGAAATACGGTCCGGATCCGGCATCCACTAATTTTCCGGCGTTATGATAAAAAAACAGACCGAAGTCAAACAAACTTGCAGAAATCGGCTTGCCGTCCAGAAGCACATGTTTTTCATGTAAATGCCAACCGCGCGGGCGTACAATCAGTGTCGCTGTTTCATCCTTCAGGCGATATTGTTTTCCTGTCTTTGGATGTTCGTAAGAAATGGTTCCGTCCACAGCATCACGCAAGTTCAATTGCCCTTGAAGGACATTGTTCCAGGTTGGCGAATTCGCATCCTCGAAATCCGCCATGAAAACATTAGCCCCCGAATTCAGCGCATTAATCATCATCTTTCGGTCGACCGGCCCGGTTATTTCCACCCGCCTATCCTGCAGATCCTGAGGCAAAGGTTCAATTGTCCAACTCCCTCCGCGAATTTTCTTTGTTTCCGACAGAAAGTCCAGCATCTTTCCCTTGTCAATTTCCTCTTGCCTTTGTTTACGTCTTTGCAATAATTCAATACGCCTGCTGTCAAAATGCCGGCACAATCTTGCTACAAAACCAAGAGCCTCAGTTGTCAAAATTCCCGAAAACTGATCATCCTTTCTCCCCTTCACACGCATTCCGCTTTGAAGCGTAAACATCCAATTGTTCTCCTCCTTTTCATGTAGTATAACAGTTATTTTTTATTGTGTTGTATTATATAACAGTAAAATGCAAATGTGAACCTCTTTTTTGAAAAAAGTTTAAAAATAGGACTTAAGAACCGAACAGCTTATGTCGAGAATATAAGGAGAAGGGAGATTAATACGATGAAAAAACGATCATTACGTTTAGGGATTCAAATGAAAATGATTGGCGTTATCGTCCTGAGCTTGTTGATAAGCTCTCCTATAGCGGCCTATATCAACAGTTTGATTACGGAGTACTACCACGGAGCACTGGGTGTTTACATAAATACACTCATCAGCTTGATTTTGACGACTGCTATCATTACAGTTTGTATTCGTTTCATTCTTGTTCGCCCGCTTCAAGAACTTCTGACGGTTACAAGAAAAATAGCGAAAGGAAATCTTACTGCGAAAGTTACCCATCAATCCAGTGATGAAATGGGGCAATTGTCAAAAGCCTTCAATGAAATGACGGACAACTTACATGAGCTAATCGGGAAAGTGGGGGTAACAAGCGACAAAGTTGCATCTGTCGCAAATGAGTTCTCGAAGGATGTCAAACAAACGACCTACGGGGCCAATCAAATCAGTGAGATGATGAAAGAAATGGCGAGCGGCTCAGACACGCAGTTGAAAGGATCAGAGGAAAGCACAAAGGTCCTAGAAGAAATGACTCACGGAATCCAGAACATCGCCGAATCTGCTGCAGCCGTTTCTGACATGTCGATTCAGGCCAAGGATGAGGCGATACAAGGCAGAGAGCACATACGGTCCAGCAAAAAGCAAATGGAGGCCATAAGTGAGGTGACCGGACAAGCAGTCCAAGAAATAAATTCTTTGCATAACAGTTCCACGGAGATCGGCCAAATCATTGAGGTCATCACTGACATTGCCAATCAGACGCACCTGTTGTCTTTAAACGCGGAAATTGAAGCGGCACGGGCAGGAGAGCATGGCAGAGGATTCGCGGTTGTCGCCAATGAGGTTCGTAAACTTGCGGAGCAATCAGAGCAATCCGCTGATCAAATCGTACAATTAATCCACAGAATGCAGGATCATACAACACGTTCCGTTAAGGTGATGAACAAAGGATCGAGTGAGGTAAAAGCAGGTGCCGAGACGATTGATAAGACTGATCAAACCTTCGAGAAAATTGTCGGCATGATCGAGAACGTCGCCTATAAAACCCAGGATGTATCGGCTGCGGTTGAGGAAATTTCCGCGAGCTCCCAACAAATCGTAACCGCTTCGGAACAAACTGCGGGAATCGCCAGGGAATCAGCAGGCCGGACCCAGAATGTCGCAGCTACATCCGAAGACCAGCGGAACGCGATGGAACGGGTAAGCGACTATGCACAGTCGTTGAAACAATTTGCGGCGGAATTGAATCAATCCGTCCAGTTGTTCAAGGTGAAATAAAAAAAACTGCTCAGAATGTCTCCCTGTCAAGCGAGCCAGAGATTATGTTACGATATGGGATATCTTTTCTGTATGATTGAATTCAACATGAGGTGTGGACTGAATGAAGAAATTGTACGTTGCAGATATCCTGCTATTATTTGTCGCATTCATTTGGGGGGCAACCTTCGTTATAATCCAAAATGCCGTAGCTGTGCTCGAGCCGTTCACATTTAACGGCTTGCGCTTTTTATGCGCGGCATTGTTTTTGTTCATTTGGATGATCTTTTTTTATCGCCGCCCTTTCGGCAAAATCAACCGCTCCCTGCTTGGAAGCGGCATTGTGCTGGGGCTATGGCTCTTTTCCGGTTATGCCTTACAAACATTCGGATTGCTGTATACAACTTCATCGAAGGCAGGATTCCTGACCGGGCTTAATGTTGTTCTTGTGCCTATATTTGCCTTTCTGATATTAAAACATAAACCGAAGCTCCCAGCTGTCGTCGGTGTTGGAATCGCCGCAATCGGATTGTATTTATTAACCGCCGGGGGACATACGGGGTTCAATATCGGTGACCTGCTTGAATTTCTTTGTGCAATCGCCTTTGGCATGCACATCGTTTTCACCGCCAAATACGCCTCCCATTATCCGGCACTGATCTTAACCCTGATTCAAATCAGCACCGTTGCCTTGTTGAATTTGGGAGCGGCCTTTTTGTTCGAGGATTGGGCAGAAGCCTTCTCTCCTGCTGTCGTGGGCGGGACAGGGGTTTGGTTCGCCATTTTATTTACGGCATTGTTGGCCACGGTCATCGCCTATCTGGCACAAACCGCACTCCAGAAATATTCACCCCCGACCCATGTGGCGTTGATTTTGACAATGGAGCCGGTATTTGCGGCGATCACCGGATATTTTTGGGCGGGAGACCGCCTTGCCAGCGTTGCGATACTCGGCTGTTTTCTCATTTTCATGGGAATGTTGCTTGCTGAACTTCCTGAAAAGGTCTTCGCTCGTTTTAGACGATCCAAACCTACGGTTTCGGAATAAGCTCCGCCAATTTGCGCCTTAACAGTTTCCTTGATGCATTTCGGGGAAGCTCATTTGCCTGATAAACACGGCTCGGTACCTTGTAGCGAGCCAACTCATCTCCGCAAAAGCTGATTAAGGCGCCTTCATCAAATTCCTTGCCATTTTTTATTTTGACAATAGCGACAGGCACTTCCCCCCATCGTTCATCTGTGATGCCCGTTACACCGGCATCCTCGACATCAGGATGCGCCAGCAGCACTGCTTCGACCTCGGCGGGATAAACATTTTCCCCGCCTGAAATAATTAAATCTTTGCGGCGATCCAAAACATAAAGAAACCCCTCTTCATCTACGTACCCGAGATCCCCAGAATAAAGCCACCTTCCGCGAATCGCTTTATCCGTCTCCTCTTCTCTTTTCAGATAACCTTTGGTCACATTCGGGCCGCTTACAACGATTTCTCCGACCTCTCCAGGTCCTGCTGTTTCACCATTTTGTTCAATTTTCAATTCTGCCGGGAACAATGGTTTCCCCGCTGAGCCAAGCTTGTCCAACATATTTTCCGGCGCAAGCGTAACAATTTGCGAAGCCGTTTCAGACATGCCATACGTTTGAAACACAGGGATTTCCCGGTCTTTGCACCTTTCCAATAAAACCTGCGGAGCAGGGCCTCCGCCGAGCAACATACAGCGAAAATAATCGGGATAACGGGCATGATCAAGGTTTTCCACCATGCGTGACAGCATTGCACTAACGACAGACATAATGGTTACCCCATCCCTGGCGATAGCGCGGTTGGCCTCTTCAGGATCAAAGGATTCATGGATCACAGCGGTCATTCCATAGATCACACTTCGCATTAAAATAGACAACCCGCTTACGTGAAACAAAGGGACACATGCAAGCCAACGATCGTCTTCATGCAACCCCAAATTCAATGAGGAACCGATGGCGCTCCACCAATGGTTGCCGTATGTCAGCATGACACCTTTCGGGTTTCCGGTTGTCCCGGAGGTATAAACGATGGTGTGTAAATCATCAAGGTCGATATGTTTTTCCAGAACACTTTCTGCCTGAGGAACTTCCTGTAATTGGCTATAAGAAATAGTGTTCAACTGCTGCAATTCTTCAGAGATTTCTTCAGCCTTGCCTGCATTGGCCTCATCATAAACAAGCAACACCGCCTCCGAATCTTTCAATTGCCATGTGAGTTCACGTACCGTCAATCGAATATTCAATGGAACGATTACCGCCCCTGCGTAATGCAAAGCATGAATGACCTCAGCCACATGAAGGCCGTTTTGCATTAAAAAAGCCACAAATTGCTTTTTTTCAACACCAAGTCCTTTAAAACGGCGGGCATTTGCCTCAGCTCGTCCATTCAACTCGGCAAACGACCACTGTTCCGTCTTCGACATTACGGCGATCCGGTCCGGCGTCAATGCCGCCCGTTTAGCCAGCCAATTCGGCATTCTTTCACTAGCCATTTCCAAACTCCTTCTAGGTGGATTCAACATGAAACTGAAACAAGCATTTATGGGCGAAAAAAAGAAATTTCATGCTCCTTTTTTGCTGTTCGGAGGTAAAGAAGCAATCGGCAAAGGTCGATTTGCACGAAAATCGTACATAAATGCACGAAAAAAGAAATATATGCACCAAAAACAAAATATATGCACGAAAGTGGAACTTAATTGCACGAAACCCCGAATCAGCCAAATTGAAATCAACATGCGAAACGGCTTGATGACAGAAACTCATCAAGCCGTTCTTGCAAATCTGATTTTACGGGAATCGCGGGAATTTTGAAAAGTCGGGTTCGCGTTTTTCCTTGAAAGCATCGCGCCCTTCTTTTGACTCATCCGTTCTGTAGTATAGCAGTGTGGAGTCGCCGCCAAGTTGTTGCAAACCGGCCAAGCCGTCTGTATCAGCGTTAAAGGATGCTTTCATCAAGCGCAGGGCTGTTGGGCTTTTCGACACAAGGTCCTTGGCCCATTGAATCGTTTCTTCTTCCAACTGCTCCAACGGTACAACCTTATTGACAAGTCCCATTTTATCGGCATCTTCAGCGTTGTACTGCCGGCTTAAGTAGTAGATTTCAC
>DASVCO010000136.1:0-5869 GCA_036381575.1 Caryophanales bacterium
ACCGTGGCGAGGCTAAATAATTTACTTAATGTTTTCGCAACCAGAGCTGCTATAAAGCGAAGAAGAACCGGCATTAGAATTCCACCTTTCAAAAACATACGGTACGAAAAACCGTACATCCAACAGACATACGGTTTACCTTCTTGATTTCATTTTTCAAGTCAATCCGAGTGATAACGAAGACGGTAGAACCGATAAAAGTTTTTGATCGTCACCTTCAAAACGGCATAAAGCGGAATGGCAATCAATATGCCTACAAATCCGTACAAGGCACCCGCCACAACCAACAACAAAATAATGGTTAACGGATGCAGCTTCAGCCGGTTTCCCAATACGACCGGTGACACAAGGTTGCCTTCCGTCTGCTGAACTATAACGAGCACAATCAAAATGTACAAAACCATCACCGGATCCTGAATTAACCCGACGACCAGCGCAGGCAAGACCCCTAAGATGGGACCAAGAAATGGGACTACTGCGGTCACAATAACAAATAATGCAAGTACAATTGCATAATGAAGACCAATGATCAGATAACCCACATACATCAGCACACCATCGACTACTGCGACCGTCATTTGCCCGAGAACATACGCCGCTATGGTTCCATCAATATCTTTTAATATGGTCCGGCCTTCTTCCTCATGTTTTTCCGGTATGAATTTCATAAGAAAGGGAGCCAGACGAAAGTCATCCTTTAAAAAGTAAAACAAAATGAACGGAACGATCACAAGAACTGTAGCCACACTGGTAATCGCCTTTGCAATCCCAGCCAAATTATGGCCAATGGTTTGTGTAATGTTCCCCAGATAGGCGAGGGCCTTCTGTTTCATCTCCTCAACCGAAAACATCCCAAGGTTATTCTCACTAATTAATTGTTTGGTTTCCTCAACCGCTTTCTCAACTTTCTTCGGCATTTCTTTTACCATTTGACTGACTTGCTGGGCGACAAAGTCTCCAACGAAATGGCTGGTTGCAAAGATAATCGCCGCAATTAATATAAACACCAATAAGATGGCCACCGGGCGCGGGATGTATTTCGGTCTGGAAAACAGGTTGACCACCGGCCTTAAAATATAATAAAGCAATCCTGCAATGAGGATAGGGAAAAATAAGATGGCGACCAACTTTTGAAAGGGAGCCAGAAAGAAATCAATCTTCCCCAGAAAAAAGATGAAAATGACCGTTAGCAGCGCCCCGGTTATGTATTTAAAAAACGGATGTTTGATCCACATGATTATTGCTCCTCACCTGACTGTATACGAATTGCATCCTCCTACCTGTGAATTCCACTCACTCGAGTTTTTGAAACCTTGTCCATCCACAAAGACAATATCTTTTCATATCGCAACCTCCCTGAAAATGCCAGTTTTCCTCTTTATAAGGAAGGGAACAATGTATTATCGTACAAAAAGAGAGGAACCTATCATGAAAATGAAACAAGGAAGACAACTGATTTTACTCTTCATCATGGCTACGGCTGCTTCTATCATTTTGTTCACATCCCAGCCCAATGCGGTGAAAATCTTTTGTTTAGCAGTCTATGCTTTCGTGATTTTGTCTGTATGCTTTGTATTAATGCTGGAAAACCGTTCTCCTTACAAAACACTTCTGTGGATCTATGTATTGCTTTTGTTCCCAATCGCAGGTTATTTGTTCTACATATTTTCCGGGCAATTGGAAGTCAACGGCTACTTGTTTTACAAAAAGAGAGAGGAGGACGAGCAATATATTCAAAATCAGCTGCAAAACCGCCCTTCCGAATATCCGGACGAACTAGAAGAGACACCACGAAATATTTCGGCCTTTATTCAAAGGCAATCTGGATTCCCTGTTAGTTTTCATACCACTACTACCATTTTGAAAAATGGACAAGAGACCTTTTCACAAATCAAAGAAAGTCTGTTGCAAGCAAAGAACTATATTCATATGGAATACTATACGTTTCGCCCCGATCAAATTGGCGGCGAAATCATTGATATTCTTGTGGCCAAAGCAAAAGAAGGCATAGAAGTGAAATTGCTTTATGATGCGGTGGGAAGCCTGCAAATGTCTGCACAAGCTATCCGCAAAATGGAAAGGGCGGGAATTGAGACAGGTTGTTTCCTGCCTGTGAAATATGGCTTCTTCAACCAAAAGCTGAATTTCCGCAACCACCGGAAAATCATCGTGATTGATGGTGAGACCGGATTTGCCGGGGGACTGAATATTGGCGATGAATATCTGGACGGCGGCTCGGCTTTTCCATTTTGGCGGGATACGCATGTCATGATCAAAGGAGACAGCCTGCGCACCCTCCATACCATATTTCTGCTTGATTGGGCATACGTGAACGACCGTTTTGAAATGCCGGAAACCCATCATTATCTGCAGGCTGATTCAGAAGGGGGCGGCGGCACTCAGATTGTTGCCACCGGACCGGGAACGAACCAAGGCTTAATGAGCGACCTCTATTTCAATATGATTATATCGGCCCAAAGTTCGGTTTGGATTGCAACGCCTTATTTTGCACCAAGCAAAGCCATCCGAACTGCCCTGTCCGTCGCCTCTAAGAAAGGGATCGACATCAAGTTGATGGTCCCGGATAAAAATGACGGCTTCTTAACTGAATATGCTGCCCGTTCTTACTTTGGGGAGCTCCTTCAAAGCGGCATCGACATCTACCTGTACCGAAAAGGCTTCATGCATCAGAAGATCATGATCGTCGACGGACAATCGGCCTCCATCGGAACTGCCAATCTCGACTTACGAAGCTTGAATCTGAATTTTGAGGTCAACGTTTTCTTATTCCAATCTGAAAGTGTTGAAACCCTTATAAACAATTACAACGAAGACATTGGAGAAAGCTTCAAGCTCGACAAAGCATCATACGAGAACAGAGGATTGCGGACCCGTGCAAAAGAGTCGTTTGCCCGCTTATTTTCCCCGGTCTTATAAATTGACAGCAAAGGATGTCCTCATGTTTATTCTCCTTATAGGTGTGGAAAGTAAAAAAGAGGGATTGCAAAACGGCTCTTTAATGAAATAGAAAAGGTAAGGCGGCAAAGGCAAGAGTTGGCTCTTTGCGGAATTGTGATATTGCGAAATGATTGTCTAAGGAGGAATGGCAGGTGGGAAATCAAGAAGGCTCGAATCCTATAATAAAGGAAACCAAAACAGAGAGCGGCGACTATGAATTGCAAATCAACCTTGAGAAACACCGCATTATTATCCACAACCGTTACGAATGGGTCCATATCCTGAATGATGGTTTGCAAGCCGTCTGGTTTTTAATCGGAAGTGTGTTCTTCTTCTACTCAGCTTTAGAAGAAGCAGCGATTTGGCTGTTTGTCATCGGCAGTGCCCAAATGGCGATTCGCCCGATTATTCGCGTTGCCCACAAAATCCATAGAAAAGAAATCGAAACCAAAATGAAAGATAATGTCAACTCTACACATTAACATGCAAATTCATTGGTATATCAGTTTAATGAAACAATCCTCTTGCGGAGATAGCATATTCCGAAGGGGATTGTTTCATTATTTGGATTTCCCCGGAACGAGCCGCATCTATTATACCGGGCTATTAAGATTTGCCTTAAAGGTATTTTTCTTGCGATTTATTCGTTTGTCGTACTCTCTTTTCTTGCCGGTAACGGCAGCCAAATCATAAAGCGCCCGGTAGAAACGGCTTTGATCCAGTTCAAACAGGAAATAGTTTTCAAAACCGTGTGCAATATAGAGAGCGAACTCCCAAATGTCATCATGGTGATGCCGGCTTGCTGCCTTGGCCATCAGCCGCAGGGTATTCAATAATTCTACCGTAATCACCACATTATCCCTTCCATAATGACGGATGTTGGCAAATCCGGTATAAAGATAATCATTGAAATCCATGTTTTGAATAATCAGGCGGAGCTTCTTTTCCTCATCAACCAAATATGGGGTGAACTTGGCAATATTAGAGATGTACACGAGCAAATCCCCGATTTGGTAAATGGTGTTGCTTGCCGTTTTTGGATCATTATCCCCAAGCGCCCTCAATGCAACTTCCACAAACTTATTCAAGCTGAACTCAAGATCCTGGACTTCTGTTTGACGTTCACCGATGCGTAACAAGTTCTGATATTTTTTCTCATCTATATCCGACTCGTTGGTCCAATAAGTTAATAAGGGGGTGGATTCATAAACATAGTCCCCTACCTTATACTCCAACTTGATAAGGATGTCATCTTTTCTAGCCTCTTCAATTAACTGGGTAAAGCCTACAAGCTGGAGATAGCCCGATTTCGAGGCCATAATCGAATATCCTTGATCCTCCCTGATCTGTTCCTGGACAATGGCCGGATTTAACACACGATAAGGTTCCAGTTCGGTTTCGAGGGAATTTTTGATAATATCGACTGACTCCTTCTTCATTGCTGAAGTCATATTGTTTACCTGCAGCCAACCGACTGCATGATTGATAAAAAAGACGAAAGTCCCGGCACACAAAGCCGTTAGGAACGCCGCGGTATAGGGGACCGCAATATAATGGGCAACATCTTCACTGTTCTGATAAAGAAAACATCCCAATACACAGAAGAAACTTCCATTAAAAATCCCTAACACCCTTTGGGTCCCTTTATTGGCAATAAAATTCTTTAGTACACGCGGAGAGAACTGTCCGGAAAATGTTGTGAATACAACCAAAATCGAGTTAAAGGTAAAGGTCATTAATGTTAGAATGCCGGCAGTGACTGTACTTACAATAGAATTAGTCAATTCATAGTTTATTGAAAAAAACGGACTTGCCTCATAGCCGAGTTTCAGCTTAATATCAATATAAAGCGTAACTGCTGCCAATACCACAGCAAACAAGACATAAAGCAGCGGGGTGAACCACAAGTTAGAGTTAATGGAATCCCAAAACTCCCTTTTAGAAATATTCTTGTATAATCTAACCGAATGATTTTTCATTAGTAAACACCATTTCCTTCCCGTCCTCTAGTCATTTCTTGTATACAAGAAGTTCACTCCAATCATTATGCCAAAGCCTTATAAGCGAGCTCCTATTAAATCATTCGGAAGGCGTGAATGCCGAATTCGCCATCACCATCAGTTTCGACAATTACCCCGCACTCTCTCAGAACAACTGAAGCGAATTACTCCAATCGCATCCGATTCTTTTATTCGTCGCCGTAAGGTGGAACTCCGTAAGCATTATACAGTTTCTCCTCATAAGCCTTTGATATTGGAGCGTCCGGCTCATATGCCGGAGCCTTTTCAACCTTTTCCCGCTTGAAAGAGACATAAATTCTCTGCTCACTCCATCTTATATCCGTAACCCAGGCTGGAGCGACAAGCACCTTTCTCCCAGACACCCTGTCTTTCGTATCGATGATCATATAACGAATTTTCCATGTCTCGTCATCTATAAGGAAACTTTCAACATGGCCGATTCCTCCGTCTTTCGCAAGAATTTCATAATTTTGCACTTCCGAAGTGCTTCTTAAATGGGATTCCTGCGAATCTTTCTCCGTTTCCAGTGACGGTTGAACGAAATTCCCCTCCACCAAATGAGGCGGATACATAGCCGGGCCCCAAATTCCCGGGCCGTTCCAATAATTGCCCCATCCGTAAAACTGGTTCAGTCTTAGCTCTTGCTCCCGCGAAACCGGTTTTTCGTGATCTATGTCCGGACTTTCTTTCACCTGTTCTTTTGTTAAGCGGACGGAAACCTGTTCCTCCTCGTGATTAACTGACTTGACAGAAATCGGTGAAATCAGTACCTTGCGTCCCGGAAGCCACTTTCGGGTGTCCACCACAAGATAACGAATGGTCCAGTTTTCATCATCAAACAGGAAAGCTTCAGCCTTTCCCAACTCATCATCTTCGGCATTGATTTTGTA
>DASVCO010000137.1:0-18348 GCA_036381575.1 Caryophanales bacterium
CATAAAATCGGCGGGGTGCCCGTGGTGGATGATAACCAGCGGTTGCTGGGAATGATCAGTGATGGTGACGTCCTCCGAGCGATAACGCCGAGGGATCAGACCGTTTTTGACTTTTACACCATTTCATTCGTGATGGAGAAGCAGGAAGTGGACACAAGCATTAGGCGGCAATTGGATGACACAGTAGAGAAAATAATGACACGCCGCAACCTTTCCTACGTTCACCCTGATGATGATTTCAGGCGGGTGCTGAAGATTCTTTCCCGGCATCGGTTCAAGAAGATTCCGGTGGTGAATGGGGCGGAGAGGGTCATCGGCGTAATCAGCCGTGGTGATGTGCTTCGTTATATTTCCCGGCAGATGCTCGGGGAATGATTGAACGGTAATACGTTTTCCTTCCACTAACCTTTGATACCAGGGCTTCCTTTTACAGGAGGCTTTTTTTTTATGGATTCTCAGCCGAAAGTCGTAGGCGAAAACCGATCTTTCTGCCGAGGAGCCGGGTAGGGTTTCGCTGTTACGATGGAGATAATGAAGGTTATCGAATCGCGGCAGCGAATAGTAGTAGTAAGAGGAGTGCCGCCGAAATATTCGAGAGGGAGGCCGAAACGGATGGCTGAAATGATTCATGCCGGATCGATTGATACGTTGCGAAATGAAGGAGCGAAGGTTGTAAAAGGAGGGCAGCACGGAATTGCCGTTCTGTACCATGAGGATGAGGTGTATGCGGTGGACAATCGGTGTCCGCATATGGGATTCCCGTTGCATCAGGGCAGTTTATGCGACGGGATTTTGACGTGCCATTGGCACCACGCCCGATTTGATGTGAAAAGCGGCGGAACGCTGGACCCATGGGCAGATGATGCCACGACCTATCCGGTGGAAGTGAAGGAAGGCGAAGTATGGGTCCACCCGGAACCTTATAAAAAAAGAACGAAGGAAAGACTCCGCGAGCGGTTGCGGGAGGGTTTGGAGCAAAACCTGAATCTCGTCATCGCCAAAGGCGTGGTCGGATTGATCGAGGCTGGGGAACCGCCAGAGGATATTGTTCGAATCGGCGTGGAGTATGGAACGAAACACCGCGAAAGCGGGTGGCGTTCGGGGCTGACGATATTGACGGCGATGACGAATGTGTTGCCGAAATTGGATCAGACCGGACAAATTCTGGCGCTGTATCAAGGGCTCGTACATGTTGCGCAGGAAAGTGACGGCATGGGAACTCGATTTTTATTGGGATCGCTGCCGGTTTCGAAGACTTCAGAGGAGCCATCCATTGAACGGCTGGCCGAATGGTATCGCCATTGTGTTGAGGTTCGGGATTCACAGGGAGCGGAACGAACCTTGCTGACGGCTATTGAAATAGGTGCTTCGACGGAACAGTTGGCTGACATGATGATGAAGGGCGTTACCGATCATTTTTATATCGACGGCGGGCATGCGCTTGATTTTCACAACAAGGCGTTTGAGGTGCTGGAGAAAGTCGGTGAGGAACATCGGCCATACGTGTTGACCTCACTGTTGCCTGCTTTCGGGAGCCCGTCCCGAAGCGAGGAACTGAACAGTTGGCAGTCTCCGGTGAATTTGGTGAAACCGTTAAATGATGCGTTTGAAAAATTGCCTGAGATTTTGGAGGCAGCTCCAGGTGAAGCAAGGGACTTTGATGAGGAAAAATTAATCGACCAGCTGTTGAGCGATCGTCCGGTGGAAACAGTTGATGTTCTTCTGGGTGCTTTGAAGGCAGGAGTCAGGCCGGTTCGACTGGCGCAATTTGTGGCGTTGGCGGCTTCGGAACGCATTGTCCGTTTCCATATGCAAAACGAGTTCAGCGATTGGATTACGGTTCTGCATACTTTCACTCATGCACATGCTGTTCATGAGGCTTTGCGTCGATCAGAAACGCCAGAATTGACGCGAGCTGTGTTTCACGGCGCCATGAGCATCTATCTGGATCGGTTCTTGAATATTCCTTCGGCCAAACGGCCTAAGATTTCCGATGGAATTTCATCACAACAGGATCCCGGAGAGTTGTTAGAGCTCCTCAACCAACAAAAGCCGGTTTCTGAGGCAGCCGGGTGGGTCATGACTTATCTTGCCAGCGGCGGTGATAAAGAAGCTTTGTTCAATACCCTGGGACATGCGTTGCTTCGTGAAGATGCCGAGTTTCATTCCTTCCAAATGTACGAGGCCGGAATCGCGGAACATGATCATTGGGCTCGGGAAGATACGGAGTTTGCCCGAAAAGCCGAGGATACCATGATTTTGGCTATGACCCGTTATTTGGCGGGACACGCGCCGACAGACCGGGAGATTCCGTACACTGCTCGCATTGCGATGCGTCTGCAACGCGGAGAGCGGCTTTTTGAAGAAGAATAAATTCCTTTCGAAACATCGTCCGTTTGCCGGGCGATGTTTTTCAGCTAATAGTCGTTTTTTTTTGCTCTTTATGGTTGCCTGCAGACAGCCCGGATCAAGCTTAATTGCACGAATTCTGGACATAATTGCACGAAATCTTGTTTTATTGCACGAAAAACAAAATAATTGCACGAAAGTACGCTGGAATTGCACGAAACCCCAGATTCTACTAATCGGGCGGATAACCCGAATCTTTTCCGAATAGGACTGCCTGACCTGGACAAGTTACTCGTTTCTCGATTTTTTGTCCGGCCTCAATAACCATTTTTCAAGAAACAGTTTCATTTGAACAAGGAAATGTCTTATTAAATGTCGAATTTGTGAGAATGACAGATTTCAGAAGAAAGGGTTTATAAACTGGCTTATTATAGCGGTCATCCATAACAAGGAACCTGGTAAATGGCAACATACACTATAAAAATAGAACGATTTATTTGTCGGAGGGGAAACGCGAATGCCGAAAATCCATTCATTGAAACCTAAGAGAGAGACTTTGCACGGGCCGTTTGACCGTTCACGGCCGCCGGTTCTGTCGATAGATTCGGGAGATACTGTTTATGCCCGGACGCTGGATTGCGGCTGGAACATTGGACCGAAAAAAGACCCTGGAGGGAAGCGGGAGAAGCTGCCGGAGTTTGATCGTGAGCAGGATGCCGGTCATGCGCTCGTCGGGCCGATTGAGATCAAAGGTGCTCAGCCCGGGGATACCCTGGAGATTAAAATCAACGAAATCATCCCGGGAGAATGGGGATGGGCCGTTGGCGGCGGGGTCCCGAGCTTGCAAAATAAAAAAATGGGGATTGCCGATCCGCCGGGAAGGGAGCTTGATTTCAAAATTGACCGGGAAAAAATGATCGCAACCAGCCAATTTGGCGACTTCTCCCATGAAATTGCGATTCGGCCGTTCCTGGGGTTGATGGGCATGCCGCCCGATGAACCGGGAGAACATTCCACGACCCCTCCCCGTTATTGCGGCGGAAACATTGACTGCAAAGAGTTGGTTGCGGGAAGTACACTGTATTTGCCGATTGCGGTCGAAGGTGGATTGCTTTCGATTGGGGACGGACATGCCGTCCAAGGGGATGGTGAAGTGGCAGGCCCAGCATTGGAATGCCCAATGGAACACGTTTCATTGACCTTGGCGATACGGAAGGACCTCAAACTGGCGATGCCGAGGGCAAAAACGCCGGTTGGCTGGATCACATTCGGCTTTCATGAGGACCTCAATGAAGCGATGTGGACAGCCCTTGGAGGAATGACTGATTTTATGGCCGAATTGTATGACATTCCCCGGAAAGAAGCTTATGCTCTGGCTTCTCTTACCGTCGACTTGCATGTTTCCCAGATTGTGAACGGCGTGAAGGGGGTTCACGCGATTTTGCCTTATGGAGCAATAAAATAAGAGAAGACTGGCGCATTGGCGAGGGTCAATGCGCCTTAATTACGGCTCCTTTTGTAAGTCAACCACGGCGGCATCCACCAATTCCATTTCCCGAGCAATTTCATCAGTGACGGCACCAACACCATTCGTATAATCGTGGCGTCGAGAAAAATGGCCAGGGCGATCCCAGCCCCCAATTGCCGGATCGGAATCACCCCCGTAAAGGCAAAAGAGCCAGTGACGACCACCATAATCGCTGCGGCCGAGGTTATAATTTTACTGGTTGAAGTCAAGCCCATCAGTGTTGCGTAGTCGTTATCATTGGTTTTCTCATGGTACTCCTGAATGCGCGAGATCAGGAAGACCTCGTAATCCATGCTTAGGCCAAATACCAACGCAAAGACAAACACCGGGATCATCAAGCCGATGTCAGTCGGGGCGGCCAGATGCCCTCCCTGAAAAAGCCAGACGAGAATACCGAAGGTGGACGAGAGGCTGAGCGCATCCATGAGAATGGCTTTTAACGGCAACAGCACGGAGCGGAAGGCCCACAACAGAACGAGGTACGTTGACAAGAACACAGCTGCCAGGGCATACGGAATTTTCTTGAATAATTCATCGAAGATTTCCTGGTGAAATTTCGTTTGGCCGCCCACCAGAACCTCAAGTCCGTTTTGCGTGTTGTCGAAATGCCGCACCCAATCTTTAGCCTTTTCCGAATCAGGTGGTACATCTAAATATGTGTAGACGACCGTTTCGTTCCCATGAACAAATCGATCAAGGACCGGCTCGATTTTCGAGCGGGTTTCTTCTTTTTTATAAGCTTGATACAGTTTCTCCGGCGAGAGTGCTGAAACTGAAAAAATCGATTTAACGTTGGTGGTGATTTCTTCATCGGCCATCGATTGGACAAACCTGTGCAAGGAAGTCAGTTCTTCTTTTTTCATAATACCGTCTTCCGACTGAACGACCAGGATCACCGGTGAAAGGTTGCCGCCTCCGAATTTCTTCTGAAAGGTTTCATACACAACACGGGATTTGTATCCCTGCGGAAGGGATTCAGCTTTCGGGATTGTCAATTCAAGGTGGCGGACGGGGATCATTCCGATAAAAAGCACAAGAATCGACAACACAAGCATGACCACGGGCCGCTTCATTACGAAGGCGGCGAATTTATGCCAGGCGGAGTTTCGCGGATTCTTGTTCGGCTTGAAGAGCCTGAGCCGATTGACATTCGGGCCAAGGATCGCGAGAAGTGCCGGCAAAAACGTTAATGCCACAACGACAGATAAAATCACTACGACCATTCCACCGAGAGCGATGGTTTGAAAGATGCTCACCTGAATGAGCAGCATGCCGATCAATCCCAGAAAGACACAAAAACCGGAGAAAGCAATGGAACGGCCGGCCGTTTCCACGGTGCGGATGAGCGCTTCCTGAACAGAGTCTTTCTCCAGTTCCTCACGAAATCGGTTGACAAAAAGCAGGGCAAAATCAATGCCGAGGGCCAGTCCAACCATCGGGATCACATTCAACAAGAAAATCGACAGGTCGATTTGCAGGCCGAAAAAATAGACGAGGCCGACGGTGGTGACAACGCTGAGAACCCCGGTAAGGAGTGGTAACGCGGCTGCCACAAGGCCGCCGAAAGCAAGAATCAAGATGATAATGGCTGCGGGAACACCAATCATTTCCGCCTTCTTCAGGCTGTGTTGACTGGCCTCGTTGAGGTCGGTCGCAACAACCGAGGCGCCTGTCAGGCCAACGGAAATATCGTCAGTGTCTTTCAGCCTGCTTCGGATTTGTGTGATGGAAGATTGCAACCCGTCAAAGCCTGCGTCGAACGACAGCGCCGCGTAAGCGATATGGGCTTTTTTCATATCCGTGCCTTCGTATGGAGATTGCGCGCCTACAAGATGGGCTACTTCTTGTAACCGATCGAGTGTGTCACTCACGAAAGATTTAAAGGCCGGATCATCCGTTGAGAGATTTTCTGATTGAAACAACAGAATCATCGTTGATTTCGGCTTTCCAAAGTCCTCTTGCATGATCGTTTCGACCTTTTGAAACTCACCGTTGGTCTCAAAACCGCTGCCGCTCAATATATCAGGTAATTTGAACGCGAAAAAACCGAGGCCGACAGCCAGGATGAGCCATGAGATGATAATGGTTTTTCGAAATTGATATGTAAAGTTCCCCAGCCGGGTAAACATTCGATCACCTGCCCCACTTTATTGTAATCGTTGGCGCGACAAGGTTCAATTGGCTATAGGGAAATATCGGCTTTATGAGCGGCCCGAGGGTTTACAATCGATAATGCCTGTGTTAGATTTATATTGTTCAAGACGTTAAAAAAATATTAAACAAAATTAATAACAAGATAACGGAATGGGGAGGGGAAGCCCATGAAGAAAATGTTCATCAATGGAGAATGGATTGAGGCTCTTTCCGGGAAGACCCGGGAAATTATCAATCCGTTCAATCAGGAAGTTGTGGCGACGGTTGCAGAAGGAAATGAAGAAGATGCGAAGAAGGCCATCGCCGCGGCTCGGGAGGCGTTCGACCACGGAGAGTGGGCGCATACGCCGGCGAATGAGCGCGGGAATAAGGTGATGCGTGTTGCTGAATTGATTGAACGCGACCTGGAAGAGCTGGCTGAGCTGGAGACGTACGACACCGGGAAAACGCTGACGGAAAGCCGGGCCGATATGGAAGATATCGCGGGTGTGTTCCGCTATTTTGCGGGACTTGCTGACAAGGACGGAGGAGAGGTTATCGCTTCGCCCATCCCGGACAGCCAGAGCAAAATTGTTCGTGAACCGGTTGGCGTATGTGGGCAAATTACGCCATGGAATTATCCGCTGCTGCAAGCGGCATGGAAAATTGCCCCGGCATTGGCGGCCGGAAACACGATTGTTGTGAAGCCGAGCGAAATTACTCCGCTGACGACAGTGAAGGTCACGGAACTGGCGGAGGAAGCAGGGTTCCCGAAAGGTGTGGTCAACCTAGTGCTTGGTGCGGGGGCGAGCGCCGGGAATGAGCTTGCGGAAAGCGACGACGTTGACCTGATTTCCTTTACGGGCGGTATTGTCACCGGAAAGAAAATCATGCGTGCGGCGAGCGGCAATGTGAAGAAAATTGCGCTTGAGCTCGGCGGGAAGAATCCGAATATTGTCTTTGCCGATGCGGATTTCGAAACAGCTGTCGATCAGGCGTTGAACGCCGTTTACTTCCATGCGGGACAGGTGTGCTCCGCAGGGGCGCGGCTGCTCGTTGAGGATTCGATGCATGACCGTTTTGTCGAGGCACTCGTGGAGCGCATTAAGCGAATTAAACTCGGCAACGGTTTTGACGAAGCTACACAGTCCGGTCCGCTTATCTCTGCAGAACATCGTGAAAAGGTCGAGAAGTATGTGGAGATAGGCAAAGAGGAAGGCGCAAATCTCGTGATTGGCGGGGATCGTCCTGATGATCCGGAACTACAAAAAGGTTTCTTTTATCTACCGACGCTTTTCACGGATTGCACCGCGGATATGCGTATTGTACAAGAGGAAGTTTTCGGCCCGGTCTTGACGGTGGAGCGCTTTAAGACTGAAGAAGAAGCTGTTGAACTTGCAAACGGCACCATTTACGGCCTTGCGGGTGCTGTATGGACTACGGACGGCGACAAGGCGGAGCGAGTGGCTTCCGCATTACGGCAAGGGACTGTTTGGATCAATGATTTCCATCCTTACTTTGCCCAGGCCCCGTGGGGCGGTTATAAACAATCCGGGATTGGCCGCGAGCTCGGCAAAGCGGGATTGGAAGAATACACGGAAACGAAACACATTTATCGGAATCTCAAGCCTGAGCCACTGAACTGGTTTAAGTAATTTTTATAAAAAAAACCTACAACTATTAATTGGTTTCGATAACTGAAGCACCGTCAGGCGGCACTCAACAACGCTTTACCGAATAGACGATGTCGTGGAATCCGGAAACATGGACCTCTACGAATCTGCTAGGGGATGGAGTGGTCAGACGGTTTTTCGAAAGTAAGCAGAGCGACGAGTATGAAAAACGATAAAGGAGTTTTTTTGAATGAACGTGGTTCATATTTCTCTCATTACTGCTTACAATTTTCAAGGAGGTGCGGAAGGTGAACCAAACATATGACTTTGTTGTCGTTGGCGGTGGGAGCGCGGGTTCTGTACTCGGCGACCGTTTAAGCGCAGATGGAACACGCAGTGTTCTCGTTCTGGAGGCGGGACGTAGTGATTATCCATGGGATTTGCTGATTCAAATGCCTGCGGCTTTAATGTTCCCCTCAGGAAATCGCTTCTATGACTGGATGTACAAATCTGACCCTGAACCTTATATGAACGGGCGGCGAATCGCGCATGCCCGAGGAAAGGTACTTGGGGGTTCGAGCTCAATCAACGGCATGATCTATCAACGCGGCAACCCTATGGACTACGAGCGTTGGGGAGCCGATCCGGGTATGGAAACCTGGGATTTTTCGCACTGTCTCCCGTATTTCAAGCGCATGGAGAATGCTTTAGACTCGCCCTCGGATGATCTGCGCGGGCATGATGGTCCTATCAAATTGACACGCGGGCCAGCTTCTAATCCTCTGTTTCAAGCCTTCTTTGAAGCAGCTGCAGAGGCTGGATACCCGCGAACCCCCGATGTGAACAGTTTTCAGCAGGAAGGTTTCGGGCCATTCGATAGACATATATACAAAGGCAGGCGGTTGTCCGCTTCACGTGCGTATTTACGCCCGGCTATGCGGCGTGAGAATCTCACTGTAAAAACCCGTGCTTTCGTTACAAATATCGACTTCAATGGGACCAAAGCCAGCGGTGTGACATACCGGCGAAACGGGAAGACTCAACATGTTACGGCAGGTGAAGTTGTTCTCGCTGGAGGTGCAATCAACACACCACAGCTACTGCAATTGTCAGGTGTCGGCGATGCCGAACACTTGCGCAAACTTGGAATCAATCCGGTCCTTGATCTTCCGGGTGTAGGTGAAAATCTTCAGGATCATCTCGAGGTCTATATTCAACATTCTTGTCCGTTACCGGTTTCCGAACAGCCCAGCTTAAATAAAGCGCGGATGCCCTGGATCGGTTTGCAGTGGCTATTTGGACGTACCGGTCCGGCAGCGAGCAGCCATTTCGAAGGCGGAGGCTTTATCCGCTCGAACGAGAATTGCACCTACCCTAATCTGATGTATCATTTTCTTCCACTCGCGGTGCGGTATGATGGACAGAAAGCGGATACTGCCCACGGATTCCAGGTACACGTTGGACCTATGTACTCCGACTCCCGGGGGAAATTGCAGATCCGCTCAAGTAATCCCGGTGAGCACCCGAGCATGGTCTATAATTATCTTTCTACCGAACAAGATCGGCGTGAGTGGATTGAAGCGGTACGCATTACACGGGAAATCATTTCTCAGCCAGCGCTGTCACCCTACAATACGGGAGAAATCTCGCCTGGTCCTTCTGTGCGTACAGACAAGGAGATTTTGGAATGGGTGGCGAATGACGCCGAAACTGCACTTCACCCGTGTGGCACAGCCAAGATGGGGCCTGATTCAGATTCTATGTCTGTCGTAGATCCGCAAACGATGAAAGTCCATGGGCTGGACAATGTAAGAGTGGTTGATGCGTCAGCCATGCCTTATATCACGAACGGCAATATCCATGCGCCGGTGTTGATGTTAGCGGAGAAAGCAGCGGACTTGATTCTTGGACGTAAACCACTAACACCATCTAATGCTGATTTCTACCGTCATGAAATGATCCAGCCAACGAAGGAAGCAAGTAAATAGGGAATGAAGGAGTAGGACTGCTGCCTCTTGGTGGCGGTCTTTTTTACTTTGAACCACCTTAAAGTAACTTGAAGGTTATGGATTGATCAAATCCCCCGGGGTGTAGAATTCACAGTCCAGTCTTTTGAAGTGTTTCTTGTTCCACGTCAAAACGTCAAAAAAACTTGTTTGTGCTTTTTTGCTAATATAGGCATCAATAAAATCGACATTGTGCACCAGCGAGTCCTTCAAAGCATTAATTATCCAAGGTTCTTCCATTTGAATGCCTTCGGACTGAAAAAAGGAGCTTAACCCCTGGTAGATCTCAGATTGGGACATTCCGTAGATGGATTTCAAAACCCAGTAGCTTTCAGCGACAACCATTGACGGGATATAAAATATAATTTCCTCATTTTCTACCTTTTGAATTAACTCTTCTGTCTGGTGCCACATATTTTTGGGATCCTTTGTTATGATTCTGATGATAATATTGGTATCAATGAGAAACTTTTGTTTCATTCTTTATTCTCCTCGTTCAAATCATTTTCTGCATAAGCCTCGCCTATCTTTTGATGGACAATCCTTCTGATTTCCTCAAAGTCCTCCGGGGCCTCTAGATCGGTCTGCAGGATCCCAAATGAATCTCTTATCGATTTTTTCTTCACGGGTTTTACGGCATAAGTACCGCTTTCTTCGCGGACAAATTCAATTCGGTCACCTTTCTCCAGATTCAAATCCCTTCTGACCTCTGCGGGAATGGTGACCTGTCCTTTGCTTGTGAGACGCCCGGATGTTTTTTTATCTGCCATTGTAATACCTCCTTCATATGTAATACCTATTTTAATGGATTACTTCCGTAAAAACAATCCATACATTTCCGTTCTTCCAACCGGGAATTTCTCCAACGCGCATCACCCATCTGGGCGTTTGTGCATACGATGCATTGACTAGAGGTGAGAAAGATGATGAAGGGGAATACACAGTACAATTTAAAAGCCAATCCAGTCGAAGTGGAGCGGAATGAATGGCGGAAACAGGAACGGAAAAAGAAAGCGCGGCATTTATTGACGGTCGCTTCCCCGTTATTTCTTTTGGCCTTGTGGGAGATTCTGTCTCGGACGGCTGCTATTGATCCGAGATTGTTCCCGCCGCCGACCGTGATCATTCAAACTTTCTTCGAGATGCTTGGGGACGGTGAACTCCTCTCGAATATCGGGATCAGTCTTCTCCGGGTATTTGGCGGATTCCTGCTTGGATCAGTCGCAGGCATTATCGTTGGGCTGCTCATGGGGATGTATGTGCCGGTTCGTTTTTTTGTATCTCCATTAATCATGGCATTGATGCCGATTCCGACGCTGGCCTTGCTTCCGGTTATCATTTTCATCTTCGGCATCGGCGAATGGGCGAAGATCGTAACAATCGCGGGCAGTGTATTTTTCCCTGTTGCGATTAATACAATGGCCGGGGTTGTCAATATTGACCAGATTCATGTGGATGTTGCCAAGAATTATGGAGCGAACTCGAAAGATTTCTTTTTTAAGATTGCGTTGCCGGGTTCAACGCCTGTAATGTTGGAAGGCATTCAAATGGGGCAGGCGATCGCGTTGTTGACGATCGTCGCAGCCGAAATGATGGGTGCCCATTCCGGTATCGGTTATCTGATCTGGACGAAATACAAAGCGTTTTTGTTGCCGCAAATGTATGTCGGGCTTGTGCTTATTTCATTTTTCGGGTATTTCTTCTCACTTTTGGTTCGCGGACTGAAGGTTAAATTGACCCCGTGGAGGTAGGTTTTATTGGATTACAAAATTTCCATCAACCATTTGACGAAAGTCTTTCCGAAGAAAAGCGGAAATGTGGTCGCCCTGGAGGATATTTCCCTTCATGTGAAAGACGGTGAATTTGTTTGCCTGATTGGACCGAGTGGTTGTGGGAAAACCACGTTGTTGCGGATTCTGGCCGGATTGGAAGCGTCCAGCACGGGGGAGTTCAAAATCCACCAAAGCGACAAGAAGAAACCTTTGCAGTCGATGATCTTTCAGGAGAAAGGAGTCATTCCGTGGCTTTCGGTTGAAGATAACGTGGCGTTCGGGCTGAAAATGCGGCATCTGCCCAAATCCTACATTAAGGAACAAACCCATTACTACTTGGAAAAGGTAGGGCTTCAGAAGTTTGCGAGGCTATATCCGAAAGAATTATCCGGAGGGATGAAACAACGCGTAAGCATTGCGCGGGCTTTTGCCAATGACCCCGAGGTGCTGTTGATGGATGAACCTTTCGGGGCGCTGGATGAACAAAATAAATTTATTCTTCAGGAGGAGCTCCTGAGTATATGGCAGGAAACAAAAAAGACTGTGATTTTCATTACGCACAGCATCGATGAAGCACTGTTGTTAAGTGACCGGATCGTGTTGATGAGCTCACAGCCGGGGCAAATTGTCGCGGAGAAAAATGTCAGAATGGAAAGGCCGCGGAGCATCGAACAGGTTCGTTCCGATCAAAATGTGGCGGATCAGTTCGTGGAAATTTGGGATCACTTGCAGGCCGAGGTCCAAGGAGCGCGAAGCTCTGTGAAGTAGGTCGGTATGGGTCCCCAGGGAAAAACGGGAAGGCTTGTCGAAATATGTTGAGATATATCGAGGGTTGAATATGCCCGGAAATTGATTATCAATCAGTGAAAATCGAAGATGAAATTCAAAAGTTGATTATAAAAGGGAGGTCGCCCTGATTGTCGGTGCGGGCCACCATTCTATTTGAGCGGAGAAGTGAACTTTAGGTGAATATAAGGGAGGTAAAGACCTTGAAAAGGAAGGTTTTGTCGGTATTGTTGGTGATTCCGCTGCTGGTTTTGGCGATTTCCGGCTGCAGCCAGGGCTCATCTTCACCGGAGCCGGAACAAAACGCCACTGAAGCGGAGGGCGGAAACAACGGGAGCGGCGATCAAAGCAACGGCAGTCAAGAAGACGGAAAGCTGGAACCGTTGGAGGAAACGGCTACGGTTATTATAGCCGAGGACGGTTCGGCGTCCGGGGCCGGTTTTTACATCGCGCAGGAGAAAGGCTATTTCGAAGACTATAACATAAAGGTTAAATTCGCGAAATTCGCAAACAGCGACGCGATGCTGCCGGCATTAGCGGCCGGTGAAATCGATGTGGCCGGCGGGATTTCAAGCGCATCATTCTTCAATTCAATCGCACAGGGGATTAATGTGAAAATGATCGCTGACAAAGGCCACAACATTCCGGGGCAGTCGTATTTTTCATTCGTGATCCGCAAGGAGCTTCAGGATGAATTTGGCTCTTACAAGGACTTTAAAGGGAAAAAAATAGCGGTCTCCACGAAAAATGCAGTGGACGATTACATTTTTCAACAAATGATTAATCATGCCGGTTTAACACGCGATGACGTTGAATTTGTGCTTATGCCGAGCTTCGGCAACATGCTGGCTTCGTTGGGCAGTGGAGCTATTGATGCTGCATTGGAGATCGAGCCGTTGATCTCAAAAGGAACCGCGAAAGGCATTTCCGTCCGCTTCGGGGATACCACCGATTTTGCGCCAAAAGCACAAATCGCGATGGTGCTGGGCTCACCGAAATTTGTCAATGAGAAGAAAGAAGTCGCCTTGCGTTTCATGGTCGCTTATTTGAAAGGTGTCCGTGACTATAACGATGCTTTCCTGAAAGGGGAAAATCTCGAGGAGATCATCCAAATCATGACGGAGCATACTGCTTTGGAAGATCCGGCTGTATGGGAAAAAGCCGGCATTACAGGGCTTGATCCGAACGGCAAAATGTTCGTCGATAATATTAAGGATCAATACAAGTTCTACAAGGAACAAGGAGCCATCAAAGGGGAGATCGACTTCAGCAAAGCCGTCGACACGACTCTTGCGGAAAAGGCTGTAGAGATTCTCGGCAAATATCCGTATGACAAAGTTGTGGAAAACAATTTGAAAAATAAATAGTAGGCTGCCGGAGCCGTCCGTTCGGGGCGGCTCTTTCTTTTTTTGAATGGTAAAACCGGCACATTTTGATTTTCCGCTTCGCTTTTGACTTTGGTGCATAAAATCGGATTTTCGCACATATATATTTTTTTCCGTGCATATATCCGGATTTCCGTGCATATATTTATTTTTCCGTGCATATATTTTGATTTCGGTGCAATTCACTTAAACAACCGCCAGATGAATCAGCATTTCGGCAGGGAAATCATCCTTTTGCCCCGGATGCCACAAAAAAACTGCAACAATTTGTTCTCAATCGGCCTGCTTCCTGTGTGGGTTTGACCCCCAAATTTTTTCAGTTATTATTTCTTTGCAACAGCCACACCGAAGGCATAGTGGACACCGTTCCTTGGAGGTTCGAATGTGACGCCGCGCTGATTATAAATTTCCACGGAAGAAAAGGATTCGAAAAGCGCTTTGAATTCCGCCGGTGTTAATTGATGGACGTGGAAGGGTTCATTGGTTGGCTTCCCCCGTCCATGACCAAACGGTGTTGATAGAACGAGAGTGCCGCCAGGTTTGAGCATCGATTGAAGATTGTTGATGAACAATTCGTCGTCCGCCAGATGTTCAATGGTTTCAAAGCTTAGAATTGTGTCAAAAACCCCGAGCTTCTCCGGGAGCCTGCGATCAAGTGCATCCGCTTCCACCCATTCAATCAGTGGATGGTGATATCTTCCCCGTCCGTATTCAAGTGCGCCCCCGTCGATGTCGACGCCCACAGCAATTTCCATGTCTTTTTTACAAATTTTCGCGATCATTTGGGTGCCATAGCCGACGCCGCATGAAATGTCCAACACTCTTCCTTTCACATAGGGTGTCGCAAAATAATAGCGCGCAATGTGTTCCAGCAGCATGCCGTTTGTCGGTTTCATTCTATCCGGGATAATCCGCTCGCCTGTGTCCTGCAACATTGGTTTCACCGCTTCGAATGGTTTTCTTCATTATAACGGATTTTCACCTTGCGCGGAAAATGTTTATAATGTAGGCAGGAACGCCGCAATGCAGGTTGGCGGTAAACGGTCCTGATTGAATGAAGAAACTCGATGTAGGACAAATATTAAGAAAGGAGAGATATGCATGGTTCGTGTATTGTTTGTTTGTCTCGGGAACATTTGCCGTTCGCCGATGGCGGAGGCGTTGTTTCGTGAACAGGTGAAAGAAGCTGGATTGGAGGACAAGATTGAGATCGATTCCGCCGGTACGGGAGGATGGCACGTTGGGGAACCTCCTCATGAGGGCACACGCTTGAAACTTGGGGAAAAAGGGATCGGAACCGAAGGAATGGAAGGCCGGCAATTGTCGCAAGCGGATGTCGAAGAGTTTGAATATGTGATTGCAATGGATGCAGAGAATCTGGGCAACATACATAAAATGGCGGGCCGTGATTCGGATGTTTATACAGCACGTCTGCTTGATTTCGTTCCGGATCATGATATTGATGATGTGCCGGATCCGTTTTTTACAGGAAATTTCGACGAGGCCTATGAATTGATTGAGGAAGGCTGCCGGCGATTGCTCGCATTTGTGCGCGAGCGTGAAGGATTGTGAGGCACGTTATAGGTGAAGCTGTAAAGGAAACCGGTGATGCGTCCGCCATTGAGGAGGTTCGTGGGGTTTCCGGAGGGGAAATTAACGAAGCGTTCCTGGTTACGACAGGCCAACAGCGTTATTTTGTAAAAATCAATCGCGAGACAGCGGCTGATTTCTTTGAATGGGAAGCCCGTGGACTGGAATTGTTGCGTTCTACGAAGACAGTCGCCGTGCCCGAAGTGTATTTCTATGGTGAAAAGGATGGAGTGGCTGCGCTTGTGCTCGAGTGGGTTGAGGGACAGCCGAATGAGCGGACGGAAGAGACTCTCGGACGCGACGTTGCCCGTATGCACCGTACTTATGGCCAGGCGTTTGGCCTCGATTACGACAATTACATCGGAACTTTCGAACAACTGAACGGTTGGCATGAAGATTGGATAGTTTTATTGCGGGATAAGCGTCTTGCCGTACAAGCGGAATTGGCGGAAAGAAAAGGGCGGATGAATGCGAAACGGCGTTCAAGGATGGAAAATATTTTGGAAGGGCTGGATCGCTGGGTGCCCGGAGATGTTAAACCTTCTCCTTTACACGGTGATTTGTGGGGCGGTAATTGGATCGTCGGTTCCGGCGGCCGGCCATATTTGATTGATCCCGCCGTTTTTTACGGCCATTTTGAATTCGAACTCGCTTTCACCGAGTTGTTTGGCGGTTATTCGGCTCGTTTTTACGACGCGTACCGGGAAATGCTGCCGATTCCCCCGGAATATGAAGAAAGACGCCCATTGTATCAGCTGTATTACTTGCTTGTGCATTTGAATGAATTCGGTGAGGCTTATGGCGGCTCAGTGGACCGAGTGCTCCGAAAGTACGGAGGGTGAAGCCATCGAATTTTGAATCAGGTTCTAAGCCGGACAGGCGGTGAATAAGGATAGAAACGAACCTCCGCCTTCTGGTTTTATTCTGGGCAGGAAAGGGAAATATAATGAAGGACACTATGCCAGGAGGTATGAAAAATGAATAACCAAAAAGGGATCTTTTGCAAAAGTATGATGCTCGGGGCCTTCATTGGCGGCATTGTTTCGCTTTTTCACAAGCCGACCAGAGAAAGTGTCAGGCATTCAGCCGGGAAAGCTGCATCCCAAACCCGAAATTTCGCCAGAACAGTAAGAGAAGATCCGGCGAGAGTAAGGGATCAATTTAAGGCGACTTCGGAAAATATCAGGACGATGGTGAAGGATATAAATGCTGAAGCGCGGGATGTTATGACGACATTCAATGAAGTAAAGGCCAATTCGAAAAAGACTTATGAATCGGTAAAAGAAACGCGTGGAGAACTGAAGGAATTTGGCACAAAGCTAAAGGATTCGGCTGAAGAAGTGAAGGAAGAAGGCAGCAAGCATCGCCGGATGAACGAATAAACTGCGGGCGTGGCTATGGAATCAGGCCCGTAAAGACAGACAACATGAGAAAACGGGGTTGGTTTGATGGCACAACAATCCGTTTCGGTTAAACGGTATTTCAAAGAATTCTTCAAGCGGGTAATGGATGATGGGGTTTTCGATCTGTCAGCTCAACTTGCTTATTATTTTCTGTTATCGTTGTTTCCTTTTCTGATTTTCGCCCTGGCAATGATGCATTATGTAGGGGTTTCCTCGGACGATGTTCTGGATTTGTTGAAACGTTTTGTTCCACAGGATGCTCTGGATACTGTCAAAGGAAATTTAAGAGGCCTGGATCAACAACGCGGCGGTTTGCTTTCAATCGGGATTCTTGCGACAATCTGGACGGCTTCAAACGCTATAAATGCGATAATAAGGGCGCTGAATCGCGCTTATAATGTAGAAGAAAGCCGTCCCTTTTACATTTCAAGGGCCCTGTCCATTTTGTTGACATTCGGTATGATTGCAGTCATTCTTATCACTTTGTTACTGCCGGTATTTGGTGAGGTGATTGGACGATTTATTTTTTCCCATCTCAGCATTGATCCGGGTCTGAAAACAGCATTTTCCGTATTGCGTTGGTTGGCAAGTTTCATCATTATTGTATTGGTGATTTCGTGTTTGTATTTCTTAGCCCCGAACAAGAAGCTTCGTTTTAAAGATGTAGTGACCGGAGCCGTAACCGCTGCTGTGGGCTGGCAAGTGATTTCCCTTGGCTTTTCATATTACGTCAGCAATTTTGGCCATTATGATGCAACATATGGAAGTATCTACGGCGTCATTATCCTGATGGTCTGGTTCTATTTGACCGGGGCTATCCTGATTATCGGCGGGGAAATTAATGCAGTGAATTGGTATTTTGAAAATAAGCGACGTTAACGGAATATAGGAAAAGGGAACCCCCGGCGTTTCGGGGGTTTTTTGCTACGCTTTAACTACTTTTCACAGGTTATCCCCATTTTTTGTATTGACAATATTAGGTTCTCCATATAGCATAAGATTATGAAAAGTACAATTATTAATCGCTCTGTCAATAAGTTGATATTTTTATTGGATTTTCGTTTTTTGTTTCATGTGTTGGTTTTTGAAATCCAACGAGAAGTCATACAACTCCACGATTCAGCCTACAAAAGGACCAAAATACCCTTCCTTAGAATCGCCTAAACTAACAGAAACTCAAAACAAAAAATAGTTTGCTGGATAAATGCCGTGAACTCCTTCATGATACATTGGTTCTTTCGCAAAAAGTTTAGTCTATGAACCTTTTAATAGAGACTATTTGTATTACATAGATATAAAGGGGGAAAACAAAATGAGTCTGGAGATCGAATGTAAGAAACTAGGAAAATCATATAAAGGAGACGGGGTCACCACTCACGCTATCCAACAGGCGAACCTTACATTTCATGAAGGGGAATTCACCGCAATTGTGGGACCATCTGGATCCGGCAAATCAACGTTGCTCAGTTTAATCGGTACTCTAGATCGTCCAACCACTGGGCGTATTTTCTATGGAGGAGAAGAATTCTCCACCATGAAACAACGTCAAATTGCGAACTTTCGATTTGAACATATTGGCTTTATCTTTCAACAGTTCCATCTGCTTCCGACCCTGACAGCCCTTGAAAATGTTCTTTCTCCTCTCTTTGCTCGTAAAGTCCCATATCATAAAACAGAGCGTGCCCGGGAAGTCCTGACTCAAGTCGGGCTGGCTGACAAGATGAATGCGTTACCCTCCCAGCTCTCCGGCGGCCAACAACAACGTGTCGCTATTGCCCGTGCG
>DASVCO010000138.1:0-29875 GCA_036381575.1 Caryophanales bacterium
GGCCGCCTTGTTGCGTATAGACACCTTGTTGGCCCTGGTTCGGCATGCCTTGATGAGCTGCTCCCATCGACGGTTGCATAAAGCCTTTGAAGAAATCGTCAAACGGTGAACTTCCGCTGAATCCGTGGCTAAACCCGGACGGAAATTTCATTTGTTGTTTAACTTTTGCATAACAGCTTTCACATAAATGCAGTTTTTGTTTTTTATTATTGATTTGAACGTTCATTTCGATCACAGCAGGATTTTGATTGCAGTTTTCACAACGCATATCATTGACCTCCTCTTAAATCTTTCTATTTAAGTAGTTGTTGATGAAAGGTTTGACATTGACTATCTTTGACCTTTCACTGATTATTATACTCTGACCTTCTTTGACTTTCAAGGGGTTTGAGCAAAAAAATTCTATCATCCGCCCACATCGAAGACAAAAGACGCTATTCCTTAATATAAAAAGCAGAGCCCCGAAGAAGAGCCCTGCCCACAAATCTTTTTGCTTATGATTTTATAAAGACTTATGCAAAACCGCTAGTACATCATCACGATTTAACGAATAAAAACC
The DNA here is from genome assembly GCA_036381575.1 of Caryophanales bacterium. Classification (GTDB taxonomy): domain Bacteria; phylum Bacillota; class Bacilli; order Bacillales; family DASSOY01; genus DASSOY01. Next base: position 560 of record DASVCO010000138.1, read on the forward strand.
GCCGAATTCACCGTTTGCCATTGCTTTATCTGCAATGGATTCCAACTGGGAATCATCAATATCATAGTCAGCCAGATGCGAGGGAGCCCCAAGACTCTTCCAGAATTCCTGCAAGGAACGGATTCCTTCTTTGGCAAGCTCTTCGTCCGTTTTACCTGCCGGATCCACATCAAAAACGCGAACCGCCAGTTGTTTCAGGCGCTGATCGGTTTTGTTCACTCCCTGTTCGAGTAAATAAGTCATATAGTTTGGAAATAAAATAGCCAGTCCGCCGGCATGAGGGATGTCGTACACAGCAGAAACAGCATGTTCCATGTTGTGGGTCGCCCAATCACCGGACAGCCCCATATTCAAGGTGCCGTTTAACGCCATCGTCCCCGAGTATAAAATCGTCTCCCGGTACGTGTAATTCTCAAGATCCTCCAACAGCTTCGGAGCTGTTTCCATGACCGTCCGCAAAACAGATTCCGCAAACCTGTCCTGAAGCTCTGTATTTTCCGTCTGGTGCAAATAATGTTCCAATACATGGCTCATCATATCGACCATTCCATAGACGGTTTGGTCTTTAGGTACCGTAAAAGTATTCACAGGATCCAGGATCGAGAACTTCGGAAACAACAGCGGGCTGCCCCAACCATATTTTTCTTTCGTTTCCCAATTTGTCATCACCGATCCAGCGTTCATTTCCGAACCGGTTGCCGCCAACGTCAAAACTGTGCCGAACGGCAGCGCATCTTTTAATTCGGCCTTCTTGGTAATCAGGTCCCATACATCGCCGTCATAAGTCGCTCCGCCTGCAATAGTTTTCGTACAATCAATTACGCTTCCGCCACCAACGGCCAGAATGAAATCAATGCCTTGTTCACGGCAAATTTCAATCCCTTTACGCGCAGTGGAAACACGCGGATTCGGTTCCACTCCGGAGAGCTCCGATACATTGGCGCCGATCGCCTTAAGTTCCGTCATCACTTGATCATAGAGGCCGTTTTTCTTGATGCTTCCGCCTCCGTAAACCACAAGAACGTTCTTCCCGTATTTCGGCACTTCTTCTTGCAGTTTCTGTACCTGATCTTTTCCGAATATTAATTCCGTCGGGTTGTGGTAAATAAATGGCTCCATTGTTTTCCTCCTTTATTTCCGTATCCAGTCCTATTATCACCAAACTCGTTTGCCTGATGAATCCAGCAAAGGCAAGCCAAAAAATTATTGCATATATTGTTTCTCGGTTCAATTAAAGCGTATCGCGAATAAAAAAAGATGGGATTACCCCGCTTCGTTCAACCTAACAACGCCATCGTCTCTTTGACAATCACCGGCCACTCTTCTGAATTGGGGTCAATCAACTTAAAATGTTCAGCCGATGGGAGTTCTACCATCTTTACATGATCCCCAGCCCTGTCAGCTGCATTTTTATATTGATGGCTGATTCCAATCGGAACGTTAATATCAAGCGACCCATGAATTAACACCTGTTGGATGCCAAGCGGCAACAACTTGATCGGAGATGCCTGCTCGTAACGTTCCGGAACTTCCTCGGGATGGCCATTCAACAAATCACGGACGGGATTGTTGGCTGCCCCATACTAGACTACGGGAATGCGATGAACTTCCTCCATCAGCTCCAGGTCGTTGACGCCCGCCAGGCTGACAGCCCCTTTAAGAGGCAAAGGATTGCCCGAGTAGAAAGGACTCGTTGCGGGAAGCTGATGCCGTCCACCCAACCATAACGCAAGATGACCGCCCGCGGAATGGCCAATGGTCACTACTCGATTCAAATCAAGCATATAATCCGAGCCTATCCTACGTAAATAATCTGTCGCTTGTGCGGCATCCCTTAATGTTCCGGGCCAGCCTCCACCCTCCTGGCCTACCCGGCGATATTCGATATTCCAGGTGGCAAGCCCGCCATTTGTTAGTTCCTCGCAGAAACGCGCCATAATACCCAGACTGAACCTGGCCCTCCAAAAACCACCATGGATCACAATAGCGACCGGATAAGGACCTTCTCCCTCCGGTAAACGAAGGTCTCCAAACTGATTTTCATTGTCTCCGTATGAGATACGATACACCTTCATCTGCACCAACAACTCCTGCACAAGCAATCTTTTCTTTCGGAGGCTACCTAAATTTCAATTATAGGACTTTTTCTGGAAAAAGCATATAAAAAATGCGATTCCTTTCAAAAAGGAATCGCACTTTCGATGGAGCATAGCGGGCTCGAACCGCTGACCTCCACACTGCCAGTGTGGCGCTCTCCCAGCTGAGCTAATGCCCCGTTTCGACGACAATTTGTATTATATCACTTCGAAACGGGGCACGCAATCATTTTCTCAACAAGATTCCGCCGGGCAAAAGCGCGACTATCTCCGCTTTTTCTTCCCTTTCCCGCTGAATCCTCCCAACAGCATCATGATCAAATAACCGACAATTCCGTATATCACCAGAGCGAAAACCGCGGAAAGATCAAGGACGTATTCCCCATTAAACACCATATTGTCGAATATCCCTCTAAATGGTGCCAGCAGCGGAGCGCTCAGATGGTACATCCAATTCACGAAAGGCACACCGGAATTGGCATTGAACAGTTTCAATAAAATATGAATGCCGATTATAGCTTCAATGATCTCTACAAGAATGCTGATCCATTTTGTGAAAAATGACTTGACAGCCATTTCACTTCTCCTTTCTCATTGCCCCAATTGGCCGGCGGGAGCCTTCTGATATTTACCCCGACTTTCTTTCCTCAAAACGCCGCTAGGATAAGACAGCGTCCTCAACTTCTTTTAAAAGCTGCTGTCCTTCCTCAGCATACCTTTCAGGGATTTTGTCATCTTTATCGACAGGCTCCTGGAACTGGTTGGTGAAACCGCTCAAGGCCCCTTTTCCCACCTCTTGGTCAAGACCTGCCTCATATTTATGATTCAACAAGTACGGTGTACCGATTTTCACCCCGACGCCTTCATGATCGAGGGCCCCCTCCGTGGCTTTAAAGGGAATTCGCAAAAATAAGTACCCGTCTTTCTCATTGATCTTGTAATCGAAACATCCGTGATCATAGTCCCAGTTTCCGCCGATCGAATAACCTAAAGGTTTCAGCGCTTCCTCCAGATCCGACAATTTATGCTCTGTTCCATCAACACGTGATTCCAGCTGAATCATTGATTTCATCTCTCCTTCAGGGATTTCATTATTTCTAACCTTCCCAATCAGGAGGATTTTACTTCATGGTCCCCATCACTATTTCAGCCGCTTCTCAAGCTCTTCTTTTTCCGCCTCAAAGCCAGGCTTGCCGAGAAGGGCAAACATGTTCTTCTTATATGCTTCCACACCGGGTTGATCAAAGGGATTGACCCCGAGCAAATAACCGCTCATGGCACAAGCTTTCTCGAAAAAATAAACAAGATAACCGAAATGGTATTCGCTGATTTCGGGAATGTCTATAACGAAATTTGGGACTCCGCCATCAGTATGAGCCAAAAGAGTTCCTTGAGAAGCTTTTTTATTAACAGTATCCATCGTTTCTCCGGCCAGATAATTTAATTTATCAAGATTGTCGCTGTCTTTTTCAATCGAAATCTCGGCACGCGGTTTCTCAACGTTCAGCACAGTTTCGAACAATTGACGGCGCCCTTCCTGAACATATTGCCCCAAAGAATGAAGATCAGTGGAGAAGTCAGCTGCTGCAGGAAAGATTCCCTTGCCGTCCTTGCCCTCGCTCTCACCGAATAACTGCTTCCACCATTCACCGAAATAATGAAGGGCAGGCTCATAATTGACAAGCAACTCCACCGTTTTCCCTTTATTATATAGAACATTTCGGGCGACGGCATATTGATAAGCCGGGTTTTCAAAGAGCTCCTCCTGATCCAGGTCATTCCTGGCTTGTGCAGCTCCGTCCATGATTGCCTGAATATCCAATCCTGCTGCAGCAATTGGCAACAGCCCCACAGCAGTCAGCACAGAATAACGGCCGCCTACATCGTCCGGAATAACAAAGGTCTCATACCCTTCTTGAGCAGCCAAGGTTCGCAAGGCACCTTTCGACTGGTCCGTTGTCGCATAAATCCGATTCCGGGCTTCTTCTTCTCCATACTTCTCTTCCAGCCATTTACGAAAGATCCGGAAGGCAATGGCCGGTTCGGTGGTTGTCCCTGATTTAGAAATCACATTCAAGGAAACGTCCTTATCCGCCAATACATCAAAAAGCTCACTGACGTATGTCGAACTGATATTGTTTCCAACAAAGAATACCTGTGGAGCCCCACGCTCTTCTTTCGGAAGGACATTATAAAAAGAATGCTGCAACATCTCAATCGCAGCCCGGGCCCCTAAATAAGAACCGCCGATTCCAATAACCAACAGGACATCGGTATCCTGCCTCATCTTTTCTGCAGCTTTCTTGATCCTGGAAAACTCCTCCTGGTCATAGTCCTCTGGAAGATCAAGCCATCCCAGAAAATCATTACCGCTGCCTGTTCCGTTATGTAGGGCTTGATGGGCAACCTTGACGTTTTCTTTCATATAGGAAAGTTCATGCTCTGCGAAAAAAGACAATGCGTTGCCATAATCGAATCGAATCGCATTTGCTGACATAAGGGAATTCCTCCTGTATCGGTATAATTTCATAAAAAATCGTCATGCTAAAGAAGAACATGCTTGTTTGCACGCATCTTATAGTGCGGCGAACAAAGCGGCAAAGGAGGTTCTCAAATGAGTGGATTACAACGTACGGCGCTTGCTCTCGTGATTATCGGCGCGATCAACTGGGGATTAATCGGATTTTTTCAATTTGATTTGATCGCTGCGATATTCGGCGGGCAAGATGCCGCAATCTCACGAATTATCTACGGAATTGTAGGCATTGCCGGCCTATATAGCCTGACGCTCCTCTTCAAGCCGTCAGAAGAGCTCTCGGAAAACCCCGAACCAATGCGTTAACGAGTCTGTGTGGCCTCGAGGGGAGAATCCGATCATTGTTTAGCCGAATATACCGAAAGGGCCGGAAAATGTCCCGGCCCTCATTACATTACTTTAAAATTCAGCTGTGAACGAACTTCTTCAATTGCTCCGAAAAAGCAACTCCTCAAGAACAATTGAAATAGAAGCTTAGCCCTGCTGCTTTACGCCCCAGAGAGCGCCCTCTGGCCGCCTGAAGACATGGGGCCGGATTTTTTATTTTTTCAAACGCTTGTTGAGCTGCGCTTGTTTTTCATTGGATTCTTTCAGCCAATCCTTTAATTTGTCTTCCAATGTATTAAATCCCTGATCATTCTTCTTCGGTTTGCCCTTTCCGCCGCTGCGAGGCTTTTGCGGTTCGGGCTGGGTTTTACGGATGGAAAGTGAGATTTTTCCAGCATCCTCATCAATCGTCAAAATCTTCACCTTGACTTCATCCCCAACGGAAAGATACTCCTGAATGTCCTTGACAAATCCGTGGGCAACTTCAGAAATATGCACGAGACCTTGATGCTCTTCATCTATGGCCACAAAGGCACCAAATGGTTTAATGCCTGTTACCTTTCCTTCAACAATGTCACCGACCTGAAAATTTTCCAGCATGAAAACACTCCTAGTTTTAATATGAACCCCATTATTATACCATAACAACCGATCAGCTACAAAAAGAAAGAACGTGCTGCAAGCGTAACAAATATCGCGCCTGCGCGTAACTCAACATTATACACGAAAAAATAAGACGCCTTAAGGGGCGTCCATTTTCAGGTAGGAAGGAAAGTCGGGCATCTCAAACGAATCCCGGGGCACCTTCTTAAACCCATTTTGTTTTATTTGATTGTAGTATTCTTCCACAACCTTTGCGGTAAACGTAGCCGGATTATCCTGAATTAGAGCCTGGAAACTCTGTCTGACCTCATTTTTCACAATATCGGAACCTTCTTCGACTATATCTTTACTGTAATTCCCCGTCAGGTACCACGGAAGAAACAATTGATAATCGGTTTTCAAGTCTTTTGCAAACGGAAATTCCGGATGTTTCTTTAGGAATTGATCGATTTTCACCAATGTTTCGCCCAGATGATCCCATGTTCCTTCGAAAGTCCCCTCGCTGTATACGACAGAATCAGCCTGGATTTCCAGAAAAGCATCCATTGTATTCGAAACATATGGGCTAAACGCCTTTTGGAATTTGTTGTATGCGTACTTCAATTCCAGATTCCCCTCACGAGTGATCACCCTGTAGCCCTCATTTTTCAGTTTTTCAGCATATGAGCGCAGTTGGGCATCCTTAATTTTTTCGGGTTGCTCAAATCCCGGCATCAATTCTCTGAAATTGTAATGATTTTGAAGCCAAGTCTGGCCAAGCTGAGTGAGTTTGACCGTACGCTCGGTTTTTGCATTCATCCGGGCTTGCAGAAATTCCGTAAAGACCCCGTCAATTCTTGAAGCAGAGGCCCCGGTCTCTTTCATCTTCTTTAGAACAGTTTTCGTCTGGTCAATTGTTGAAGGAACCTTATCCGGTACAAAAGGAGATGCTGTTCTTTTTTCATCGGAATACCCGCTTTCATTCGATCCGCTTTCTAAGTTATTCCCCGGAGTCTGTCCCTTCTTCGGAACCTCGGCCTGGGTATCAAATGCAATTTGTTGGCCCGGGTCCGCCTGAAGCTGTGACAAAGCCAGAGCTGCCAACAGAAATGCGGCCGCGATGCCGGCTGCCCATGGCAAGAAGTCCCGCTTTCGCCGATTTTTCTTCCTCGGCTTATCGGCTTCTGCTTCAATTCGACTCATAATCTTATCAACCGAGGATAACCTCGGCAAGTCTTGGTATCCCTGGCGCTGCTCATCCAACATATCATCCAATTTATCATGACAAGCCATCGTCTTCACCTCCCGCTGTCATTTCAAGAAGCTCTTTCAACTTTCTACGAGCCCTTGAAATTCGCGTTTTTACCGTGGCAAGTGGAATTGACAAAATCTCGGCAATTTCATCGTACTTTTTCTCTTGGAAGTAAAACAAAACAAGCGGTACTCTATACTTCTCGTCCAATCCGATTATAAGATTGTGAAGGTGGCGGTATTCATCATTTTTCAACAGCTGTTTTTCAACCTCCGGCGGCCGGGGAGGCGCAGGCTGTTCATACAATTTCTGCACCTTATCATGCTCACGCTTGTTCTTTCGCATCATATCCCGGGAAATATTCAAGGTGATCCGATACAGCCAGGTTGAAAATTTGCCGCTTGAATAGGTATTCAGGAATCGATAAACCCTTAGAAACACTTCCTGGGCAACATCCTCAATTTGGGCAGGCGGGCTGCCAATTTGATATGCGAACCTTTCCACAACCGGAAGAAATCTCTCGACCAACTCCCGAAACGCCTCAAGGTCGCCATCTTTCGCCCTTTGGATTAATCGCTCCTCTTCCATGAACCGTCAGCCCCTTCGCCTCGTATAACGTAAGTTTCCCTTTCACGGTTTCATTATTGAATTCATCATAGCTTATTTCGCTGAAAATATAGAGAGTTTGTCGAAGTAAATAGGGCAGGAGACAATACACTTGGGCGGTACACACCACGCACTACAATCCATTATATGATTTTGGGATTCATTTTTGGCTTTCGTGCATATCTTCAGATTTTGGTGCATAAAATGATTTTTTCGTGCATAAATTTTGATTTCGGCGCAATTACCTTAAACAACGCCGGATAAATAGTGATTCAGGAAAGGAAATCATGGTTTTTAGCATGCAAAACCAAAACTTCGTAAAAAACATCACAATTTTGTTCCTTAATCATTTGTCTCAACGAACACAATAAATGCTCCTGGCTGGCTTACTGTTTGGATTTGGCCACCCAAGAAAAAAACGGCTGAAAATCAGCCGCTACACCGTACGAGATATTTGTTTCTCTTCGATCTTTTGAAACGGATAAGCTTGTTCGACAAACACTTTATGCCACATCATGAAGGTCAGGACCGTCCAAAGCTTACGACTGTGGTCTCCTTTTCCCTGCCGATGGAATTCCAGAAGCCTCAGTACCTCTTCTGTATTCAGCTCTTGACCCGTTCCGCTCTCCCGAATCAGCTTGCGGGCCCAATCGTACAGCTCATCCTTCAGCCAATGGCGAATCGGAACCGGAAAGCCAAGTTTCTTTCGATAAAGGATCGATTCCGGCACAATCCCTTCCATTGCCTTCCTTAGCGCATATTTTGTCGTTCCCGCACCAGTCTTATCAGCCATATTTAAATGGGCGGCCGCCTTAAACACCTCTTTGTCCAAAAACGGAACGCGCAGTTCAAGGGAATGAGCCATCGTCATTCTGTCGGCCTTAACCAATATGTCACCCCGCAACCATGTATTAAGATCTATATACTGCATTTTGGTGATTTCATCAAACCCGCGCATTGCTTCATATAGGTCGCGGGTGATCTGGGTGTAACAGATATTCTTATCATAGTTGCGAAGAAGGGTACTTTTTTCATCTTCCTCAAACATTTTCGCATTTCCGATATAGCGTTCTTCAAGAGGGGTACAGCCCCGTAAAATGTAACTCTTCCCTTTGACATCATCAGGAAGCATCGAGGCCGCCCTTTTCAGGAACCTCTTTCCTCCTTTGGGTATTGCGGAAAACCACTTTAGTGCTAATGGCTCACGGTAAATATTGTATCCTCCGAACAGTTCATCAGCGCCTTCACCTGACAGAACTACCTTCACATGCTTAGCAGCTTCTCGAGCAACAAAGTAAAGGGGAACTGCGGCCGGATCCGCTACAGGATCGTCCATGTGCCAAACAATTCTCGGCAATTCCTCGATAAATTCTTCAGGTGATATGATTTTCCGGTGATTTTCAATTCCAAGCTTTTCCGCAGTTTGCGCCGCAATATCAGCTTCATTGTACCCTTCCCGTTCAAAACCGACCGAGAATGTCCGAATTCCGGGATGAACCTCCTTAGCAAGCGCCGCAATGGCTGTTGAATCAATTCCACTCGACAAAAACGCGCCAACCGGGACATCACTCCGCATATGCATAGAGACCGAGTCCTGAAGAACCCGGCGAATAGCATCTGTCTTATGATCAAATGAAAGATTCGATGGTTGAAATGCGGGTTGCCAATAAGGATGAATTTCCGGGGGCTCCCCTAATTTTTTCGTAAAATAATGACCGGGCGCCAACCGCTTGATCTTCTTCGACATTGATAACGGCTCCGGAACGAATTGGTAGGTCAAATACTGTTGCAAAGCTTCCCCATCAATAGCCTCTTCACTATTCCCCAGTAACAGGCTCTTCTTCTCTGAAGCAAAGAACAAACCTTCTTCTCCATCAATGTAATAGAACGGCTTGATCCCAAACGGATCCCTTGCCGCAAATAATTCCCCGGCTGTTTTATCCCATATAACGAAAGCGAACATTCCTCGTAAATCTTCGACAACCTTCTCTTTTTTGTTATGAAAGTTCGCGAGAATCACCTCGGTGTCCGAATCGGTTTCAAAGCTCATCCCGCTTTTCTCCAATTGGTTCCGAAGTTCCAGATAATTATAAATCTCTCCGTTAAAGATGATCTGGTACCGTCCATCTTCATAGGAGAGGGGCTGCTTCCCCCCCTCCAGATCAATAATGCTCAGGCGCCTGAATCCGAAGCGAACCAGGGAATCTGTATAATAGCCGGAATCATCCGGTCCGCGGTGGCTGATAAGTTGGGATTTCGCCTCAAGACGCTCCGTTTGACCTTCTTCCACCCTTGCTGATTCGTTATTGTGCATATATCCGACAAATCCACACATCTTTATACTCCTTTGCAGGCGTGACTTTCAATATATTCTTGATGTAGTTGAACAGAAGGGCAGGCACAGCCGCTCTGCTATATTTATGTAACCCACAATGGTCAAAAGAGATAGCATTAAGATAGATTAAAGTCTATTTTTAACAATCTCCTTGATAGTATGGACAACTATTCCTTCACTTATTTAACGTTAAGGAATTCATCTTTGTTTCAAAAAAAATAGCCGAAAATCGGCTTAGTGAGTGACTTCTGTTTAAATTCCCTGCAATTGGTCAAGGATAACATTGTAACGTTTTATTATTCCCCCCTAAAAGAGGCAAAACTTCAGGTTTTGTCTCTTTTCTCATGCGGTTCAATGAACAACTCCCTGATAGGAACATCGAAAATTTCTGCAACAGCGGCAAGTGTTTCCGCTGTAAACTTACTCCGTCCCCTTTCCAAATAATAATAACCGTTTGGACTGTCATACCCGAGCCTCTTCGCCATTTTTTCCAATGTCAGATGTTCCCGTTTCCTCAAATATTTGATTTTCTCAACATCTACCTTTTTCACAACCATTCAACCTCTCCCGTTTCCAAAACGGCAATTTTTCTTTTTATACTAAAGAATTTGACTTAAATTGTCAATCCCGTTTTACCTTTTCGGTAATCGATACTGTTGAGAGATATTGAAGTGATAAAATAACGAATGTACCTTTTGGGGAGGAGTGTGCAGTCTGGGTGGATAATATTCTGGGAACAAGAATCAAATACTTACGTGAAATGCATAACTATTCACAAAAACAGATGGCTGCCGAACTGGATATCACAAATGTTCAACTGTCACGTTATGAAACCGGAACCCGCAAACCGGACCCGGAAACGATTACGCGAATTGCAAATTTCTTCGATGTCCCAACCGATTTCCTGTTGGGCCTTGCAGCTTCCGTCAATGACCCCAGGCCGATGTACCTTACATCAAAAGAACGCGCTGTCCTGCAAGTCATGAAGCAAAATCCGGAGCTCGCAAAAATCCTTCAGGAAATATCGGAAACACCGGATTCCCAAATCAAAACCTTTATCCAAATGTGGAATCTCTTCCAAAGCCGTGAAGAATAATAGAGGCCGCCTTGTGTCGTACAAAGGCGGTTTTCGCATATCTTAATGAACATATACAGAGGCCGGCCTATATGCTAAAATAATGAACCAAGAACAAGAGGAAAGGGTGACAAACATGACACACGATCCCGATTGTATATTTTGCAAAATTGTTGCGGGCGAAATCCCGGCCGCCAAAGTATTTGAGAATGATGATGTTGTGGCATTTCTTGACCTTGGCCAGGTAACCAAAGGACATACACTTGTGATCCCGAAGGTTCACCAAAAGAATATCTATGAATTGACACCCGAAGCAGCTCAGAAGGTCTTTGCTGTTGTACCAAAGATTGCCCGGGCCATCAAGAATCAGTTTGAACCGGTCGGCATGAACTTGCTTAATAACAATGAGGAAGCCGCGATGCAGTCAGTCTTTCATTACCATGTACATATCATTCCGCGTTACGGGAAGGATGACGGGTTCGGCGTGATTTGGAAAACCCATGATACCTCCGAGACGGAAATGAAAGAAATCGCCGAAACAATTGCGAGTGGCATCGAATGAGAATAACATAATTCTTCGAAACGAAAGAAGACGGCTACGGGCCGTCTTCTTTTTCAGTCTCTATCCATTTCACCAATCGTATCGAATTGATCCGTCGATTGTAAATCGGGATGTTCGAAAGTGGTGTCGTACTGCTGCTGCAGCTTTTCATTCACCATTCGGTGAAAGGAGTAGTCCCAACGAAGCTTATGAATAAATTGTTCCCTGGCGCCTTCAAATCCAACTGCATCCTTCAGCCAATCCAGCATATCCGCCTCCCATTCCGCCGGAAGCGGGGAATCACCTGAAATATCCTGAAACCGGATCATCCCGCCGTCACGCTTCAAAGCATGCGGCTGGTAGTATCCGTATACTTTTTCAAAGCGGTACCCGGTCTCAAGCACACATTTCCCTCCCGAATGCTCCCTCAGCTCATACCCGCCTTCGGTACTCGTCATATGATCAAACTGATCCTTGTCGACCAATGTCAGCCAAATCTCCGTTTCCGCGCCTTCTACCGGTGCTATAATGGCCGGAAGCGATCCATAAGGAGCGAGAAACGAACCATACACAATATCGGAATCCTTCATCCTCGCCCTCAGGCAAATAATCAAATCACTTCCATCGGGGGTCATGCCGTATTTGTAAGCCAGTTGGGCAAGGCAAACATTGGAACCGTAGCCAAGCAAAGGTACTCGCTCTCGAATCGGCGCAGCATTTTTTTCCTTGAGAAAAGCTTCAATTGACATCATTTCCGGACTTGAAAAAGCCAAAGAACCGAGTAAACCACTGCGCTGTGAGACATGAACAGTACAGTTCTCCAAGCGGGTATTCTCTTCTTCAATCCGATGGGCTTGTCCATTATAGAAAATGAAAGAGGAAGCCGGCCTCGGGCCGGGATAAATATCCGGGTGGTCATAGGGGCTAAGGTCCACTGGTTTTGATTCTCTGTACATGAATTTGGGCCTCCGTCTCAAACGATTGATATATACAAATGCGAAAACATTTGATACAATAATTGTAACTTGAATTCTTGCGACGGGCAAAATCAGCGCATCGTCGGAGAATAGAGATTAGCCTAGATGAGGAGAGATGTACAAATGAAAACCTTGCCTTTAGTATTATCAGGATTGTTGCTTGCAGTCGGAGCTGTTCTGAACCTCGTGATGCCCGATTTGTTTTTCGGCATGTCGCCGGATATGCTGCTTACCTTTATGTTTCTGTCGATATTATTATTCCCGAAGGTGAAGTACGTTTTGATTATCGGTGTCGTTACAGGGGTACTCGCGGCTATTACCACGACTTTCCCGCTCGGGCAAATTCCTAATCTTATTGAAAGACCGATTACCGCCTTTATCTTCTTCGGATTATTCCTGGCGCTAAGGAAGAATCAGTCTGTCATTACGGCCGGGATTTTGACGGCTGTCGGCACAATGATTAGTGGAGCGATCTTCCTGACTTTAGCGTTGATCATTGTAGGGTTGCCGGGAGGAGGAACCTTCGTTGGTTTCTTCATTACCGTTGTACTGCCTGCAGCAGCAATCAACACTGCATTGATGGTGATCATCCACCCGATTGCACAATCCTTTATGAGGCGAAGCAAGGTGGCCTCAGCTGCTTAAGAAATTACGAAAGCGTGCCGGGGAGCAGTTCCGGCACGCTTTTTTATGAAATAATAAGGCTGGCGCATCCGAACAATATCAGGAACAGCCCCACTCCCCCCAATAATAAAGTGATTCTTTTCCTCATCAGCACCCTTTTATTTTGAAAGCCGAACGTGCGGACTTTCAACATTTGAGACACGGCGGCCACCAATAAAATAAGGCCGATCAGAAAAATCAGCACTGAACGTCCCTCCCCTGTTTGATTTTATGCCTGGTTGTGGCAAAATAGACCGAAAGGGGTTTGTTGAAGCGAATCCATAAATGATGGAAGGAGCTAATAGAAATGGGCAAAATGAAAGGATTCCTCACAGGAGCCGTATTTGGCGGCCTCGCCGCAGGTTCAGTTGTCTTGTTAACCAATCCCAAGTCGGGAGAAGAATGGCGGCGAGAAGCCGGAACAAGAGGCCGTCAGGCCAAAGAGGCGTTTGAGCAAATCAAAATCGACAGTATTTCATTAAAAGACGATGTTGTAACCGCCACCCGGCAGTCGATTCCAGCCATTAAAGAAGGTGCGAAAGGAATCAAGGCCTCGATTGATCAATGGAAGAAAGATACCGAACCCGATATCCGAAACCTTCAGGACCAAATCCGGGAACTTAACGAACAGATTGACAAACTTCAAGAGGAAAACAAAAAGTAACTTCCTTCAATTCCTGAAGGAGGTTACTTTTTTAAGTCATTATTCAGTTTCGATCCCTTTCATCCACTCACTGAGAAGGTCAGGATGATTTTTGACGAATTCTTCAGCGGCCTTTTCCGGGTCCATCCCATTTTGCATTTTCAACATAACCTTTGCATCTTGTTGTTTGGTCCAATGGAATTGACTGAGAATCTTGTAAGCAACAGGGGAATCTTCTTTCAGCCCCTGGCGTGCAACAGCATAAACGTCATCGGGATCGCCGTACTTATTCTTCGGATCCTTTAAGATTTTCAGGTCCCATTTGACAAAAGCCCAGTGCGGCTTCCACAATGTTACGACAATCGGCTTTTTTTCCTGAATGGCTTTCGATAAAGCCGCCGTCATAGCCGGACCCGAACTGGCTTGAACATCCCATTCGCCCTTCATTCCATACGATGGCAATACTTGTTGATTGGTAACCTTCATTTCACCGGCTCCCGGGCTGATTCCGGTTATCGTCCAATCTAACTTTTCGCCAATGTTATTTTTATTGTCGGCTAAATCTTGAATCGAATTAATATCTTTCATGTATGAAGGAACCGTCAAGCCAAGTGGAACCTTCTTCATCAGAACACCCAATTTATCAAGCTGATCTTTATATTGCTTCCAGTAACTGGCGTGAGTGTGCGGTAACCAAACAGCCAATGACGCATCGGCCGAACCTTCGGCCACACCCGCAAACATGGTTCCGACGCCTACCTGCTTGATTTTCACATCATAACCGGCCTTCTCCAAAGCCTCTTGGGCCACCAACATACTTGCAGTCGCCGACTGATAGTTATCGCCCAGCAGAGTAATTTTCTCCTCGCCAAGCTGCAATTCGCTATCGGCACCATTTCCTTCGCTGCTTTGTCCGGAAGAATTCCCTTCATTCCCGCTTCCACTGTTCGCTGTACCTGCATCGCCCTCGTTGCCGCCGCTCCCGCATGCCGCCAACATGAGCGAAACCATCACAATTAAACTTAAGCTTGTAAATCGAATTTTTCCTGTCATATCCTTTAATATCCACTCCTTTAAATGGTTACAATTTGTTCCTTTGTCCAATAGAATTTCCCATTATGAAATAAAAATTACCCCCTTCAACCAAAGGCGAAGGGGATATTCAGAAGGCCGATTTATTTAGCGGCTGCTACGCCTTTCGTCCATTCTTTTACTTTATCCGGATGATTCTCAATAAATTGTTTTCCGGCTTCCTCGGGTTTCATGCCACTGTGAATGTTTTTCATTACCTTACCCATTAATTCATAATTCCAGTTAAACTGGCTCAAAATTTTATAAGCTGCAGGTGATTCTTCCTTAAGCTTCTTATTGGCAACGGTGTAAATGCTGTCTGAGTCACCATAAATGTTCTTCGGATCTTTCAGGATTTTCAAGTCCCATTCCGCAAAAGCCCAGTGTGGCTTCCAAAGCGTAACGATAATCGGTTTATGTGCTTCAATGGCTTTCGACAATGCCGCTGTCATTGCCGGTCCGGAACTGGCTTGCAATTTCCATTTGTCCAGTCCGTATTTCTTTTTGCCTTTTCTGGTCGCATCCATTTCACCGGCACCCGGGTCGATACCGGTAATTGTCCATTCGGTAGCTTTCCCAAGTTCCGTGTTGCCTTTCATATCCTCAATAGAGTCAATCTCAACGTAAGATGGCACGGTCAAGCCCAGTGGAGCTTTCTTAATCGTCTTCTGTAACTTATCCAGGTCTTCCTGGTACTTACTCCAGTAGCTTTTGTGTGTTACCGGGAGCCATGCTGCTGTGAAAGCATCTGCTGATCCGCTTGCAGTTGACGACCACATTGCCCCTGCTGAAACCTGCTTCGGCGTTACCTCATATCCAACGCTTTCGAGCAATGCCGACACAGTATAGGTACTCGCTACTGCTCCAGCCCAGGATACATATGGAATCGTAATCTCTGTATCACCGAGACCGCCTTCACTGCTTTCTTCTGTGGCGTTATCGCTGCCTTCATTTCCACCGTTTCCACTTGTGGCGTTTCCGCTTCCGCCATTATCACTGCTGCCGCATGCCGAAAGCACTAGAGACAGCATGAAAACAAAAGCCAATCCTCCGAAACGTAGTTTCTTTAACATAAATCTTCATTCCTCCTAAAGAAATGTTTTCCCCTTATTTTTTAATACCTTGTGAAATCCGATCCAATATCATCGCAATAATAACCAGCGACAATCCGCCTTCAAATCCAAGGCCGATTTTGATCTGTGTGACGGCCCTATAGACAATCGTTCCAAGACCAGGTGCTCCGACCAATGAAGCAATGACAACCATTGAAAGAGAGAGCATAATACTTTGGTTGATGCCCGCCATAATTGTCGGGGTCGCGAGTGGAATTTGTACCTTAGTCAACCTCTGTCCGGTTGTTGAACCAAATGCATTAGCCGCCTCAATCAATTCGGCGGGGACTTGTCGTATCCCAAGATCTGTCAACCTTACGGTAGGAGGCATTGCGAAGATAACAGTCGCAATGACACCCGGTACCATACCGAGGCCAAAGAAGACAACAGCCGGAATAAGATACACAAAGGCCGGCATTGTCTGCATAAAGTCAAGAATCGGTGTGACAACCGAACGAACCGCGTCCTTCTGTGACATCCAGATCCCGATTGGAATTCCGATAATGATCGAAATGATAACCGAAATCAGAATCAATGATAAGGTTTGAGTCAACTCTTCCCAATAACCCAGGTTGTTAATCAACCAGAGGCCGAGAAACGAGAAGAGTGCTACTTTCCACTTGGCAGTCCACCAGGCGATTAAGGATATGACGATAATCAAAACAAACGGATGGCCGAGCTGTAAAACAAACACAAACCAATCGGTAACCGTTTCAATTACAGTTGCGACTATGCCAAAGAATCCCTGTAAGTATTCTTTCAGAAAATCCACAAATTCATTGACCCAACTCTTTAACGGAAGTCTCGGGAGAAATCGTTCATCCATTTATGAACTCACCCCGTTTCCGCTCATGTTCTCTTCGTTACCGGCAAGCGCCCCCATTACGGCGCCTCTGACTACAATTCCTTTCAATCGTCCTTCCTCATCCACAACCGCGAGCGGCGCGTATGCCGTCGCCATTGGTTCGAACAAATCGATCAGTAACGTGTCCGGACTGACAGATGGAATGTTTCTCGTCAGGACATCTTCAATGGATTTCTTTTCTTTTACAGCTTCACTTGCCTGATCTGCTGTGATGTAGCCCAACAATTTACGTTTCTTATCAATGACGTAAACCGTTGAAATGCCTTGATCCTTCATAAATTGCAAAGCGACACGCGGCCCCCGGTCAACTCCGACCGTCTCAGCTCTCTTCATTACATGGCCAGCAGTCAATACCTTGGAAAGATCAACGTCCTCAACAAACCTTTCGACGTAATCATTAGCCGGATCCATCAGAATTTCTTCTGCTGTACCGATCTGTACAATCACACCGTCTTTCATTAATGCAATACGGTCGCCGATTCTCAGCGCTTCATCCAGATCATGGGTAATAAAGACAATCGTTTTATGCACGGATTGTTGCAAATCAAGCAGCTCATCCTGCATATCCTTACGGATTAATGGATCCAGCGCACTGAAAGCTTCGTCCATCAACAAGATGGTGGGATCGTTGGCCAAAGCACGCGCGAGCCCGACACGTTGCTGCATTCCACCTGAAAGTTCCGTCGGGTACTTATCTAAATACCCGCCGAGGCCGACAAGTTCCAGGGCATCTTTCGCCTTTTGCTCACGTTCATTTTTGTCAACCTTTTGGATTTCTAATCCGTACTCCGCATTTTCCAAAATGGTTTTGTGCGGAAGCAATGCGAACTGTTGGAACACCATGCTCATGTTCTTGCGGCGTAGTTCGCGAAGCTCCTCTTTGTTCATGGCGGTCACATTTTTGTCACCGAGCCAAATTTCACCCGATGTCGGCTCAATTAGCCGATTCAACAAACGAACGAGCGTCGATTTCCCGCTCCCGGAAAGTCCCATAATAACGAAGACTTCTCCGTTTTCCACCTCAAATGAAGCCTGGTTCACACCGACAGTCATGCCGGTTTCTTCGAGAATTTGATCCTTGGTCTTGCCTTGTTCTAGCAGGCCAACGGCATCCTTCGGACTTCTCCCGAAGATCTTGGTTAATTTGTCTACCTTGATTTCAATCTTTTTTTCTCCCATTTTTTCACCCCCGCTTTTCCCGTTAGCCAGACTGTAATCCACTCACTTTCCCTACTATACAAAAATTACGCCTCTGTGACAATCATTACGTTCTATACAATACGTTTGTTTGGAATATACAGTTCAATCTGTACAAACGGGACATTTATCAATAATTATTTCGGCCTTATCAGTCTTATTACCTATACCCTATTCTCCATTAAGAAAACCTCTTTTTTTAAATTCCCCCAAGCAGGTCGAATTTACTCGAAATTTTTTTCGGAAAACCTATTGATTTCTTCCTGAAATCGTCGTAAAGTAATTGAAGAATTATTGGCGGGTCTTATAATAATCCGCCGTCTTTTTCATTTTATGGAGGATTTACAAAGGAGGGTTAGTATGAACTGCTTAAAGTCGGTTCGTTTCATGCGGGATTACGGAACAATTCGCATCGCTATCTTTTCGGTCTTTGCTACGATGGTTTATTTTACCCTGTTTTATGTATTGTTCCTGAACCTGCATCCGCAATTGCAAATCAATCGTTTCAGTTTTCCGATCTTGCTTGCGGCACTCATACTTATCTATCCGTTGCATAAGTTGTTTCATTGTTTTCCCATATGGCTGGTTGGACGTAAGGCAAGCCTCTCGCTGGAATGGCAGTCGAATCGATTCCCGATTCTGTTTTGCGACCCTTCGGGACCGATATCCCGAAATCTTTCGATCGTATGCGTCGCCTTTCCGGGAGTGGCGATCACCGTGTTGTCACTGATGGTGGCTCCGATGATTCCGCTTTTCTTTCATTATATAGCTGTTGCGTCATCAATCAATTTCGGCCTGGCCGTTACGGATTTCATCTATCTGTCTTATTTGATCAAGGCTCCGTCACACGCTTATGTCGAGGATTTCCGAGAGGGATTTCACATCCTCGTTCAAACTTTTAAACATTAAGTCAAAACCCTTCAGCCGTAACAATCGCGGTTGAAGGGTTTTATATTTCAAGGCGGCTTTCAGAGCAACCTATGTTTCGAAATTTGTGCTGTACTGCATGGTTCAGGGAAGGGTATAAACCGAAAATTTGATTTTGTTTTCCTTCAGGTTGAATTTTTGCGCCCGCAAGTAGAACTGATCTTCAATATGGATGTCTTTTAAGGCAATATAGATTTTCTGTTTATCGGGAAGAATTTTGACCCACTCCGGCAGGTCGGCACTGTTCTTGATATAACCCAACACCCGCCCTACGGGCAATTGCAGCAAACCAAGGCGTATCGATTTCTCCTGTAACATTAAATTGCCGTTGTCGACCACTTTCGGTGTGAACTTCATTTCGAACTCAATATTGTTACCAAGTAAGGTAATGGCGCCTTTCAAAATCATGTCATCTTTCATGATCAGTTTATACTTGATGTTGTCCATCTTATTGTATTGTTGAATTTTACGGTTAATTAAAGGCTGCAGTTGCTGCTTTGTGGTGGTGACGGTGAAAATCGGCTTGCGCGTGCTGACTTCAGTATCGATTGAAAAGTCGGTTTTCTCCACAGACGGTAAATAATGATCAAACAAACCGATTAACGTCACAATAAATCCGAAAAAAACAACCAAAGTTGTAAAAAAAGCGATTTTCCATCCTTTATTCATAGCTTGTCCCCCCGGCAAAACGAAATAGGCATGCGTTTACTGTACCATACCCAATTTCGGATGTTAACAACTATCATTTTACGTCAACTTTTGATAAGGTAATAATGTCTCATTTTTAGGACGGAGGTTGACATCATGGTGCTAATCGTCTTTATCATATTCGCTGTTTTCACTTTATACGCTTTTAATCATCTAGCTAACATCCTATGTGTGAAGCGTGAACTTTCCAAAGAACGGCAGACTGTTGTTTTCCGTTGGTTCAACGTATTGATTACAATCTGGTTGGTTTCTTCATACTGGGATATATTACTTGCCCTGCAATAACGAGTAGATCTCCGATCATTTTACCTCGTAAGACATAATACCCTTTTCGTAACCCTATTAAATGTCACGACGGTTTGAGGCCGGAAAGAACAAAAGGTGTGATTTTTTTCATACTTCAAAAGGACCTGTCCATTTACCGGTAAAATGTGCTATAGTAATAAAGGTGTTTCGGACAAATTCTCCGAGCACCATAATGTGATGTTTACAACAGGAGTGGATAATATTGAAAAAGCTTTTCGCAATCACGGCTGCCGGATTAATGGCGGTATCCCTGACGGCTTGTTCGAACAACGGCGGCGACAGTGAAGTCCTGGTCAAGACCAATGCCGGAAACATAACCAAAGCCGAATTCTATAAGGAAATGAAGACCAGCGTTGGCAAGAAAGTTATGCAAAACATGGTGTTATTGCAACTTTTGGATAATAAATACGATGTATCCAAAGAACTCGACAAACAGATCAAAAAAATCAAAGATCGCTTTGACAGCGATGATAAGTTTCAGTCATGGCTGGAGCAGCAAGGCTTCGAGAACGAAGATCAACTACGTAAAGCCGTGAAAGGGAATTTACTCGTCAAGGAAGCACGTACAGGTGATGTGAAAGTCTCCAAAGATGATATTAAGGCTTATTATGAAAAACATAAGAAAGACCAATATACAAAGCTTAAAGTAAGCAACATTGTGGTTGACAAAAAGGCAACAGCCGAAACCATTGAAAAGAAACTGAACGGCTCCAACTTCGCCGAATTGGCCAAGCAGCGTTCAACCGGACCTGCCGGAAAGAATGGCGGAGATCTCGGCTACATTACTAAGCAAAGCCAAATGGTCAAGCCATTTCTGGACGCAGCCTTTAAACTGGAAGTCGGAGAGGTCAGCGAACCTGTCAAAAGCGATTATGGCTGGCACATTATCAAGGTAACCGACAAGAAGGTTGTTCCTTTCAAGGATGTAAAGGAACAGATCAAGCAAAAATTAACGCAAGAGCAAGCCAGACCGGTGAATGAAATCATTAACGAACTGTACAAGGAAGGCAAGATTGAAGTTAAAGACGATTATTTCAAAGACCTTTTCAAGGTTCAGGAACCACAGAAACAACAATCCGGTGATGCCACCCAAGGCGATACAGGAGCAACCGATCAAAAGAAAGACGATAAGTAAGGAAAAAAGGACTGCCGGCATTTAAAACCGGCAGTCCTTTCTTCACTCTCCATCCATGGTCCGATCGTACACATAACCACTTTCGGAGGGACTGAGCTCTCCCTCATTCGGATTTTGGGAGTCACGATCCTCCGCAACAACATTATCACGCCGTTCCTTCTCCCGCTCCATCCTTCGAATGAAGACATTTCCTTCTTGCTCGATCCATTCCTGATCGGCCTGATGATCTTCCTTTGACAAGCTGACAAATTTATAACCACAGTACACAATGCCGGCAATAATCAAATACACGAACCATGGAATCGTGGCAAGGAATCCGAAAGCAGCCGCAGGCCAATCCGTCATGAATACGATCAACAAAAGTGCAATGACAATAACGCCGCCCCATTCACGAGTCTTATTCATATTCTCCCCCCTGTAACCGTTCGAAAAAAACAAATTCCCAGGCCTGTATCCAACTCGTGTGCCGGCCTTTCAGCCTTCGGGTTGGCCAAGCCTTAGTTACATTCACTATATGAAACTCCTTGGAAAATATGACACTTCTAACTCTATTTCGAGAAATTCGGCTTATAGAGAGAACGATGATCCAGGGCTTGAACCCTTTCACTGAAGGAACCTGGCTGAGTACGCTCCAGGGCTTTATCCATCATGTTCATGCGGGCATCCAGATTATCAATCATGTGCAAGACTTCAGCTTCTCGAATAAGCGGCGATTTCGGGCTCCCCCATTCAGCTTTGCCGTGGTGGGACAAAACCAAATGCTGAAGCAACGTCACTTCCTCACCTTCAATGCCCAGTTCTTCCGCCGTCCGATCAATTTTGTTCATCATGATCGGGATATGCCCCAACATTTTCCCTTCAAATGTGTAATTGGCTGCAACGGCTCCGGATAATTCTTCGACCTTTCCGAGATCGTGCAAAATCACTCCTGCATACAACAAATCGGTGTTCAGGGAAGGATAAAGATTGGCAACCGCCTTTGCCAGATCGAGCATCGTTACCACATGATAAGCCAGACCGGACAAAAACTCATGATGATTCTTGGAAGCCGCCGGGTATGAAAAAAACGCTTCCTGATGATTTTTCACCAACTGTCTCGTAATCCGTTGAATATTGGGGTTTTTCATCTCAAAAATATATTGGGTAACACGGTTGCCCATTTCTTCAACCGACAACGGAGCGGCTTGCAGAAAATCTGCTGTCTTCACGCCATCCTCCGCAACAGCAAGGCGAACCGTCTTTAATTTCAACTGGTTACGGCCCCGGAAACTTGACATTTCGGCAGTCACCTTCACGATTTTCTCTGCCACGAATGTCTTCTCATCGTCATTTGAGCAATCCCACAGCTTCGCCTCAATCTCTCCGGATTCATCCTGTAACATTAGCGTTAGAAACGGCTTCCCATTGCTGGCGACGGACTTCTTCGAAGACCGGATCAACAGAAATTGTTCAACCTGATCCCCAACTTGATATTGATGTATCCCCTTGACCATTCCGATTCCCCCAGTTCCCACAAATGTTATTTATTTTCACGCCGTTTTGGTACAGTGACGATAAAACGTGTTCCGTCCTTTTCACTTTCAATGGCGATTTCCCCATTGTGCAATTCTGTAATCCGCTTCACAATGGCAAGCCCCAAACCAAACTTGCCCTTCTCTCCTTTAAAGAAAGGATCAAACAAATGCACTCGCTCTTCTTCGGGAATCGTTTCCCCATCATTGTATACTTCCAGAACTGCGGCCTCCCGGTTTTCCCATGCTCCAATATAAATCTCGCTCTCTGCATAACGGAGAGCATTTTCCAGCAAATTCTCTATCAAGACTTGCCACTGCTCGCGATCAACAAGAAACACTGTTTCCTTTCCGCCAATCCGGAATGCCACATCTTCTCTTTGCATATGCAGTCGTTCAACAAGGTCTTTCGCAACCGGTCCAAAAGAAACTTTCTGCTTTTTAGGCGTTTCGTCTTTCAATGTGTCAAGCTTTGTGTAATAAATCAATTCCTTCACCCGCTGCTCCATTCGCTCCGATTCACCCAGAATAACATCCATCGTTTCCTCGAGATTATCCTTCGGAAGAATCCCGTCCTTCACCGATTGGGCATAGCTGCTGATGACCATAATGGGCGTTTTCAGTTCGTGTGAGGCGTGTTGAATGAAGGTCTTTTGCGAACGGTCATACCGCAACAAATTCTGCCTCATATCTTCGAATTGTTCGGATAAATGTCCGAATTCATCGCCTTGTTTCCATTTGAATGAAGTTTGCCAATTGCGTTTGGCAATTTCCTCAAAGCGGTTGCCGAGGATGATTAACGGTTTTCGAAGATAGCGGGCCAACCAGAATGCAAAGCCGAGCCCCAGAAGACCGGCAATCAGCAATATCCACAACAGTCGGCTCCAAAGAGTTTCAGCCATTTCATTAATGTACGTATCCCACATATAAGAAATCAGGTACGCATGATTGCCGTTAACAGTAACTTTCCTTACAACGTAGAATAAGGTTGCCCCTTCATAGTCCAATTCATAGAGACCGATCTCATCCTGCTGCTTTAAGGCATCACGGCCCATTTGTTGCAAAACACTTCTCGGCACAGAATATCCCTTTAGCAGAGTAATTTGGTTGGTCACTATAAGGTGGTTCACTGAACGGGCGGCATCACGGCTTTCAATAAAGCCAACCCTTGAATCTGGCTTGAATTGATCAACATTAGGCAAAACCCAATGCAGTTGTTCCCGTTTAATCATTTTATATGTCTGTTCTTTAAGCGCATCCTGAATGGAAATGGGATAGACAACGGCAATGACAAACCCGACGAAAAGAAAAAGCAGGATGAACGAAAGCCAAATCCGCTGGGTCAAGCTCAAATTAAGAGGGATCATATGACGCTATCCTATAGCCCGAGCCATACATTGTTTCCAGGTCCAGGCGCGGCATCTTTTTCCGTACTCTGCGGATGACATCATCGACCGCCCGGTCCGATCCGAAATAATCTTCTCCCCAAACAGCCTTTAAAATAGTTCCGCGGGACCTGGTCTCACCGAAGGATTCCAATAAAAACAACAGCAAGTCCATTTCCTTGGTCGTCAGATCAATCTCTTCACCTTGCTCTTCCGTTACTTTCCGTTTCAGCGGATCAATGCTGTAACCCGACACTTGATAGGCCTTTACCCGTTCTCTGCTTTCATAGACCCTGTTCAATAATTTCTTTGTGCGGATGACAAGTTCCTTCGGGGAAAACGGCTTGGCCAAATAGTCGTCACTGCCGAGTTCCAAGCCAAGAATGCGGTCAAGGTCCTGATCACGGGCTGAAATGAAAATAACCGGAATATCGCCTTCAGCCTTTATTCTTTTCAACAATTGGTACCCGTCGATTCCAGGCAGCATAATATCGAGAACCCATAGATGAACTTCGTCCTCGACATGAGAAAGCACAGACTCTCCATCATGAAACATCCGGACTTCCCATCCTTCATTCTCCATATAGGTTTTCAGAACCTGAGCCAGATTTTCTTCATCTTCGACCAAGTAAATGAGATAGCGCGCCATGAACCGACACCTTCCGTTTTGATTGAGGTTAGAGTTAGGAGGGTAGAGAGGTTAGAATCGAGTAATTTGCTTCATTTTATTCTACAGCTTCAATTGACAATCAGCCACCCATGTTCTGATTTTAACCTTCTCCTTCCTTCCGCCTCTGGATCGAAAACAACTGATACAAATGCTGAACGACAACCTTAAGAACAGCATACGTTGGAATAATCAAGATCATCCCGACAACACCCATCAGATTGGCCCCGACCAGAATCAGCAGGATAATAGTCAGCGGATGAACATTCAATTGCCTTCCCATAACCTGAGGCGACACCAAATTGCTTTCAATTTGCTGTGCAATAATCATAACAATAATAACATACAAAACCATGATCGGATCCTGAAAGAAAGCCGCGATAATAGCGGGAATAACAGCAAGAAAAGGCCCCAAAAACGGTATAACGTTTGTCACCATGCCGAAAAGCGCCAACAGCAGAGCATAGTCAAGACCAATGATAAGATAGCCGATTAACAGCAAGACACCAACACAACTGCTGACAATCAGTTGGCCTTGTATATAACTTGCGAGTGCATTATCCATGTCACTTAACACATGACGGATTTCGTCCCGGCGCGTTCTCGGGAAGAACCGTACAACACTTTGTGTGAACTTCGCGCGGTCATCCAGTAAATAGAACAAAATAAACGGAACGACCACGAGCGAGAACAAGAAACCTACAAAACTGCTTAGAATTCCACCAATCGACGATCCAGCCGCAGAAAAAGTACCTTGTAATTTATTTCCCGCATTATGGACGGCGTCAATGACAAAGTCGGGAATCGAATCCTGATTGGCCTGCCAGTACTCAATCCAATTCTGAATCGAGTTGATCATAGTCGGAACATTCTCGATCAAACGGTTGAACTGTCTTTGGACCACGGGAACAAGCAAGTTCACCGCGAGCGTAAGAATACCGATAATAATCAGGAAAATGCACAAAATGGCGACCTTCCGAGGTACGTGCCAACGTTCCAGCAACTGTACCAAAGGCCGTGTCAGATAAAATAATAGGCCCGCTATCAAAAACGGCAGAAACATCGTCTTAACAAAAACGATCAGCGGGGTAAACACAATACTGTCTTCCTGAATTAACCAGATAATCACAAATAACATAATAATGCCGATTCCAATACGGAACCAACGTTCTTTAGCCAACTGCTTCATACGATCCCTGCCTGTCTTTACAAAATGAGATATGAGAAATAAATGGTAAGAAAAGAATATGTATGCTCAACGAATTGACGTTCTTACAGACTATTTTACCATAAATTCTTTCCTGTGAACCGCCATTTGCCTGAATTCAAGAAATCATTTAAAAAATGAACCTCCCGTAAAAAATTCTCCCATTATAAAAATGGAGATTTGATGAAGATAATGTGACAAATCTGCGAACGATTTGTTATAATATAAATAACGAAACCGATTCCAATCATAGAATCGTTTCTAAAGGAGCGTGATCTTTTAAATGGATATGGCCATTATTTTCATGATTGTAGCTTGTGGAGCCCCTTTCTTGTTCCTTCGCCTCAGAAGGTTTTGGCTGGCAGGCATTCAGACACTGTTACTTATCGGAATGTGGGAGTATTTTCTTCTTTCCTTTGATCCCCAAACCGTTCCGGTTGCATTTTCAGCCCTATGGTTTGCCTTTTACGGCGGACTTGTTCTTGCAGAGATTGCCTACGTTTTGTTCGCAGTCAAACTCGCGGAGAAGATCCGGGACGAACTGAAAGAAGGAAGCAAAGATCCTTCCCATCAATCAGACGATCCACTTTCGGATCATTAAGAAGAAGCTGGGACAAAACTCATTGAAAATCAACAAACCGCATGAAATCAAATTTGAAAACCTTGATTTCATGCGGTTTTATTTTTGTGGTTTTTTGCCAATTTCAATGATTTTTTTACTTATGTCACAGCCTCTTCTTCTTTTCTATTTACATGTACCCCATTCCAAATGACATGACCCAAATCGAACCCACGATAATGATGATAAACGCGATAAACGCGTGAATCATATTCCAGGTTTGGATACTTCCATCCTTCGTTTCCGTAACGTGCATGAACATAAATAATTGAACGCTAGCCTGCAGAAAAGCAAAGATGATAATAATCCCAAGTGTCACTTTGGCCGGCAGTTCCAAACTATAAACAACCCAAACAGCAAGGAGAGTCAGCACGATTGATAAGATAAACCCGATAACCTGCCTCCAGGGAAATCCCCCGTGTCCTTGTGCGGCAGTTTCATTTTTCTGTTGAGCCATCCTACATCACCATCCCTGTCATATAAACCAGAGTAAATATGAAGATCCAGACGACATCAAGAAAGTGCCAATACAAACTCGCAATAAATACCTTACGTGCCGTAACAGCATTTAACCCCCGCCTTGCCAATTGAATCATGATTCCGGCAATCCACAGAATCCCAAGTGAAACGTGGCAGCCGTGGGTGCCGACCAGAGTGAAAAATGACGACCAATAAGCACTGGTTCCCATGCTCGCGCCATCACCCATGTATTCAATAAACTCTTTGGCCTCTTCACCGACGAAGCCAAGCCCCAGAAGAATGGTAACGGCCAACCAGGCCAACAGGCCTTTCAGGTTGCCGCGGCGCATCTCATGAACAGCAAGGCCTCCGGTAAAGCTGCTAGTCAACAACAGGAACGTCTCAATGAGCAAATCCTTTAATTTAAACAATTCACCGGGGTCAGGGCCCTCACCCGTACGCCCGTACATTACCAGATAAGTGGCAAATAACGTTCCGAACAAAATGACCTCGGCCCCGAGAAAAATCCAAAACCCAAAGATTTTCAAGCGTTCTTCTTCTGTTGAATATTCAAGGGGGCCCTGAACCGATTCAGCTGTTTCTGAACTCATGGCGTTATCCCTCCCTGATCCTGTCTTTTTCAGTACGTTTAATTTCTTCTACACTTACGTAATGGCCCTCACCTTTCTCAAATGAACGAAGCCCCATAGTAATGAGAACTGCGATTAAACCGGCACCCGCAATCATAAACCATGAGAAGATCGCGGCGAAACCGACTATGAAAAATAGGGCCGACATGACAAACGGACGATATGAAGAGTTTGGCATGTGAATCGGCTCTAATTGATCTGCATCGAGTTCTCTCAAGACCGACTTTTCATCGTTTTGCTTCACGTACCAGAATTCATCAACTCGAGTAACTTTCGGGACTTTCGCGAAATTGTAATGCGGTACAGGTGTAGGAGTCGACCATTCCAGTGTTCGGCCGTCCCACGGGTCTCCGGTCCGGTCCCGTTCTCCGTAACGGGCGCTCCAGATGATATTGTAAACCAATACCACAAATCCGGCTCCCATTAAGGCAGCTCCTGCACTTGCGATCACATTCAAACTCATCCAATCCGTGTTTGTATACGTGTAGACCCTTCTTGGCATGCCGTCAAGGCCGAGGAAGAACATCGGCAGGAAACACACATTAAAGCCAATCGCGAATAACCAGAATGCCCATTTCCCAAGGCGCTCATTCAACATGTGGCCGAACATTTTCGGATACCAGTACACAAGCCCTGCGAAGCAACCGAAAACCGTGCCCGAAATCAAGACGAAATGAAAGTGAGCAACGAGAAAGTAAGTATTGTGATATTGGTAGTCGGCCGCAGCCATGGCGAGCATGACCCCCGTGATCCCACCGATCGTGAAACACGGGATGAAGCCCAATGCCCAGAGCATTGCGGATGTGAAGCGGATTCGTCCGCGGAACATTGTGCCCAGCCAGTTGAAGATCTTGACTCCAGTCGGGATTGCGATTAACATCGTCGAAACCGAAAAGAACGAATTGACAGCTGGCCCGGCTCCCATTGTAAAGAAATGGTGAACCCATACAAGGAAACTCAGAAAACCGATGATCACCATGGAGAATACCATTGCCTTATAGCCAAACAATCTTTTCTTGGAAAAGGTTGCGATGACCTCTGAGAAAATCCCGAATGCCGGCAACACGACAATATAAACCTCCGGATGTCCCCAGAGCCAGAATAAATTAGCCCACATCATTGGCAAGCCCTCGCCCAGCAAGGTGAAGAAATGGGCGCCAAACAAACGGTCGAACAGCATTAAACCGAGAGCGACCGTCAAAATCGGGAACGCAAAGATAATGATAGCCGAGGTCACCAGGATGGACCAGGTAAAAACCGGCATTTTCAAAAGGGTCATTCCAGGTGCCCGCATCTTCAGGATCGTTACGGCAAAATTAATACCCGTTGCAAGTGTACCGAAACCGGCAATCTGTAAGGCAAGCAAATAAAAGTTCTGGCCAACACCCGGGTTCAAGGCCGGATCAGCCAACGGCACATAACTCGTCCAACCGGCCGTCGGTGACCCGCCGATTACGAAGGAAAGATTGAACAACCATGCACCAAAGAAGAACGACCAGAAACTCAAGGCGTTCAAATATGGGAAAGCGACGTCCCTTGCCCCGATCTGCAGAGGAACGGCAACATTCATAAGGCCGATGATGAAAGGCATCGCCATGAATAAAATCATAATGGTGCCATGCGTAGTAAAGATGCCGTTATAATGCTCGGGATCCAGAAACCCCTCATTAGGAATGGTGAGCTGGGCGCGTATCATTAGCGCGTCAACACCACCGCGGAACAACATCAATAACGCTGAAATAATGTACATAATTCCAATTTTTTTATGGTCGACAGTGGTCAACCACTCGTTCCACAACCATTTCCACTTTTTGAAATAAGTTAACACGAACACAACCGCAATGCTGGTGACGACAATCATCAC
>DASVCO010000139.1:0-25556 GCA_036381575.1 Caryophanales bacterium
GCCCCCGTCTGCAAAGCGATGGACTCCTTCACCACCACCAATTACCTGAGATCCGCCATGATCGTATAGATGTTTGGCTTCTTCTGATGTACCGGGAACAAACTGCGTGATAACCTGACCATCTGCCTTAACCGTTATCTGATGAACCGACGGTCCCCAACCGGCAGCAGTAAATGCGTCCTGGAAACGGAGATAAACAGATTCTTTTCCAAGGAACTCAGACAAGTCCAGATTATATACATCACGGTTCGAACTGTCCCTAATTCGTTCATCTTCCTCTATAACAGTCTTGAAATCATCCCAATTGCCTTCAGGAAGATCAATACTTGTAATCGGATTCAAACCAATGAGCATACGGTGTGTTGTCTTTGGCCAAAGATTTTCGAATTGCCATTTATACGCATCCAAGCCATTTTTGAACCGTCCTCGTAAATCTTCAACCACCTTTAGATTGTAGGGAGACTTTTTAAGCTTCTTTGCGAGTTCAGGACTAGCCACAACTGCATTTTTCAACCCTGCCATTGTGGTTGCAACATTAATTGTATCCCGCACTGCCGGGTCATAAATGACTACACCTGATATTTCGTGTTTATATTTCAATAACAGGTTCCGTGGACTTTTCATTGTGTAAGGGACATTTAGATCATTTAACCAGGTATATTTCCCTTCCTCATAGTCATCCTCAATAAGGTAAATTCTTGGTCTTTCACGGTTCACGATACCTTGAAGTGTTGCAAACATTAGTTTCCAATCGCCCGTACTCGTTGTCAAATCAACAACGTCCAGATGTTTTGCGTCTGCAAATGTGGGCAGCGCTTGGCCATCAGGCCATTTAATATTTCCGTTTTTCCCGGGTTCAGAATTCGGGATCTCCGCATAGGCAGCAGTGCCGGAAAGCACAAAGACCAATGTCAAACTTAACAGTAGTAGTTTTTTTAACATGTTCTCCTCCCCGATTTTTAGTCGAAAGATTACGTCTCTTTTGAGTAAACCCTGCAAACCTTTACTCTTACTGCGATTAATTTCTGTTGTTTTCTACATAAATCACCTCCATTTAATAAAATAACTTTGTTAATTTGAATTTCTAAACCCAAACTCCCGAAAATAATTCAAAGACAACCTTCTGATAATTTAATATATTTATATAATAGATTATATCCATTATCACAATTATGTCAATACCTTTTTTGAACATAAAAAAAGATATCCGAATGAATTTCATAAACGGATACCTTCAAATTGATATCAGGCATTCAATTGATTATTCTTTAAAACACCGGTTGTTTCCTTTGCAATCAATTTCGGCTGAAGTTTTTTCTTTTTATAACCAAGGGGTTTTTTATCTTGATTATCAAGACGCTCAACCAATATTTTTGCAGCTTCTTTGCCCATTTCTTTCTCGGATTGCGATATATGAGTATAAACGCCAAAATCATCGTATTCAGATGAGGGGTCATCAAAAGTGATAATGGATATATCATCGGGGACACTTAAACCTATCCGATTGGCCAGTCTTGAAATATGGATTCCCAGCCTGGCATTCAAGGTAATGTAGGCGGAAGCCTCACTGTTTTTAATATATTGGTACAATGGAGATTCACCCTCTGGATTTCCGTAGTCAACTTTGACATCAGTGACTATTAAAGAGGGATTAATCATGGCTCCCCTAACTTTAAGAGCATCCATATAACCTTTAATACGATCATCTACCGTGATGGTTGGAGATGCTGAATCAGAACAGATCGCAATATTTCGATGACCCAAATCCCATAAATGAGAAACCGCCAGCTCTGCTCCGCTAACACTATCGGAATTCACAAAATTTGTTTCCACACCAGGTAAATAACGATCAATAAGCACAAAGTCAAAGTCGCGAACCTTTAGTTCCAAAATATCCTCATTGTAGGTTTCGGCATCTACCGGAAAAATAAGTAAACCAACTGCTTGCATTTTAATCAATTCCCTGATTGCTTCTCGTTCCCTCTCCTTGGAATTATCCGTTAGCATAATCACAAGATAATAATCTGATTGTGCGAGAACCTCATTTATACCATTTATTAACCGAATCGCGAAGAAGTCCTCCATGGTAGGCATGATTAACCCTATCATTTTGCGATTGGATAATTTCTTAGGGGAGTTTTCTTTTGATTCGCTCAGTAAAGAACCGTTTACCCGTGAATCAACAATATTCTTATCGGTAAATTCCTGAACACCCTCTTGCACAAAACTTCCTTTTCCAGGTATTCGATAAATCCAGCCTTCTTTCGCTAAATTAGCAAGTGCATTAGCGACAGTAATACGGCTGACATTAAATTTCTCCATAATTTCTCGTTCTGCCGGAATCTTATCATTCTCTGAAATCTTTTTTTGAGTGATTTGGTCTTTATAATACTCCTGTATTTGTAAGTAAAGCGGCGTTCTTTGATGTTGCATAATTTTAACCTCCCACTTTAAAATAATGCATTTATGTCATTATGTCAATAATGACATTTCCGATGGGATGACTTCTACTAAATCTTCATAAACCTGATGCTGATTAAAGGTACGTTAGCCTTTTAAAGGGCAAAAAAACAAGCTTACCAAGTGGAACTGGTAAGCCATCCATAAATGACTCGCTCGATCGTTGATCAATTGTCATAGATATTGTTCCGGCGTCTGCCACAACCTGCTTACTACCGTTTTGGGACGTAACTATCGACAGAATAGATGCTGCGCAATATCCAATAACTCCAAAAATAAGCATGTCCGACATCGAAAACACATAGGTACCCGAGCGGATTTCTGTATCCCCGCCAATAACCTTTCCAGCCAATGGCCATAATGTGCACCCAACACTAACCTCACTAGAAATTCCCCATTGATCGTGTATCTTTGTTCCGGCCTCAACAACTGCCAACTGCGCATCACAGGCAATTTGTTTCATATGTTCTTTGTCCTGAGCATTATAAGTATGTCCTTCATGTCCTTTTCGCAAGCACTTCACCCGGCTGCAAAACCGGAGCATCTACTTCAACCGTATTTGGATACTTGATCCCGGCTCCCGTATTTAAGACAACAACCCGCTCGCCGTCATGGATCCAGCCATTCTCCCTCAACTGCCGTACCGCTGCAAAGGCTGCAGCGCCCTCTGGACAAACAAAGGCTCCCTCAGCAGATGCCACCGCCTCTAACTCACGCAAAATCGTTTCATCATCAACGGCTATAGCACAGCCGTCCGTTTGTTTTACCGCATCCAAAATCAGAAAATCTCCCAGTGCTTTGGCCACATTTATGCCAAATGCAACAGTAGAGGCATTCTCCCACGGTTCGGCATGGGACTTTCCTTCTTCCCACGCTTTTACAATCGGGGCACATCCTTCCGATTGGACAGCCACAAGGCGCGGCATTTTCTCACCATCGATCCAGCCAAGCTCCTGTAATTCCCGTAATGCTTTATAAATACCAATCAGTCCGACCCCGCCGCCGGTCGGGTACAGAATGACATCCGGCACCTGCCAGCCGAATTGTTCGGCGATCTCCAATCCCATCGTTTTTTTACCTTCAATCCGATATGGCTCTTTCAGTGTCGATGCATCGAACAATCCGTAATCTTGTACAGCCTGCCCAACAATTTTCCCTGCATCGCCAATCAACCCGTCCACCAGATACAGCTCCGCCCCGGCGGCCACGCACTCTTTCCTCGTAATTTCAGGGGCATCCTTCGGCATCACGATGGTCGATTCAATCCCAGCTCGCGCACAATATAAGGACCAGGCCGCACCCGCATTTCCATTGGTCGGCATCGCCAATCCCTTCACACCGACTTCTTTTGCTTTCGAAACGCCCACAGCAGCACCCCGCGCCTTGAAGGCGCCGGTAGGGACCAGTCCCTCATCTTTCATAAATAACCCCGGAACTCCCATTTCCCTGCCGATTTTCTTCATTGGCAACAAAGGGGTCATTCCTTCACCGAGCGTTACAACGTTCTCCTCGTTCTGTACCGGAAGAAGTTCATGGTAACGCCATAAATCCGGGTTTCGTTCCTTAAGTTGTTCCGGCTGATACTTTTCCTTCAACTCCTCCATTTCATAAGCCACCAACAGAGGAGCACCGCATTCACATAGTTGGTGCGGTTCCCCGGTGTTGTAGGTAAGACCGCATTTCGGACAATACAAATGAGAAACGTAGCTATATCGCAAAACAAACATCTCCTTCAAGAATCTGAAAAATGATGACTTAACATTGATTCTAGCACCCGGGCTCCAAGCTTCAAAACAATCAGAACCCAATTCCTTATTCAAGTTGTTTCACGTGTCACCCATCAGTAATTTTCTCATGCAATAAGTCCCAGAAAACCTCCGACGCTTTCGTTTGAAAAGGAGTGTCCTGTGTAATCAGAGAAAACTGGCGGACAAAAGGAAAGCATTCGATTGGCAAGGTTTTCAAAGTACCTAATGCCAACTCCTTGCGAATGGCCCATTTGGATAAAAAAGAAATGCCAAGCCCGGCCTCCACCGACTCTTTGATCACCTGTGTACTGCCAAACTCCATGACCGAACCTGGCCGGAAATCGTGATCTTTAAACATTCGCTCCGTCATTTCACGTGTTCCGGAACCTTCTTCCCGAACTATCCAAGTCTCATCCGCCATGTCTGAAAAAGAAACACTTTCCCGACCAGCAAGACGATGGCCGGTGTGAACGACAATCACCATATAATCGTTCGCAAGCGGCTCGGTATAAATCCTGGAATGATGGACATCTCCTTCCACGATTCCGATATCCAATTGCCGTCCACCCACTTTCTCAGCTACCAACCGCGTATTTCCAATAAAAATCGTCGGCCGAATCAGCGGATATTTCCCTCTTAACCTGGCTATAAGATGAGGCAAAATATATTCACCGAAGGTATAACTGGCTCCGATTGCCAAAGGGCCCGACGCCGTTTGCATCATATCGTCCACAAGCGTCTGCATCCGCTTATAAAGCGAAAGAATCTCCCTGGCATGATGATAAACAGCTTCACCGGCCTTGGTTAACCGCACCATTTTATTGGTCCTCTCCAGAAGCTTTGCATTCATTTCCCTTTCCAGCTGTTTGATATATTGGCTGACCGCAGGCTGGGTCATATGAAGCTTTTCAGCTGCTCTGGAGAAATTTTTCTTTTCCGCCACCGTTACAAAAACGTCAAGTTGCTGATCCAAGAAGAGGACCTCCTTTCAATTCTTTTTATCATAACATATAACTTATCATCACTATTATAATAATTTATTTTACTTATAATAAGTCTTGCCATACGATGGAGTTAGAAACGGGGGAAATCACGATGAAAACAGAAACATCCGGAAATGCGGCGTTTCAACACCACACTGAACCTGTTCAACGACCAGATCCTTCACCCTGGTTGCTCTGGTGGAGCGGAATTGGCTTTACTATGGCCATTGCCTTTATCGGGTACGGTGTTGCCCAAATTCCGGGCCCGGATCGGGTTGGCTCAATGGCTTGTTCCATTATTCTGGCTGTGATTTACCGGCAAATCTGGGGTTACCCGAAGACGTTAAAAGCAGGAATTGATTTTTCCGGAAAGAAGTTATTGCGTTACGCCATTGTCCTATACGGGCTGAAATTGAATATTGACATCATTCTAAATCAGGGATTGCCGCTGTTGGCTCGTGATGCGTTTACAGTTGCCTTTGCCATTGTTTTAACTGTGGTGATTGCAAAATGGATGAAAGCGGACGTTTCGCTATCTTTGCTGCTTGGAATTGGTACAGGTGTTTGCGGAGCATCAGCCATTGCAGCCGCCTCCCCGATTGTCAAGGCAAAAGAAGAAGATACGGCCATTGGGGTGGGCATTATCGCATTAATGGGGACGGTATTTGCTTTAATTTACACCGTAATTCGACCTCTCCTTCCTTTATCGGGAATGGAATATGGCATTTGGTCGGGGGTCAGCCTGCATGAAATCGCTCATGTGGCCTTGGCTGCTGCACCTGCCGGTCAGGATCCACTAGCAGTTGCCCTGTTGGCAAAGCTGGGTCGCGTATTCCTGTTGGTGCCCCTAAGCTTTGTCCTGATCCTTTGGATGAAGAAACGTTCCAATGGAAAAATGGATGCGGAGACAAAAACATCATTTCCGTGGTTTCTGGTCGGATTCGTGATCATGAGCCTCATCGGGAGTTATATTATCGGTGACTATGTGAAAGTCCCTCACAGTGTCCTGTCAGGGATCGGGAATCTTTCTCATTTCATTTTGACGGCAGCCATGGTCGGGCTCGGGTTAAATGTCAGTTTTAAGGCGTTACGCACAAAAGCTTTGCGCCCGCTGATCACCATGACAATCGTGTCCATCTTCCTCTCGGGCGTCACTTTCTTATCCATGTTATTTATTTAAGAAAAAAGGTTGGGCCAGGCTTCGTACCGGCACAACCTTTTTTAAACTGTTCAATTCTATTCATTAAACAAACCGGCCTTACGGTTTTGCTCAAACCAGGCGTCAATTTGTTGAATGATATCCTGCATCGCGCTTTGATTTTTAAAACTCGGTAAATCAGCCAGCAGCACCTGGGATGGCGGCTTCACCCCTTCACCTTTTTTCTGCAGGATGAAAATGCTTTTCGCGTGTTGTTCTTTTTTGAACATCGATAACGGAAGTTGAAGCACCCCTTGAATGACCGCCTGTTCGTTCACGAATTTCTTGAGCTTGTCAGCCTGGTCACTTTCGAAAAGCCCGTTCGGGATCAAAAACAGCAGAAAACCGCCGTCTTTCGTATGACGCAAGCTTTGTTCAATCATCAAATGATGCGCGAAGGAACGCCCGGATTCCGCTTTCAACTCATAGCTTGAAGCCGTTTCTTCATTTGGATAATAACCGATCGGCAGATCGCTGACAACCACGTCCACAGGATCAACAAGCAACGGCTGCATGCTGTCCTGGTGGAAGAACTCAATCGTATGTTTCTGCAAGTTCGCACTGACATAAGCCAATCTTAACAACAAATCGTCCGCATCAACGGCGTAACTGGCTTCACCCTTATCATTTCCATTCAAAACAGCCGTCAAGAGATTGCCCGCGCCCGCTGCCGGATCCAAAACGGAAAATGCTTTCTTGCCGCCGGTCAACTTACTTACAAGGTAACCAACGAACAAAGCCACCGCATCCGGTGTCATTTCATGATTCGGCTGCGTCGCTTCTCTCATCCCTTTTAACACTGCCAGCTGCAAGGCCTTACGGATTTCTTCCGCCTTCATTTCTTCAACGTCAATCATTTGATATTTATCTTCCAGCAGCTTCTTCGAATCAGCATCCAACGGCTGCAGAACAGCCTGTTGAAACAGATTTTCTCCCGATTCCGCCAACGCCTCCAAATAAGAAAGCGATTCGTGTTTCTGAATGATTTCACTTGTCTCATCAAGCACTTGAAACAATTGTTCCGTATTCGTCATACTTCCCGTCCCTCCAGTCTTGATTCCTGATCTTATCTTAACAAAAAAGAAAGCCCCGGCAAAAAAGCCGAAGGCCGAGGCTCTGCTTTACTTAGTTCGCTTCTTTCGCCGCTTGTAAGGCAGCATTGTAATCCGGATGGTTTGTCGCCTCGCTCACGTATTCCACATAAGTCACAGTATCACTGGAGTCCACCACGAAAACCGCTCTCGTCAACAGGCGAAGTTCCTCGATTGCCACACCATACGCTTTACCGAACGAAAGATCGCGATGGTCAGATAGGGTTACGGCATCATTCAAACCTGCTGCTCCACACCATCGTGCCTGAGCAAAAGGCAAATCATTACTGATCGTAATGACAGTAACTCCGTCCAACTTTTCCACTTCCTCGTTGAACTTACGGGTTTGCGCGTCACAAACACCCGTGTCAAGAGAGGGGACAACACTAAGTATACGGACACCATTGAAATCACTTAAATGTTTTTCAGAAAGATCATTACCGAGGACAGTGAAATCCTGAGCTTTGTCACCAGTATGGACCTCATTCCCCAACAATGTCACAGGCTGTTCCTTAAACGTTACATTTGCCATTTGAAAGCCTCCTTGAAGATCCAATATGATTGAATTCGTTTTCTAGAATTTCTATGTATATATCCAATCATAGATTTCCAGCCCATTTGTTTCAAGTATAACGGCCTAACTCCTCAGCCATTTGCAAGGGCTTTAGCGGAATCACCGACAATCGAGGCAAGAACCCAATTAACCGTTCAGGAAAGCCAGACATTTGTCAAATGCAGGATTGTCAGTCTGTTTACGGCGAATAAAAAATGACGCGTAATCCAGGGCAAATAACCAAACATAAATATCAGCCCTGACCTTATCTTCGATACCATACAACCGGAAGAACTGCTCCTTAGACTCTGCGGATTCAAAGACATAACGCGCAACGTCCCAATATGGATCTCCCACCATAGCATGTTCAAAGTCCAGCAAAAGATATCGTCCGTTCCGTTCACCGATATTATCGGGGCGTACATCTCGATGAATATAGGAAACCGGCGCAAAAGGCGCTTCTTTCAATTTCTCCATTCGAGCCTCGAACGAATTCTTGAAGTCACCTGCTCCTTTTAACGATTCAACTGCTGCAGATCCTCTTTTTCGAAAATACTCTTTCCAGGAGGAAAACACCTGCCCGGTCCCCGGGTCACTGACCCCTCCGTACCTTGTCGTTGACGTGTGTAATTGTTTCATTAAGTCTGCGGCACACGCATCCATCGATTCAGGTTCCGTTATCCTCGGATTATATGACATGTATAAACACTGTCGCCGCATATCAATTTTGTAAACTGCGGGATGCAGGGAACGATTCACTACCTTCAAAGCTTCGACCGCCCTTTTGAAATGGCTGCTCTGCCCAAATTCCTTCTTGATGATTTTCCCGTGCCGTTTGCTTTGAAAAAGAAAAACACGATTTGCCGTATGCGGACTCGACAAGTCTTGAATGATATCTCCTTCCAATCGCAAGACCGTCCTTTCGAACTTTTGATCTGTCCCAATTGTATCACATCATTCGGCAAAAAAATAAACCCGGAAGGGGCCTCCCGGGATCAGAATTCCGATTCTTCTTCATCTTCCTCAGCTTCGTCGTTCGACTTGCTTTTTTCTTTCATTTTCTTCATCCGCTCTTTCTTTTTGTGCTCTTCTTTGGCCTGCCCTTTCTTCTTTGCTGAACTTGACCCGTTCCCCACCATTTGTTGAATTTTCTCAGCTGCCTGCGGCGCCAGGTTCAATAATTTTTCGTACAGGTGGGTGGTATTATCAAGATGAATCATCTGAATGCCATCCGAAGCGACAATTAGAAACGCAATAGGTGTGATGGACACACCTCCACCGCTTCCTCCGCCGAATGGAAGAGGCTCTCCCCCTTCTTCAGAGGAACCGTTGTGGTTTCCTGAAAATTCGCTGCCGCCTGCTGCGAAGCCGAATCCCACCTTTGACACCGTTAAGATTACGGTACCATCCGGTGCTTCGACTGGATCTCCAACAATGGTATTCACATCGGTCATTTTTTGCAAATTTTCCATGGCAGTTTTCATCAAACCCTGGATTGGATGTTCTTGCTCTTGTCCTTCTCCTTCTGGCATTTCGATTCCCTTCCTTTCCAATACTTCACGATCTGTAGTCCCGCACCCATAGCTTGCCCGATGCGAAATGAAATCATGCAAGAAAGCTCTGTCCGGGAATAGTCGTTTTGCCAGACAGGTTCAACAGAAAGATCAGGTTCCGTAATAAGCTTCATATAATACGTAATAAGCCCAATCATATTTCCCTTAACGGCCCAAACCGCTCCAGTCGCCATTCCAGTCCATGCGGCGTCTCCAAGTCCCATTCGGGTATGCCACTTAAAGCGGCTAACCTCGACCCGGCTAAGAAAACGTTTGGTTATACGATGGAATCCTTCAATACTTCCGAGCAACCGACGAAACTTCTCCAAATGAGCAAGAAATTCATCTTTGGTTACCTTTTTTTCATTCTCTTTCCCGGTGGCCGGGCCTGCTTGTTTCTCTTCTTTAAAGACAAGCGAAGATGATTCTTCATCAATTGAAAGCTCTGGGACCTTCAACGTATACACAGTGAATCCCCAAGCCTGAAAACGCAGAGTCAAAGAATCATCGTCATGATGGTGATAGTGAATGGAGATATGAACTTTCGTAAGCAAAAAAAGAATGATGAATAATATAATCGCCAGGATGGCGCCAATCAGCCATATCATTCCACACGCTTCCCTTCTTTCCTTTATTATCACCTTCGACAAAAGGAAATAAACAAAAAACGGCGATGATGTCACCTGAAAAGCACATGATCAGAGGCGAATTTAGTGGAATCCATTATAATTGATCCGAATTCCAATTTATGAATCCGAAACAGCTATAAATGGCCCCAAACCCCGATTCACCAGAATTGCATAAAAAAGACGCTTTCCGTCAGGAAAACGTCCAGATCTCTTGCCATAGGTTCAATCAATCATTGTTGATACATTACCTCATCATCGACAACAGTCATTTTCACCCTGGCTTCAGGAATATCGTCTTCTGAAACTGCAAACAAGTCACGATCCAACACAGTGAAGTCCGCAGTAAATCCTTCGGCAATCTGCCCCCGTTCGTTTTCTTTTCCGATCACGTAGGCACTTCCTTTAGTGTACAGCGAAATGGCTTCATACACAGACAGTTTCTGTTCCGGATAATAACCTTCGTGTGTTTCCCCGGCCTTCTTCCTTGTAACAGCGGCATGAATACCAAGCAGGGGATCCGGTGATTCAATCGGAGCGTCTGATCCACCGGCGCAATGCAAGCCTTCATCCAGCAAGGTTTTCCATGCGAAAGAATATTTCATGCGATCCTCACCCAACCGTTCAATTACCCACGGAAAGTCCGAAGCAACGAATTGCGGCTGAATATCGAGAACAACCGGAAGTTTTTGTAGCCTCCCGATAAGATCGGGACGGGCTACCTGAGCATGAACCAAACGGTCACGCAACCCATCAGGCGGCGGATAGCCCTCTATCGATTCAATCGCGTATTCAAGCGCAAGATCGCCAATGGTATGAATCACAACAGGCAATTTAAAAAAACGAGCCTTCTGCACAAGTGATTTTAATTCGTGTAGATCATACATCGCGACACCGGATGTATCCGGCGCATCATTATAAGGATGGCTTAACAATGCGGTACGCCCGCCGAGGGCCCCATCAGCAAAAATTTTCATGGCGTCGAATTTCACATATTCCGTTCCTTCGCCATAATTCCAGCCGTCTTCGTGCATAACCCCGACAACTTGATTATGAACGAGCAGATGGGTTCTGAATTTAATATTCTCGCCGTCTATAACTGTGCGGAAAGCATCGAACGTGCGCCGGAACCCTCCATGGTAATGAAGATCCTCGGTATGCCCCCCGACTAGGCCGAGCCTCAATAGATCTTGCACTCCTGTTTTCAAAGCGTATTGCAGATCTTCCTCACTTTTCACCGGAACGATCCGTTGAACCAAATCTTGCGCGTTATCCAACAAATAACCCGTGGCTTTCCCGTCGTCATCACGGACAATTACCCCACCAGGCGGATCGGGCGTATAGTCATTAATGCCGGCCAACTCCAATGCTTTTGAATTGGCCAATAAAGCATGCCGACATATCCGCGACAACATCATCGGTTGATCAGAGGCGATTTCATCGAGCTCTTCACGGTGGAAGATTTTCCTGTCCGGAAAGTTATTCTCGTTCCATCCTTCCCCGATGATCCAATCTCCGTTTTTCATCTCTTTGGCTTTATCCTCAAGCCGTTTTCTCATAACTTCCGAAGATGTTTCCTCAGACAAATCAAGCCGCAACAATTTTTCACCGTGTCCGATCATATGAAGGTGGCTATCCACAAAGCCCGGATACATCACATTTCCTTCCAGGTTTATTTCCCGGGTAATTTTTTTGTCGAATTTTCGCCTGATTTCTTCTTCGCACCCAGTCATTTTTATTATACTGTCTTCAACATATATCGCATCGACAGTAGCGCTTTCCTCAGTCATCGTATAAATGGTTCCACCTGTCCATAACGTACCCAATGTCTGTCTCTCCTTGTACTTTAATCATCTACCATACTGAACAGTGTATCACGATTTTATAAGAATGCCACAGATAAATGACCGGGAATATTCCCGGTCATTTAACCCGCCTTCTATTTCCCTGTGAACAACGTCGAATCAATCCCGTTGTGTCTGCGGTACATTCCCTATGATCCTGATTTTGATTCCTGTTGCCTTAGTTCGATACGCCTGATTTTCCCGGACGTTGTCTTCGGCAAATCCTCAACGAACACAATTTGTCTCGGGTATTTATACGGGGCCGTCAATTCCTTTACATGATCCTGCAATCTTCCGACCAAGTTCGGATCATCCGCATCCTTCGGATTTTTCAAGATCACATAAGCCTTTACGATGTGTCCGCGATCAGGATCCGGACTTGCCACCACAGCGCATTCCTTTACGGCTGCGTGCTTTACAAGGGCGTCTTCCACTTCAAACGGTCCGATTGTATAACCAGAACTGATAATAATATCGTCGCTTCGCCCCTCGAACCAGAGATACCCGTCCTTATCTTTTTTTGCCTTATCCCCGGTTAGATAATAATTGCCCCGAAAAGCCTTGCTTGTTCTTTCCGGATCCTTGAAATATTCCTTAAACAGGGCTTGTGTGTCTTTATGAACCGCAATATCACCGACCTCGCCTACGTCAGCCGCATCCCCTTCCTCTGTGATCACCTCGACAATATTTCCGGGAGTCGGCCGTCCCATTGAACCGGATTTAATCATCATCCCCGTTTGATTGCAGACGAGAAGAGTATTTTCCGTTTGTCCATAGCCGTCGCGAACTTCAAGGTTAAAGTAACGTTTGAATGTATCGATGACTTCCCGGTTCAACGGTTCTCCGGCTGAAACAGCGCTTTTCAAAGCCGGTAATTGATATCTGTCCAATCCGTCCACTTTTGCCATTAACCGATATTCCGTCGGGGTGCAACAAAGAACGTTAATCTCATATTCCGCAAGCAAAGACAAATATTTCTCCGGATCAAATTTGCCTTGGTAAACAAAACCGGTAGCACCTGAACCCAATGTGGACATAAAAGGACTCCATATCCACTTGGCCCATCCGGGACCAGCCGTCGCCCATACAGTATCGCCTTCATGAATATCAAGCCAGCTTTGCGAAGCGGTTCTCAGATGGGCGTATGCCCAACTATGTGTATGTACGACACCTTTCGGCTGCCCTGTCGTACCAGATGTATACGAAAGAAATGCCATATCATCTCTCTTCGTCGCAGCTGCCTTAAATACTCCTTCCTCTTTTGCTGCCAATGATTCCGCAGAGAACCATCCGTCCACAGACCCACCCACAGAGATTTTGGTGGAAAGAGACGGCATTTCCTCATGAATACTTTGAAATCTCTCGATTAATGGAGCATGGACAATCACCGCCCTGGCTTCTCCATGATTAATACGATAGCTCAGATCCTTTGGCCTCAACATCTCAGAAGAAGGGATTACCACAAGGCCCGCCTTAAGGCAGGCAATATAGGAAACGTAAGCTTCTGTCACGCGCGGCAGCATGATCAAAACACGGTCGCCTTGCTGCAATCCTTGATTTTTCAGGGCATTCGCCAAACGGTTCGCCTGCTGAAAAAGCTGTTCATAGGTCAATTCCTTTGCTTCACCATTCTCATTTAACCATTTCAATGCCACATGATTTGGGTCAGATGCGTACTTCTCAATTTCGCTCGTTAAGTTATAGTCCTCGGGTGCCAATAAATCTTTTGCGTCCAACATCATTCCCCCTCGAATCGCTGTTTCCCACAGCATTTGTCTCTATTATAACGAAAGAAATGAATTTTTTGAATCCTATTCTGTAAAAAACTTGGATAAGAATGTTGCCCTACAAGCAGCTGTTATGGCTGAAACCGCATTGATTTTGACATAAAAAGAAGACGGCACCCTAAGGGTACCGCCTAAATCCAAATGATATCTTGTTGTAAAAAAATTAGCGACCCATTTGTTGCTGAGCCTGGGTGACAAGACGCTTGGTGATTTCACCACCGACAGACCCGTTGGAACGGGAAGTCGAATCAGGGCCTAATTGTACACCGAACTCTTGAGCGATCTCAGTCTTCATTTGATCAAGAGCTTGTGCGGCACCCGGTACTACGAGTTGGTTACTGTTGTTGCTTTGTCCTTGCTGTGCCATGACTTATCACCTCCTTGTGTATTTCTAGAGTGTGAGGAAAAAGCCTTTTCCATTCACGTATTTACTGGTAATTGTTGATAAAAAAAAGACCCGGCTCAATGCAAGCGGGTCTAGAACAATTCCTGAAAATCTTCTTCAACCTGTTCAGATTGCTTAAAATCAAGGATTTCTGTATTTTCAACAGCCTCCTTGACTAGCTGATCGACTTTCAAATTGAGTTCAAATTGGCCGGCACGTTCGCGATTGGGTTTGGTTTTCGGTGCCGCCGGCACAAAGACAGTACAGCAATCCTCATAAGGGCGAATCGAAATATCATAGGTCCCGATTCGCTTGGAAATCGCGGTAATCTCAGTCTTATCCATCGACAATACAGGGCGCAGAACCGGGAGATTGGTCACTTCGTTGATCGTATTCATGCTTTCAAGCGTTTGGCTGGCAACCTGGCCAAGGCTTTCCCCGGTTGCGGCAGCCAGAACACCGTGTTTGTCTGCAAGCTGCTGAACAATCCGCAACATCATCCGGCGCATAATCGTCATGCGGTAATTGTCGGGAATCGCCTCATTAATCGCTTCTTGAACGGGGGTGAAATGAATAACATGCAGACGAATTCGGCCCCCGAAATTCGTTAATTCCCGGCAAATGTCCGTCACCTTCTGCTTGGCCCTTTCACTTGTAAAAGGAGGACTGTGAAAATGAACAGCTTCAATTTCGGCCCCTCTCTTCATCGTCAGAAAGCCGGCAACCGGACT
The DNA here is from genome assembly GCA_036381575.1 of Caryophanales bacterium. Lineage (GTDB taxonomy): Bacteria > Bacillota > Bacilli > Bacillales > DASSOY01 > DASSOY01. Next base: position 14,960 of record DASVCO010000139.1, read on the forward strand.
GTCAATGCCTCCCGAAAGCATCAACATCACTTTACCGCCCACACCAACGGGAAGGCCGCCTGCACCTGGAAATTCAATGCCGGTGATGTAGGTCGCTTCTTTTTTGACTTCAACACGAAGGTCGACATCCGGTCTGTGAACATCCACCTTGATGTCCTCTTTATTTTTTAGAACGTAACCGCCGATTACCCTATTTAATTCTTGTGAATGAATCGGAAATTGCTTATCAATCCGCTTGGCGGAAACTTTAAAGGTTTCAACATTTTCCACTTCATGGAGCGCGGCAAGGGCACCCTGTTGAATTGCTTCAAGCTCCGATTCCGTTTTGACCGCAACACTCAAGGTTTGAATCCCAAAGACATCCTGCAGCTTCCGGATAACCGGTTGATAAGGCTGGCCGTTTAAACGGACGTACATCCGGTCAAAGGAACGTTTCACCCGTATTTGCTCGAAACCTTCCAATTTTCTTTTCACGTTTGTATAGAGCCGGTCGATAAACTGGTTGCGATTTTTTCCTTTTAAAGATAATTCACCGTATCGGATAATGATATTGTCGAACATCATGCGCTTTCACCCACCTTACGGAGCTCTGGAATAAGATCCTTGAGCGCCTTCACTGTTTCTTCTATATCGTGCTTACTGTTTTCAAAGGATAAACTGACGCGGATTGCCTGTTCCGCACGTTTCTCTGGAATGCCTGCAGCCAACAAAACCCGGCTCGCTCCGCTTTCTCGTGATGAACAAGCCGACTTCGTCGATACATAAATATCCTTCTGTTCAAGAGCATGAATTAATACCTCGGGCTTCACACCCTCAACTGAAAAATTCGCAATATGCGGGGCCGAATGATCCTGCGGAGTGTTGAAAACAACTCCTCCGACGCCTTCCAGTCCATCCCGCAATTTTCCAATAAGTTTCTTCATCTTAGGTATACCGCCTTTTGAAGCCTCCAGACTGAGCCGCAATGCTTTGGCCATTGCGACAATGGCCGGCAAATTTTCCGTGCCGGATCTTATGCCGCCTTCCTGACTACCGCCTGAAATCAATGGCAGCAGATTAGCCCCTTCACGAACATAAAGAATTCCTGCTCCACGCGGCCCGTGGAATTTATGGGCCGAGATCGTGCACAAGTCGATGCCCGCTTTTTTTAATTCCAAAGGAACCTTCGTCACGCCTTGTACGTGATCCACATGAAACTGGATTTTCGGAAATTTCGAGAGCAGCCTTCCGGCTTCTTCCACCGGCTGAATCGTACCCGTTTCGTTATTAACATGGATCATGGATACAAGCGTCGTGTCACTGCGAATCGAGTTCTCAAGATCCTCCATAGATACTTGGCCGTTTCCATCTACAGGAAGGTAAGTGACCTCAAACCCGAGTGATTCCAATTGAGCAAAAGCTTCAAACACGGCTGGATGTTCGACCCGGGTTGTAATCAAATGCTTTCCCCGGGATTGATAATAAAGAGCTGTTCCCTTTACAGCCAAATTATCGCCTTCTGTTCCCCCGGAGGTGAACACAATTTCTTTCGAATGAACATTCAGCAGCTCGCCCGAAATGGTTCGCGCCTGTGCAAGCAATCGTTCCGCCTCTCCGCCTCTGCCATGAAGCGAAGAAGGGTTGGCAAAATATTTTTCAGCAACCGCTTTATAAGTTTCAAGAACTTCCGGATATGGTTTTGTCGTTGCGCTGTTATCAAGATAAATCAAGCTTCTCTCTCCTTTACCTCACAATATCTTAACATGCCCCAATCAACAATGCATCATCTTGAACCCACTTGAATGCACAAGAATGCTTTTTGTTTTTTGAAGTGGTGTAACACTCAACAAAGATTGTCGAGATAACCCATTTTAAGCTCGGTTGAAAACATTAGAACCTAATAAAAAAGATGCCGATCATCAAAAAACGATGATCGGCATCTTTTTTTCATTGCTTTTGGCTTTAACTATCAAAACCCCGGGTTACGGGGTTTTCAAACCTTCTCGGTTTCAAATGAAACCTCGAACTTCCTTAGAATATCAGGTTCTACCTGCTGAACAGCCTCGGCTGCAAGTTCTAATGCTTCTTCATAATGATAATTTCGGAACGAAGCTTCTGCTGCGGACAACTTCACCTGTACCGCCTGGTATCGGCTGCGATATCGATTTCCATACTGAATGAGTCTCTCAGCAAGGTCGGCATCTTCAATCATTTTCTTCGTTCGCTCAAGGCTCCCTCCAACTTCTTCGAGCGCCTCATTCAATATACGGTTGACAATTGCCATTTCAAGCGGTTTCTCATTCAACTTATCAGCGACTTCATCTAATTTCTCAGCGGCTAATTCCAAATCCGCGAGATGATGTTCGGGAATACCCGGCAGATTGCTTTTTTGGACAAGCCGCTTTGCCTCTACAAGCTGCTTGCGAAGCGAGCCCAGTGTTTCCTTTGCCTTGAGCTCATCTTTCCTGAGCGTCCGCAGCATCTCCTCGTGTTCCGAACGTTTCTTTTCAAGGACAGCCAGCCTTTCCTTCATGCCTTCGAGCTTTTCCTGAAGCATGCTGAAAGATTGCTTTTGTTCCCGGACGGCCTCCTCGGTTTCTTTGAACTTCTTCTTTAACTGTTCTATGTCTTTTTCCAATTCTTCCTGAACCTCAAGATCCTCTTGCTCGATCCGATAACTCAACTGAACCAGTTCTGTCTCACTTTTCAATTTACTGACTTGATTATCCGTCGCTGCAATTTGTTCTTTTACAGCCGGAGCTTCACTAACGACATACTTCCTCGAAGCTACCTCTTCTTCCAAATGATCGTATAACATTTCAAGACGTTCATGAATGTCCTTGATTTCCTCTTGCGGATGCCCGATTTCGGTTTGTTCCACTTCTAAGACCAATGAACTGAGCCGCTCTTCGAGTCCAGCCAATTCTTCATCTATAGTCAAGTGCTCAAGAACATAGCCTTGCTCGAGCATATCCCGATATCCCTCACGCAATTCCTTGATCTGTTCGGGAAGTGTCGTCTTCAATTCCGTAAACAAAGCGGGTACCGCGTTCATCTTCACCTTAAGGGAATCAAGGCGCTTTCTTGCATTCAACAAGGTCTCGCGCGCTGCAAGATAATTACCCTTATCACTCTCATCCTCATAGGATTCAAATGCATGGCCGATCTCCTGCAGTTCCTTCTCAATTGGAATGACAGCCTTTTGAAAGTTGCGGCGGTTTGTGAGCAGTTCTTTCTTCGCTTCGTGGTAGGCCTCTTTCACAGAAACAATATCCTCGCGGTTTTGTTCTTCGCTGGTTACGAGTTGTTCAAGGTCCTTCAGCAATCCGTCAATTCGTTCTTCCACGTGATTCAAAATTCCTTTAATATTACCCAGAATAGCATTAGCCTTTCGAAACCTGTATTTATCCGCAGCATCTTCAGTTTCGAATAACTTTTCCTCGACCTCCGGCAATTCGACCGTGATAATATCGTCCCATTCGCTTCTCCACGTTTCAAACTTTGTTTCCGTCTGCCCGTCCATCTTCAACCGCTTGACCTTCGAAATTTCATCGGTCACCGGACGGTTCATAATCTCGATCTTCCACGATTCGAGCTCATCGATTTTTTTATAAATCTTCTTTCGCGACCACGTTCCGTACAATATCACCGCAGCCAACAGGACAATCAATGCGATGATGAATCCCATAGGAAGCCCAACCCCCATTCTTCCTTACCCGCCTTGCGTCGACGGGCTAACCAGTACATGATTCCAACTTCCATGATACCATGGATTCGTCACTTTGCGTGATTTTTCGGCAAAAAAATCTTATTTTTTGGCAAAAAAGCCGTCTCTTTTAAGAAATTCATTCATTTTGAGGAAGAAGGGGCGGACGAATAACATCCATCAGCTACCAAAAACAAGAAATCGACTGAACCTGAGTTATGCTTCGGCCACTACCCTGTCGTTTTTCTTGAATCCGGGTTTTGCCCCCGCGCAAATGGACGTCTCCACCCACTGTTCAAGATAACGGGCGTAACGTTTCTTGAAATAGGCCTCCTGCGGCATAAGATGATACACTTCACGAATATATTGAGGATGCAGATACGGCATTAATAATAATTCACGTAATTGCAAAACGAGAAAATCAATCGGCCGACGGTGGAATTCCTTGCGTTTAATCCCCGTTCTGAAGACCTTTTCATAGAAATACTTTTCCTTCATTAAATAAGTAGTCATGACTTCTCGAACCAGCGTCGAATCGAAAGTCACTTCGCGGTGGGTGAAACGCGCCAACTGTTCATGCTTTTGTTGATAATCCAGAACGCGGTGAATGACCTCAAACAAAATCTCACTGGACGACAAATCATCAAGTTTCTCACAAGACGATTCGATTTCGGCAATATAACCTTCGTAAAAGGAAGTCATCAGACTTTCAAGAAGTCCCCTTTTCCCGCCGAAATAATAGGAAATCAGTGCAACGTTAACTCCGGCCCGGGCAGCGATGTCACGGACAGAGGTTCCGTCGAATCCTTTGGCATTGAAAAGCTCGACAGCTGAATCAATCACTTTTTGTTTTTTATTCGGTTTCATTGTATTCACCCCGATGAACAAAGCGCTTCAAAGATTTTTTATTCGAAATTCCTTGCGGAATATGGCATAATCTAAACAACTTGGCATGGGCATGCATTATTACTGCTCGTGGTCCTCCACGTCGAAGTTTCATCTTTCGCTGACGTAAACCGAAGGGGCTGTTTCCCCATACGGTTAGGAAAATCAAACAGTTTCAAATGATAAGCCTGTAATAATGACTTCGCCCTTCCTTGTGCGAATCCTTTATAAATCCCTCGACAAATTAGCTGAGGAATCCATCAGGCTTTGATAAAATAAAACAAATTGAAACACAAAAAAAGGGGGATTATCATGTTTAATGTCGAATCGAATGAACAAACGAAAGATAAAAATTACGAACTGGCAGTCAAACAATTAAGGGCGCTTGTAGAAGATGAGCCCAACCGAATAACAAACCTGGCAAACGCTTCCGCACTGCTTAACCAATTTCTCGAAAACATCAATTGGGTCGGCTTTTATTTGCCTGACGGAGAAGAAGAACTTGTTCTCGGGCCATTCCAGGGATTGCCTGCCTGTGTTCGAATCGGTATGGGAAAAGGAGTTTGCGGGACAGCAGCCAAAGAAAGAAAGACGATCCGGGTGCGTGATGTCAATGAGTTCCCGGGCCATATCGCCTGCGATGCCGCTTCCAATTCGGAAATTGTGGTACCTTTGATCAAAGACGGCGAGTTTCTTGGCCTGCTTGATATTGACAGTCCGAGCAAAGACCGTTTCGAAGAATCGGATGAAAAAGGGCTTGAAAAGTTTGCCGAAGAGCTTGTGAAATATTTATAAAAAAATACCGTTTTTCGATCCTGCACATGGAAAAGGCTTCAGGACTTTTGTCTGGAGCCTTTTTTCATTTCCGTGTTCATTTTCACAATACAGATATATCCGTTTGCTTCTTTCCTTCGTGGATAACCTGATTTTTCCCGGATCCCTTTGCCGTGTAAAGCGCCCGATCCGCCCTGGCAAAAAGCATTTCAGCCGTATCATTCTTCATCTCGGCATCCCAGTAGGAAATGCCGCACGAAGCGGTGATTTCAGGCCGGGTTCCTCTGCCGATCCTTTCTACCAGCCGTTGGGCAACCAAAAGCCCGCGTTCCCTCTCGACCCCGGGTAAATATACTGCCAGCTCTTCGCCGCCCCACCTTGCGGCCACATCGACTTTGCGAACATTCTGACGTATGATTTCCGCTACCTGTACCAAAATCCGGTCTCCGACTTGATGGCCGTAAGTATCATTAATCGCCTTGAAATCATCGATATCAAGCAAAATAAACGAACCGCAGCCATCCCGCCCTATCGAAAACTCAATTTGCTCATCAAGATAATGACGGACATGCAGCCCTGTTAAATAATCGGTAATGACCATTCTCTGCAATTCCTCATGCAAAATCGAATTGGTTAAAGCAAGTGTCGAATGATGAACGAGAGATTGCAGCAATTTAAATTCATCAAATGAAAATTGGTATGAATTTCGATGGAGCACGACAACCATGCCTTGAAACTCGCCGTTTTGAATCATCGGGACACCCATAAACGAATGAAAAAAAGAAGCGCTGATTTCCCCTGAAGCGAACAGATCACCGATGAAAAGAGCTTCACGGTCCTTTATCATCCTGTCGCTGGCTGCCTTGAGAAATGGCCGGCTTCCTGATTGTTGGAAATACGGCGTACTCCCTTCCAGAATTTTGAGTTCGGCAGGCGGGCGGAATAATATGAATCCCACCTCTTCCGCATCAAAAGAACAAATAATCTGTTTAACCATAAAACGAATGGAATCGGAGAGACATAAATTAGAGTTAAGTTTGTGAGAAATCTTATTGATAAGCTGCAAATCCGTTATCAAGCGTTGCGACTGTTCGTATAACTGTGCATTTTCAAGGGCATTTCCGCCTGTTCCGGCTACCAGTTTGATCAATTCAATGTCAGAATCGGAAACCAGGGAGACATCAGGAACTTTCACCTGCAACACCCCATATACACCCTGATTCCCCCGCAACGGAGCATATATGGAGCCGGGCTTGCCATTCAATGGCTCGAATTGAAGGCGGCCTGTTAAAAAAGCCTTCGATGCCATCGGGGTATCCGTATTCTTCCCGTAATCCAGATGGACTACAGGCAAATCGTCTCGATCACCGTTCTCATGAGATAACAATAACTGGCATTCAAAGGAGGGGTAAAAGCCATTCAACCCGGAAATAATCTCCCTCAAGACACCGTTTACATCCATTGAGGAATAAATCTTTTTCGTAATTTGGTACAGCAGCTTATAACGATTCATCACTCCTTATCCCTCCTCCGCCTTTCCACGATATTCTTATTTATATTATAATCGTCTTAGGTCGATTATCCTAGTTTTTTCTCTTTATTTTTCTAAAGAAACATAAGAGGGCAGCTGCTGCCAAGAATATAGCGTTCCCGGCTTGACTTCGCTCAATAAACCTTTTATACTTTTCGTTGTGTAAAATAAGACAGCTTAAAGTGAACGCTGTATGAAACCCTCCCATTTTGTTCCTTGACTTTTCGCGGCTGATTAACTTTATCCAAGACTGGATAAAATTAAAGCCTCCGGCGGATGCCACAGAGTTTTTCGAGGAAAACATCGGGGAAACCCGATAAAATCTGGGCGCAAATTTCACCGAGGCGAATTTGATTAAATCAAGGTGCATCGTGTAACTCCCTGCTGTCGGAGCGAGGATGTGTGAAGACAAAATGGCTTATGGCAGGATCACTTGTTCCGCTGTTATTTTATGCAAATTAAAATAACAAGGAGGAGTCATTATGGCTCGCTATACAGGACCAGCCTGGAAAAAGTCCCGTCGTTTCGGGATTTCACTCACAGGAACCGGTAAAGAACTGGACAAACGCCCTTATCCACCCGGAGAACATGGGCAAAATCAACGACGCAAGAAATCGGAACACGGCCTGCAATTGCAGGAAAAGCAGAAACTCCGTTTCATGTACGGCCTGAATGAGCGTCAGTTCCGCCGTCTTTTCGATAAGGCAGGAAAAATGAGAGGTGTTCACGGCGAGAACTTCATGATTCTGCTTGAATCACGCCTTGACAATCTCGTATATCGTCTTGGTTTGGCTAGAACACGCCGCCAGGCGCGCCAGCTCGTAACACACGGCCACATGACCGTAGATGGAAAGCGCGTTGACATTCCGTCTTATTCCGTTGTACCGGGGCAGGTAATTGGGGTCCGCGAGAAATCGCAAAATCTCGATATCATCAAGGATGCGATGGAAACGAATAATTTCGTTCCGGAATACCTGACGTTCGATGAGAATAAGAAAGAAGGCACTTACACTCGCCTTCCCGAGCGTTCGGAGCTTCCGGCTGAGATTACCGAGACACTTATTGTCGAGTGGTATTCGAAGCTTTAGTCCGGAAGAAAAAACTTGGACCTTACCGTCCAAGTTTTTTTTCTATATTATATATAAAAAAGGAGAAAACGGATGGTAGACATGATTTTGTTCGACGTTGACGGGGTTATTCTCAGTGAAGAACGTTATTTTGACGCTTCCGCTTTAACCGTATGGGAATTGATCCACAGTCCGAATTACCTCGGGTTGAATACCGGAGAATTCACGCCCGCGCCTAAAGAACCGACAATTCGCCGCGTGCGCCGAGAGGTTTTTGACAATGATCACGTTTTACATATGATCAAGAACCGCGGCATCAACGCCAATTGGGATATGGTGTATTTAACCTTTTCCTGCCAACTGATCGGATTCTTAGAGACACTTGCAGAGACGGACCCTCAATCGGTCCGCAGCTTCCTAAGCCAGAATATTGACCGGCAAACCCTTCAACAAATCGGCCGGAAAGCCGCCGTCCTTGAAAGCAAGCCGGATTATACAGCATTTGTTCCAAGCTTTGAACAGACCCACGTTCAGAAACAAGAAATGTTGACATACCTGAACACCATTGCTGAAGAGAAAACAGGCATCCCTACTTCTATTTTTTCACGGAACAGTACGCTTTGGGACGTCTGCCAGCAAGCTTTCCAAGAATGGTACCTGGGGAACGACAAATTGGACGAACCCGCTATCCAAACAGGGAAGAAAGGTTTCTTAACAGACGAAATCCCAATTGTCAAACCCGAGAGAATGAAGCATCTGTTCCAATCGCTGAAAGACCGCGGCCTTACCCTGGGATTGGGCACAGGGCGTCCTGAAATCGAAACGGTGGAACCACTCGCGGCACTTGGAATCCTGGACTTTTTCGAAAGAAACCGAATCGCGACAGCGAAAGACGTGCTTGTCGCTGAACGGCAATATCCGGAGAAAGCGCCGCTCTCCAAACCACAGCCGTTCACATTCGTGTACGGACGGTTGGGCAAAGAACACAGCGCACAGGAAGTCATTGAGACAAGACTTCCATTTGACGACGGTGATAAGTTGCTGGTTGTTGGAGACTCCCCAGCCGATTTCTACGCCGCCAGAAGTATCGGAGCTCGCTTCGCCGCGGTATTAACCGGCCTATCCGGTCAGAAGGCCCGCTCCCAATTCGAAGAACTCGGTGCGGATTATATTTTAAACGATGTGACAGAAGTTCCAAGCGTTCTTTGAATATACGAAAGATGAGTATGCTCTAATTATATCTGTGGTAAATGGGAGAGAATATAGGGTTAAAGAATAAACTGATAAAATGACGTTTACAATCAAATCAAAACCACCCGTGTGAACGGGTGGTTTGTTCATCGGCTAAAAGCCTCTGTTACTGGCCAGCCCTTCAAAGGGCATTGAAGGTTCCGCCAACCGCACTACTTTTTCCGGCCAGCCCTAAAGGGCTTCTTTATTTTTTCTTCCTCTTCTTTTTCACCTCTTCCCCCGTAAAGGGATCTATATATTCCATCATGTTTATTTGTTCTGCCACCACATCATCTTGTATCTGATTTCGTATATACTCTTCAATCACTTTCTTATTTCTTCCCACCGTATCCACATAAAAACCTTTACACCAAAACTTTCTGTTTCCATATCGATATTTTAAATTCGCATGCCGATCAAATATCATTAAGCTGCTTTTTCCTTTTAAATACCCAACAAAAGAGGACACACTTATTTTTGGAGGAATACTGACTAACATATGAATATGATCCTTACATGCTTCTGCCTCTATAATTTCAACCCCTTTTCTCTCACTCAACTGTCTTAAGATTTTCCCTATGTCCCTTTTTAGCTTCCCATAGATGATTTGTCTTCTATATTTGGGGGCAAAAACAATGTGATACTTACATCTCCATTTTGTATGTGCTAAACTATTAGCGTCAGATGACATAAAAAGGTCCCTCCTAGTTCGATAAATTTGGTTGGCGAACCAAAATTTATTGTAGCACTAAGAGGGGCTTTTTTTGATACATCGCTGAAAGCTTTCCGGAACCCTAGGCCTAGCCTAGGGTTTTCTTTGTTTAAAAAGAACCGCAAGGCAAGTTAAATTACCTTGCGGTTAGCAATCAATTATACCATCACATATCCAAGGTCTATAACATCTTCATTTGGACATCCCTTTTTCTCTAGAAATAAAGTTAAATCAGAAAAGGTATCTAAAGAGATATTTGAAATTTCGTCCCAAGCTGCTTCACATTCATCACAGATATAGATAATAGTGTCTAATCCAGTTATTTTTCCTTTATAAATCAATCCGTTCCCATCACAACGTGGACAGACAATTTTTCCCTCAAATAATGATATATTGTTATTCTTTTGCAAGAACTCTCCCTCCTTTTCTTAAAAATTTTTTTATTTTACAGGATAAGCTGTAATGATATTTGAAGTTCCTGGTTTTACTATGATTTTAATTGACTGTTCACCCTGTGTTCCTATATTCCTCCCCATTGGAACTATATAAGCACCTGGGTCATTTGCTAAAGGAGACTTTTTATTTAACCATGCTTCATCAACTAAGGAAAGTATTTTATCCTTATTTACATTAAATACAGTATGGTTAGCTTTATTTGGATTTGGTTCAGCATGTGCTAAAACATGTTTAACTCTATTTCCAAACTTTTTATC
>DASVCO010000140.1:0-8505 GCA_036381575.1 Caryophanales bacterium
AACCGGCGTTGCCCCAACCGTCCAAAGCAATACGTCAATAATATGGCTGCCCGAATCCATTAACATGCCGCCGCCCGATAGCTTTGGATCTTGCCGCCACGTTCCGGCAGACAATTGTTTCCACTCTTGATAAAGCGAAGCCGTTACCGTAGTTAATTTTCCAATAGCTCCGTCGTCAATCGCCTGTTTGATGTAAAGAAATTCAGGTTCAAAATGGCGTTGGTAGGAAACTTGCAGCACCTTGTTGTTCTGTTTAGCTGTTTCCATCATCCGTTCCGCTTCCTCTAATGAACAGGCCATCGGTTTCTCGACAAGCACGTGACAGTTACGATTCAACGCATCGATAACATGGGTAGCATGGAGCGTATGCGGCGTACAAATCACAACTGCATCGGGATCCGCTTCATCGAGCATTTGTTTGTAATCCTCAAATTGCCTGGCGGAACCGAAGCCATATTTGTTGATGACAAATTCTCTATTCCCTTCGACTGGATCGGCAATCGCCACGACTTCTACCTCATCCAACTGCCCTAATTGCTTGGCGTGCCAATGTGAAATGCCACCTGTTCCAATCATGCCAACTCGAATTTGACCCATTTTTCATTTCCCCTCTCGGAAAATAATTCTTACTGTTTGAAGATTCCACGCTGAAACACTCACAGTCAGAGTTCCGTCCTCATTTACCGACATTCTGTTTTGCTTGCGTTCCAGAAGGTCAGTCTCCCAGGCTGCTTTGATCTTCTTGCCCGGAAACCGAACAGTGGCGGATTCACTCCCTCCGGCAATTTCCTGGAAACGTAAAATCCACCCTTCCTCCCACCTGGCTTTTTTCATCGTTGACAGGATGACTTGCTCAGAATCAAATTCCGCCAAAGTGCCACCGTCATTTTTTTCATAAGGTGCTTTTGTTTCACGAAAATCTTGAAAACTTATCCTTTGCGCATACAAGGGCCGGCTCACCTCAGAACCAAAACGAAACGCAGCGTCTTTTGCAATCTCCTCACAGCTGGTAATTGAGTACCGAAACGAAATTTCCCCGCCTTGCGAGGCTTTATAATTTGTATGCCAATAGTTGTTCAATACGTACGAAAAAATCCTTCCGCCCGTTAAATCAAGTTCCTTCGGCCATCTTCCGCGAACGATATCGCCAACCGTAAACAGCGGAATATCAGAGGAAGCAATCATAACGTCAGCTTTTTTTCCTTTGAGCAAAATACCGGTCTGCAAGGGCAGCCATTCTTTACAGCCTCCCGGCAATTCATCCTGATTCCAATTGACCCAACCGAGTTGAGAATCCGATAAAACTTCCGCGTCCTTCAATGCACAGGGAAAAGCAACGTAAACCGCTTCCTTTTCAAATCTCTCCTCCTTGCGATAATTAAAACGAACATCAACCCGTTTCTTATAATCACGAAGAACCCATTCGATTTCGATCTCACCATAAGGGACAGCTCCCACTAACGTTAACGAAGAACCGGAGGCAAAATGACAAACACGCCAATCGGACACAGAAAAATCGTCCAGAACCCGCGGATCGCCTTGAGGCAGGTCATTTTGATTACTCATTAACCGGGTGCCTTCTCCGCCTTCCGCATAAAGAAATTTTCCAAATCCCCATTTTTCTTCCTTATCGACAAGCTCCCTCCCCAATTCTTTATCGAAGAGGCTTGAAACCGTACCGTTTTGTACATCTACTGTCAACCGATAAAAGGAATTCTCTATGACCGATGTCCCTCTTCCAGCCTCGCTTATTTTTATCGGATCAGCTTCTTTCAAGATCATTCTCCGATAACTGAGCCCGGGCAACCTATCCACCCATATTTCGACAACAGCCTGGCTGGTTGTTTCTTTTATCAAACGAACGGGCATTTCGTCACCAGTCACCGGATCAAGAACGCGTTCGCTCAACGCGATTTCCACCGTAATCGGGCCGCTGATTTCCCAGCTGTGCGGGTTGTAGGCAACCACTTCACGGCCTTCGGTTTGCCAGGATAAACTGTGCCTTGATGCGGCTCCATGCAGCAATCTTTTCGCACCAAGATAACCCGCCTTTGCGAAGTGTTCCTTAACCTCCCATTGATCCTGCTGGAGCAACGCTTCAGGGTCGGGACCGCTTAAGAAGGCTCCCCATGTATGCTCCACAAATTGCAAGGTTGATTTCCATGCCTCTGCAAAAAGATTATCGGGATATGCCCAATCACTTTGATGAATGACTGCAAGGGACTCCAGGCGTTCCGCTGCCGGCAGCATGGTTTGGGCCTCACGAATTTTCAACGTCGGTCCAATCGTTGAACCCGCCCCGTCCTCCCAATAGCCGCCGCCGTCTCCTTTTACCGTCTTCAATTGATCACCAAAATGTTCTTCCACGTATTCAAAAAACTGCTGGACTTCGCATGGAATCAGTTTCGGATACTCATAGTTTTCGTTCCATTCCCGCACAAAATCAATGGGCTGAGGATCCATATCGGTATTATCCGCTTCTTGTCCATACATCAAAACAGCATCCGGGGCATAATTCTCGTTCTCGTATTCGTCAAGCCACATCTGCAATCCTCGTTCTGCTGAATTTGTCAAAGGCGGACTGCCGCATACTTTGCGGAGCTCACAATACATTTTTGCCAGCCACACAAGAACTTTCCCACCGGTATGCCCTTCCCAATAATAAGGGGAAATTTTATGTAAACCGCCATTTAGTCGGAACGGGCCACGATCCTGGTTATTGGCATGGACCAGATATTTCACTCCCGAGTCTTGTAAAACCTTAGGCAAAGAACCGGTCATTGAAGGTACGTCCACAATTGAAGTGAATTCTGAGCGCAACCCCTCCGGCCGCAAAAAAGTCTCTGTATCCTCACCATTGCGAATTAATGTCTCCAGGGAGGCAATCTGAGTCAGTAAATCCGCATAAGAGTGGGGAATGCCGACTTTTCGGGCCTTAATTTGCTCAATGAGCTCACAGATTCGTTCCGGACTCCGTGTTGCCAAATACGTATCCAGTACCCACGAAGCATCAATATGATAAGCAAAAGACGAAGCCGATTCCTCATCCTGTGCGAGCCGGTCCAATGCCGTGTCGATGTTGCGGCAAAGCCGTTCGGCAACCTCCCACTGCCGGTGGGTATAACCGATGTCCGTATGAGCATGAGGGGCAAGATACACTTTCCATTTACGTCGCCGCCGGATCACGCCTTCCTTATGGAAATCAAGGTTATCCAGAGTTCCTTGAACAGTGTAAGGCACCCTGCCACTTCCATCCTCCAGCTCAAAATCAAACTGCAAATGACCGAAAGAAGCTGCCTCCACAGGCAGGACCAGGCTTTTTTGCCGAGTTCCAAGATCAACATCGATCGAAAGTTGACCGGAGGAAACCGGTACATTCAATTCCAAAAAAACCTTGATTTTTTCGACAAGCTGACCCTCAGCCATTTTCTTGTACAAAACGGTAGGGTTGACATCCAACCGGGCAATCGGCCCACTCGGTTTTTCAGCAAGCTTCGAGAAAGAAACCATTTGATAGATAAAGCCCGCGCCATTGGCCATCCGGTCAAGCCGTTTGATTTTTTCAATATTGTCGATTTCTACGTATTCTCCACCGTCACGGCTCACGATTTGAATCGAATTCCTTTCCTTGTGAAGCCATTTCGCAGGGATAACCACCTCGCAGGTTCCCTCTGAATAAATAGATGTGTGCAGCCCGGAATGAAGACGGATTTCACCGGACTCAGAAGGTGAAGGGCGCAAATAGGCGCGCCCTTTCACCCCGTTCACCTCAAGCTCGATATAAGAAAGTCGAGGGGCGATGACAAGGTATTGTATGGCCAGGACATAGGAGCCGGAAGGCTGGTGGTCCAGGTCAAATAGAATCTGATAGGGATGAAGACGGTAACCGGAATCCGGATCCGCCTCACTCGGGTGAAACAGCGGCCATTTTTGTTCAATTCCTTCGGCCGCGTCCCAAACCACCCTGCCGACAACATCAGTTTGTTTATAGTTATCTATCAATTGTTCCGAACGACCGTCACTCGAACCAATCGACCACAAAGTCTGTTCACACATGAAAATCCTCCAGGAAGTTTTTAGACTGTTTGTTCAATCATGCTTTTCGGATCATAATTTTTGAAAGAAGCACTTTCCCCGCAGACCATCAGCCCCTGTCCCCAGTCAACATGAACTTTTTCCGTAGGTGGATCGGCAGGATCGCGATACTGGAACAAAACGTTCCTTCTCGTCCGATCGCTCCGGTTCGGCTTCGATCCGTGAATAGTCAAATAATTGAAGAACAGAACGTCACCCGCCTCGGCAGGACAAGCTGTTCCCATTTCAATTGGATATTCCTGATGGTCCAGACGATAATGTCCCAAGTGGGACAACTCCCCTTGTTTATGCGATTCCGGAACCACATGAAGACAACCGTTTTGATCATCAGCGTCATCAAGGTGGACGCTCGCTGCAAGCATCGAATGATTCTCATGCGGGAAATAGGGGTAATCCTGGTGCATCGGAAACGCCGCGCCCTTTTCTGGAGGCTTGACAAGCATTTTTGAATGATGAAGCTGTACGTTCGGCCCAATTAATTTTGACAGTACCGCCACCATGTTCGGGTGCGTAATCGCCCTTAAAAAAGAAGAATCATGATATTCCAGGTTGTGGAACCCCTTCAAGACCAGTTTCTTCCGCTCTTCCTCGGGCAGATAATCCCCTTCCCACGTGTGATTTTGATCGACCGATGCACGGGAAGCTTTTTCAATCGTTTTTCCCACGGCATCCCGCATTTGGCCAACCTCTTCAGCCGAGAAAACACCTTTCACAAGCAAGTATCCGTTGTCTTTGTAAAAAGCGACGTCTTTTTCAGAAATAATCGTATTCCTCCCTTAAAATCATAAAATTGACTCGAAACTCCTCCAGTTCTACGGGCAAATCAAATCCAGAACCAATTGCCTGCTTTTGGGACGGCTGGAACATAATAAGATACAACCGGCTTGCCGTTCTACTTCCGAAAGACCTGGAACTTGATCATGTTCGACCTCCCCTTCGACCAGCCTTGCCATACAGGTTCCGCAATGCCCAAACATGCAAAGAAATGCAAGATCTACACCATTTTCCAACAGGCCATGCAGCAAGGTTTGTTGCTCATTCAATTCATATGTCTGACCGTCGTGTAACCACCTGACAGAAACAGTCATGTGGTATTCACCCCGTAACGATCGGCCACCTCTCCGGGTGCTTCGATCCCTTTTAACCATCCGGCAAACAACTTTTCCAGCCTTTCGCGTTGGATGATCTGTTCATAAATGACGTTCCTTGACTCGTCAGAGTCCGTCACTAGATCATAGAGAGCATTTTCATATTTTGCCGATGGATATTGGATCGGATATCGTACCTCCCTAGGGTCAAATTTCCCTCGCCGCCCAGCAAACGTTCGACCCGGTTCACGGCTTCCGTACCAGTAAAGCGGCTGATCCCCTTTTGGCGTTAAATAAAGAGACCATTGCCCGTCACATATCCTGATCACGTCACCGAACTTTCCGGTCACAGCGATTTCGCGTGTTGGGCTCTTTCCCCCGCGAATCAGCGGCAACAGGCTTTTCCCATGCAGATGAAGACGATCAGCCTGAATGCCTTCCCATGCTTTCCGGTTCCCCTGTCCCGGGATCATCTTACCTGTTGTTCTTTCAGGCAATGAAAGACCCAGAGATTCCATCACAGTTGGAAAAAGATCCACAAGCTGAACAAGATCACCCGATCGCTGACCGGAACGACCTTCAGGATGGTACATCATCAACGGAATGTGTGACATTTCCGAATACAAAGGAACCAACTCGGGCTTCCCGATAAGATCGTGTTCACCAAGGAAAAAGCCGTGATCGGTTGTTACAACAATCAAGGTATCCTGCCATAGATCCAATTGATCGGCCTTTTCGAGAAAACGCCCAAACCAATGGTCCACCATCGTCAGTTCTCCGGCATATAACGCTCTCATCTGACGAAGTTCAGCATCACTAAAGCGATTAGCTGTACCGTAAACCGGGCTATGGGGACGTTTTCCACGATAACCGGGATCAAAGGGTTCCACATAATGAAGAGGTGGATCCCATGGCTCATGAGGATCGAAACACTCCACCATTAAAAAGAACGGCTTATTACGGCGAATGTCAGGTGCCGCGTTCCTTTCCAGCCACGAAGACACTCGGCGGAAAACCTGTGGCGCATACAAGTCTTCCTCTGCTTTGCGTTCACCACGTTTATTTTTTTGATGCAAATACCAGGCGCCGCTCCTGCCGTGATCCAATCTTTCTTTTGTACCGTCCTGAAGTGGATCGGTGACGTACGGATCATGCTCCTGTCCCCTGACCATATCCCAACCGTTGAACCCGAAATGATAGTTTCCCGCATCTCTTTCAAGAACATGATAATGATCACTGATCAACATGTTGATCCAGCCGTAAGACCTTAACAAATTGATAAAATCAACATCATAGTCTTCCAGGGGTCCCCAACCGCGCCAGGGAAACTCATAACGGCCGGTCCAAAAATCCCTTCGCGCGGGCATACAGGGAAAACTTCCGAGAAACGCCTGCTCGAAAACGGTTCCCCGTTCCGCAAAACGGTCAAGATTCGGGGTTTGGATGGGATTTTCCAAGTAAACGGATGCCTTTTCCGTCCCGTAGCAGCCTAAATGATCCCTTCGAAGCGTATCCATCAAAATGACCACAACATTCATGGCTTACGTCACCTTTCACTTGTTCTCCTTGCAGAGAAACTGATTTCTATGAATCTTTGTGTCCAACCGTCAGCCGATCACGGCCGTCATCATAGGAAAATCCTTCTTCCATTGAAGGGGGCAGCCAATTTCCGGAATTCTTCGGTTCCCTGTTCAGTCCCGGATTCTGAATATCCGGCCACTTGCGTCCTTCTCCGTTAAATTGCGGCAGCCATTTCTCCAAAGCCGCAAACATGTCGTCACACATTTGCCAGACTTCCTCTGTATTGCAAACAGCAGCCGTCAGTGGGTCGTGTAGAACAGCGAGTTTTACCAGTTCCCGATCTCCTCTCAGAGCTGCTTCAACCGCCATTTCCTGCACACTAATGCTGGACCTGCAAGTAGCCGCGCACTGCAACGGCAAATCCCCGACACACGTCGGATGAATACCGGTCGCATCAACATAACAGGGTATTTCAATGGTACTGCCGTTCGGCAGATTCGTAATCAGATTTTGATTTTCAATATTGAAATGGCCCCGATATGAACGGCCCGTTTCCAACGCCTCGATAATATAAGAACCATGTTCCTCAGAACGTTCTCCCAACCGAATATATTCCGCCTCCCCGCCCAGCCATTTCGGATACATTTTGCGATACTCATCCGTTTTAGCAAGACAATGCTCCAAATATCCGGCAGTACGTCCTCCAAGATCTTCCGCTGAATCGATCCAACGGTCGATTTCACCCTTACGCTTCCGGTACCACGGCAAATATTCACTGAGATGGCCGTTGGATTCAGTGGAATAATAACCGAATCGTTTTAAGACATCGATCCGAACAGGTTCTTTTTTCGACAACCGGGGGTGTTTCTCAAACGCTTCAAGCAAAAACGGCAACATGTCTTTCCCCCTGTGTGTCACCTTGATGTACCACGTTTGATGGTTGATGCCGGCACAAATGAAATCAACCTCTTCTTTCGGCAAACCGAGCGCTTTTGCAATTTGTTGGTGGCCTCCCTGCACCCCGTGGCACAAACCAATCACACGAACACCTCCAGCTCGCCGAACCGCCCATGTGTTCATCGCCATCGGATTGGAATAATTCAGAAGCAACGCTTTCGGGGCGACTTCACGCATATCTTTCGCGATATCGAGTAAAACCGGAATGGTTCTGAGTGCAAAAAAGACACCACCCGGCCCAAGTGTATCGCCCACACACTGATCAACGCCGTATTTTAACGGAATTTCAATGTCATGCTTGAAGGCCTCAAGTCCACCCACACGAGCGGTACAAAAAACATAATCTACTCCGCGGATTGCTTCCCGTTGATTGGTTGTCGAATGAATGACTGCCGGCAAACCATTAGACTCAATCATTTGACGGCACAGATTCGTGACCATTTCCAGGTTCTCTTCGTTGATATCCATGAAATGAAACTCGGTGTCCCGTAATTCCTCTACGGCTAGAATGTCCATCATCAATCGGCGTGTAAACCCGATGCTTCCGGCCCCTATCATCGCCACCTTCACCACATTAATTCCTCCTTCTTATAAATAGGTTTCATCTTGCGTCCCTACCGAAATTCATCGACATCCTTAGAAAGAGAAGGAGCCTTTTATCAACATTTGATCCAATTTAAATTGATGTACCTTTTTGCATTCTGCCTGTTATTGCCCTAACCAAACTTTAAAGGTCTTGATTTCATAAGGGGTTATGGCAAAACTCAGTTTCTCATTGTCGTAGTCGGCTTCCTTATCTTCCTCTTCTAATAAATTACATTCAACGGCCCTTCGGATCGGTTGG
>DASVCO010000141.1:0-3156 GCA_036381575.1 Caryophanales bacterium
GAAATATTTTTACGGGCCGACAAAGCCGGGCGATACCATCACTAAGAATTTAACTGGGAACCAACAGGTATTTCTGAAAATCGGAAGCACACCGCACGTTGAGATGTATATTAACGGAAAGGCGTTTAACTATCCAAGTGACAAGGTTTTCCAAAAATTCTGGATTACCTTTCAAAAATCCGATAATGCATCGTAGCCAAAGGAGAACTTATGTGGAACCTACCGAATAAAATCACACTTTCTCGCGTGGCGTTAATCCCGATTTTTATGATCATTTTGCTTGCGCCGATGGATTGGGGAGAAATCGGGTTTATCGAAATTTCGATTCCCCTGACGCATTTTATCGCTGGTATCATTTTCATTGTAGCCTCATGTACCGACTGGCTTGACGGCTATTATGCGCGGAAACTTAAGCTGGTGACCGACTTTGGCAAATTCGTCGATCCTCTCGCCGACAAATTATTGGTTACAGCGGCCCTCATAGCACTTGTGGAATTAGGTTTTGCCCCTGCATGGATGGTGATTGTCATTCTTGCGCGAGAATTCGCCGTGTCGGGTTTACGCCAGATTGCTGCGGCCAATGGCGATGTCATTGCGGCAAGCAAAATCGCCAAATGGAAAACAACCACCCAAATTGTCGCGGTTGCCGCTCTGTTGTTACATAACATTTTATTCGCTGCCATCGGTTTCCCCTTTGCTTATTTATGTTTGTGGCTGGCTGTCATCATGACGATTCTTTCTGGCTGGGATTATTTTGTCAAAAATAAGCACGTTGTGCTAAAATAATATTAGTGTTTTTTCAGCAATCATAGTTTCAGGAAGCTTAATCCATTAATTTGAATGCCCAACGTTCGAAGCCGGGCCTCGCCCCGGCTAACTCCTCATTTTTTCTTTTCTGTCCCCCTCTCTGCGTTATACTTTATATCTTAAATTTCCCTAATTTCAAGAAAGGAAGGATAACCTTTGGATGCGGAAATCATTGCCGTTGGCTCCGAACTGTTGCTCGGGCAAATCGCCAACACGAATGCGCAGTTTCTTTCCCAAGAGCTTGCAGGTCTTGGCGTTAACGTTTACTACCATACCGTTGTCGGAGATAATCGGGAACGGCTCAGCGATGCCATTGCTCATGCCCAGGAACGGGCCGATTTAATTATTTTCAGCGGAGGGCTGGGACCGACAAAGGATGATCTCACTAAAGAGACCATCGCAAAATCACTTGGCAGGGAACTTGTTTACGATGAGAAAGCAATGGAAGCCATCGAAGATTATTTTCGAAAAACCAAAAGGGTGATGACGGAAAACAACAAAAAACAGGCACTTGTGATCGAAGGGTCCAGTGTTTTGGCGAATGATCACGGCATGGCACCCGGAATGGCGTTGGAGGCTGAAGGCAAAAAGTATATGCTGTTTCCCGGACCGCCGCGTGAATTGAAACCAATGTTCCTCAATTACGGCACAACTTATTTACAGAAGGGCTTTCATACCCGTGAACATATTGTCTCCAGGGTTCTGCGTTTTTTTGGAATTGGAGAATCTCAACTTGAAACGAAAATTCTTGATTTAATTGATGCGCAAACGAACCCGACTATAGCCCCGCTGGCCGGATTTGGTGAGGTCACCTTGCGTCTTACTTCCAAAAGCTCTACCTCAGAAGAAGCCTATCGGTTGATTGATTCCCTTGAAACGACGATTTTATCCCGCGTCGGCGATTATTTTTACGGATATGGAGATACAACGTTGGAAAATGAAGTTTTCAAACGGTTACTGGACAGTGGACGCACGATTGCTTGTGCTGAAAGCCTGACCGGGGGATGGTTCAGCAAAACATTGACCGACTTGTCTGGTTCTTCGGGTGTTTTCAATGGAGGAATTGTCTGTTATACGAACGAGGTTAAGGAAAATGTGCTGAAAGTACCGGACACGGTTCTGGAAAAGGATGGTGCGGTCAGTGAAGCTTGTGCGAAGGCACTTGCAGAGAATGTTCGGGAGTTGCTTGGTGCCGATATCGGCATAAGTTTCACAGGTGTCGCCGGGCCCGACAAAAGCGAAGATAAAGAGGTCGGTACAGTTTATATTGGAATTGCTGAAGACGGCGCCCCTGTTCGGGTTCATTCATTACTGCTCGCGGGAGGCAGAGGACGAATTCGCAGTCAAACTATGAAACATGGATTCTTTCAATTGTTGAAGGCGGGAGGCAGATAAATGCCATTGGTTTGTGTTGTTGTACGGAGTCGAGGCCCTTGAATTTTTCGCGAATAAATGTTCGAAAAATGGTTGGCAAACATAGAAAAACAAGCTATCATAGAGGTAGCCCCGAAAAGTAAAATTTATGAGAAGGACAGTTGGTTTTTGGGGTTTCTTGAATAATTAAGGGGTGATGAAATGAGTAATGATCGAAAAGCGGCATTGGATCAAGCATTAAATAAAATTGAAAAACAGTTTGGGAAAGGTTCAATCATGAAGCTTGGGGAGCAGGCCGACAGGAAGGTGTCTGCTGTCTCCAGCGGTTCACTGACACTGGACGTGGCTCTCGGTGTTGGCGGCTACCCACGCGGACGGATTATTGAGATTTACGGCCCGGAATCTTCCGGTAAGACGACAGTTGCGCTCCATGCAATTGCCGAGGTGCAAAGGGACGGTGGACAAGCAGCATTTATTGACGCGGAACATGCTCTTGATCCGGTCTATGCGGAAAGACTCGGCGTCGATACAAATGAACTGCTGTTGTCACAACCTGACACGGGTGAACAGGCGTTGGAGATCGCTGAGGCGCTCGTTCGCAGCGGGGCGGTGGATATCGTCGTGATTGACTCTGTAGCGGCTCTTGTGCCTCGTGCTGAAATTGAGGGAGAGATGGGCGACTCGCACGTTGGACTCCAGGCGCGTTTAATGTCCCAGGCGTTACGGAAACTTTCCGGTGCGATCAGCAAGTCCAAGACGATGGCGATCTTTATCAACCAAATTCGCGAGAAGGTCGGAGTAATGTTCGGGAATCCAGAAACGACTCCGGGCGGCCGGGCTTTGAAATTCTATTCTTCTGTTCGATTGGAAGTGCGCCGGGCTGAAACCTTGAAAAAAGGCGATGAGATGGTAGGCAACCGTGCGAGAATCAAAGTTGTGAAAAACAAGGTCGCGCCTCCGTTTAAAAAGGCGGAA
>DASVCO010000142.1:0-2415 GCA_036381575.1 Caryophanales bacterium
GAATTTTTATTGAACTGGAAAATTGAATAACCGGCTTGGTGCAATAAAAAAGAAGTAAGGAGGGCACAGATTGATGAGTGAAGACCAGCTTAGTTTTCAGACACGGTTATTGCACAATCGGCATAAGATCGATTCGCAGACTGGGGCGGTGAGCGTTCCGATTCAACATGCCTCCACCTTCCATCAATTCGACTTTGACTCGTTTGGCCGATACGATTACAGCCGTTCGGGGAATCCGACGAGGGAAGCGCTTGAAGAGGTGATCGCCGAACTGGAAGGCGGGGTGAGAGGCTTTGCGTTTGCTTCAGGCATGGCTGCCATTTCAACGGCTTTTCTGCTGTTGTCAAAAGGTGACCACGTTCTGATCTCAGAGGATGTTTATGGCGGAACGTTTCGACTCGTTTCAGAAGTTTTGCCACGCTTCGGGATTGAATATACTTTTACCGACATGACCGACTCCCGTAAGGTGGCTGCAAATATTCGCCCGAACACAAAGGTGGTTTATGTTGAAACTCCGTCTAATCCTCTGTTAAAAATCACGAACATTCGGGAAATTTCGCGAATTGCTAAGAAGAATGGCTGTATGACATTCGTCGACAATACCTTTCTAACGCCGGCTTTACAACGGCCGTTGGAACTTGGAGCAGATGTCGTTTTGCACAGCGCGACGAAATTTATTGCGGGCCACAGCGATGTGGTGGCGGGGCTGGCGATTGTGAAAGATGAGTCACTTGCGGAACGGATTGGTTTTTTACAAAACTCGTTTGGCTCGATTCTGGGGGTACAGGATTCCTGGCTGGTTTTAAGAGGGTTAAAGACTCTGAGTGTGCGCATGAAACAATCTTCAGCTACCGCCTGGCAAGTGGCCGAATATTTATCCCGCCATCCGGTTGTTGAAAAGGTCTATTATCCAGGGCTTTTGTCTCATTCAGGTGAACGTTACGATGTCAATCAAAGTGATAGTCCCGGTGCTGTTTTGTCATTTGAATTACGTGATGAGAATGCAGTCCGTGATTTGAAGTCAAGGGTGCGGATTCCGGTGTTTTCGGTCAGCCTGGGAGCGGTGGAATCGATTTTATCTTATCCGCCGAGGATGTCGCACGCCTCCATGCCGAAAAAAGAACGTGAAAAAAGAGGAATTACGGACGGGTTATTGCGGCTGTCAGTGGGCCTTGAAAACCCGGACGATTTGATTGCCGATTTTGAAGAAGCATTGGCCCATCAAAAGGCAAAAGCGCCGATTACGAGGTAGTCATGTGGAACAGAACTTTCATAAAAAAATGAGAGGTTTCTCTAGCTTCTAACCTCTCACATCCAGACTGGAGAGGGAACCTATGGGAATTTTGGAAGATTTGCAGAATCGTGTTTTAATTGCGGACGGCGCAATGGGAACATTGTTATATGCCAACGGCATCGATGCTTGTTTTGAAGAGCTCAACCTTTCACATCCGGAACAGGTGAAGGCTGTCCATCAAGCTTATGTAAATGCCGGCGCAGATGTCATTCAGACGAACACTTACGCGGCTAACGGATTGAAGTTAGCCCGCCATGGGCTTGAAGACAACGTGAAGAAAATTAATAAAGAAGCGGTTCGGCTTGCAAACGAAGCGTCTGCTGGAAAAGCTTACGTATTGGGAACAATGGGAGGCATCCGCGGGATAAAGAAAGGCACTGCGACGATCGAAGACATTGAATGCAGCTTTCAGGAGCAATTGTTTGATTTATTATCGGAAAATATAGATGGAATTTTGTTGGAGACCTATTATGATCTGGATGAATTAAAAAAGGTGCTGGCGCTTGCCAGGAAGTCGACAAGTCTGCCCCTTATCGTCAATGTCTCGCTTCATGAACCCGGAACCTTGCAGGACGGGACATCTTTGACCGATGCTTTTCAGCAACTGGAATCATTGGGTGCTGATGTCATCGGATTGAATTGCCGGCTTGGCCCCCACCATATGATCCAGGCGTTCGAGGAAATTCCTATTCCAAAGCATGCCTACCTTTCGGCATATCCAAATGCCAGCCTGCCGGAATATGTTGGCGGAAAGCTTGTTTACAATGCAAATCCTGCCTATTTCGGAGAAAGCGCCAGGGCTTTTCACAGCCAGGGAGTGCGGCTGATCGGCGGTTGCTGCGGAACCAGTCCGGAATTGGTTGAAGCCATGGCCAAAAGCACAGCAGGACTTGAACCAGTTCAGGAAAAACAGGTGCGAAAACCCGAGACACCGGTTTCGGTTAATGAGAATACACAGCAAGGTGAGGCAGGATTGCATGAAATTGCCCGGGAGAAGAAATCGGTCATTGTAGAACTTGATCCCCCGAAAAAGTTAAAGATCGATCGCTTTCTTGAAGGGGCGAAGGCATTGAAAAAAGCGGGGATCGACGCATTGACAATGGCGGACAATTCTCTGGCTT
>DASVCO010000143.1:0-3371 GCA_036381575.1 Caryophanales bacterium
CAGACTGTTTTGAACCACTATGATCAGCTTGAAGAATATGATTGGGTTGTCGGAAATGGCATGGTGGACGATCAATTCAGTGATCTTGATCATCTGCTTACGGCGGATGACCTGGATGAGCTGGAACTCGATGAACCGGCTTTCTTTCTTCATGATGACGGCCATGAATGCGTGGTAAACCATAAGGCGTTGAATATTGTAAAGCAGGAAGAGGAGCTGGCCAAATATCACGGTCCCTTTATCGAGAAAGATGAAAACGGGAATTGGACCGGTCGTTTTAAAGATACTGCGGTTCATTTTATGAAATTTCACTTTCGCCAAAGAAGCGCCCAGGAGGTCAAGGAAGCCGTTGAGGATGCCATTCCCCATTTGTTGAGGCATGGGATTACTTCTATTCATACCGACGATCTGAATTTCACAGGATCCTATGAGCGGGTTTGGCAGGGATACAGAACCCTTGAAGACAATGGAGAGCTGCCGGTTAAAGTCCATTTGCATCACTACGTATATCATTTGGAGGATATTCAGAGTTTCTTAGAGTCCTCGTCCAAACGAACGGGAGACGGCAGCGAACGTGTGAAAGTCGGCGCCATCAAAATCTTTCTGGATGGCACCCAAAGGCTTCATACAGCCGCGATGAGGAAGCCTTACCATGATCGGCCGGACACATCGGGAACACCGGTCTACTCACAAGAGCATTTGAATCGCATGGTCCGCCTTGCCGATGAAAACGATATGCAGGTGACAATGCATGCGATCGGGGACGCGGCTGTGGAACAGGCGGTGAATGCCATTGAGCAGGTCGGAGCCGGAAGGATGCGCCATAGAATCATTCATATTCAGACGCTTGCTCCCGATTTGATCGAGCGGCTCAAGAAAGTGAAGCCGTATGTGGAAATTCAGCCGAGTTTCCTGATGGGCGAGTACGATAAGAAAGTAAAATGGAGCGGTGAAGAACAGGCGCCGTATTGTGATGCCTGGGGAACCGTTTATCGGGAAGGCATTCCGTTCACGGGAAGTTCAGACAGCCCGATCAGCCCGCTGAATCCGTGGATCGGCATTTTCGCGGCTGTTAACCGAACTGATGAAAATGGGAACCCTGAAGGCGGGTGGATGCCAGGTGAGAAATTGCCGCTTGATGTGATTTATCAAGCATATACCGAAACCCCGCCTTATTTGGAATTTCAGGAGAACCAAAAAGGAAAATTAGAAGAAGGATATGCCGCCGATTTCATTTTGCTTTCGGATTATCCAAGGGATGTGGCGCCTCAACAATTGAAAGACATCAAGGTCCTGGAAACCTGGTTGGACGGTGAAAAGGTCTTTGATTTCAGGAAGGATCCAGTTGAGATCGGCTAACAGAAAAAGGGCGTCCATTCTGGTTAAGATGGGCGTCCTTCAAACTATGTGATGCGGTTTGGAGGATGTGTCAGTATGGCGGATAGCAAAATATATGATTTTATCGGTATAGGCATAGGGCCATTTAATTTAAGCCTGGCTGCCTTGTCTGAGCAGGTGGATGGGGTGGAGGGCCTCTTTTTTGAACAACACTTGAAATTTGATTGGCATCCGGGAATGCTGATTGACGGGACCGACCTGCAAGTTCCGTTTCTGGCGGATCTTGTTACTGCAGCAGATCCGAAAAGCCCTTACAGCTTTTTAAATTACCTTCATGAACATGGCCGTCTTTCTTCCTATTATCTTTTCAGGGAGTTTAACATACCCCGAAATGAATACAATCGCTATGCCCAGTGGGTGGCCTCTCTTCTGGACCGTTGCCTTTTCGGAAGGCGTGTGGAGGATGTAAGGTATGGTGGGAGCGAAACTCCTTATTATGAGGTGCAAGTGTTTAATAAACAAACGGAGGAAACAGAGCATTATTATGCCCGCCATCTGGTGCTCGGAACTGGAAGTGCCCCTAATATTCCGAAAGGGTTTGAAGGATGGCCGGAAACGGATGTGTTACATACAAGCTATTATTTGTTTCAAGAACCTTCACTCAAAAAGGCGGGCGACATTACGGTGATTGGTTCAGGGCAAAGCGCGGCGGAGGTTTTTTATGACCTGCTGCAAGATCAAGAACGTTGCGGCTACAAGCTGGCGTGGTTTACAAGGTCCTCGGGATTTTTTCAACTGGAATCAGCCAAGCTGGCGCAGGAAATGTTTTCTCCGGACTATGTGGGGTACTTTCACAACTTATCATTCGAGCAACGGCTGGAGGCACTCCCAACATTCAGCCAATTACGTAAAGGGATTGAGCCGGAGACGGTTAATCTTATTTATGATCTTCTGTATCGGCGCACCATTTATCAGGAAACCTCGCCTGTCACCATTCAACCTTTGACTGAGGCGAGCTGTCTTGACGCGATTGAGGAAGGCTATCGACTCACGTTGCGGCAATGGCAGGAGGATGAAACCTTTCAACATGAGACAGAAAAGGTGATTTTGGCAACCGGATACAAACCTGACATACCGGAATGGTTTGATCGCTTTAAAGAGGATATTGTCTGGGAAGATGAGAAGCGGTTTAAGGTGACGGAAGACTACCGGCTGGTTTTCAAGCAGGAACGGCCGAATGCCTTTTTCACTTTGACAAATCTGGAGCATTCACACGGCACAGGAGCGACTAATCTGTGGTTATCGGTTAAGCGGAATCAAAGGATTCTCAATTGGATCGCAGGGCGGGAGGTTTACCCCGTAGGGAAGGACAGGGTGTTTCAGCAATTCTCCAACAAAACGAAGTTTTGACAGACATGGGAAGGCCTCGGATCATGATGTTGATCCGGGGTGCTCTTTTTTGTTTTTTGGGCGGCTGATCCACATAGCAAACAGGAACATTTTTGTGCTTTTTTGCGGAGTTTGGTTTTTTTATAGCCAGAATCATGATTTCCTTGCCTGGATCACGATGTATTTGATGGCTGTTTAGGGTGATTGCACGAAAACCAGAATATATGCACGAAAGTCAAAATATATGCGCGAAAATCAAAATATAGGTTTTTTGGCTTCGAAGATTCGGACTTGAGGCTTGAAAAAACGGTCATGTGAACGTAACAAACTTACTTGTTTTTTAATAAACATGTGTCATTTGTCTGCAAATACTTTTGGGCGGGGATTTTATTATTACAACGTTTTATGATCCGCTCATGTGTTTTGAAGATATTGGATGAATCGAAACAATTTTATCCAGTTAATGTTTCGAGTGGTGGTTCAGCAGGGTATAATCCTCCACAAACAAGATATAAGAAACGATTTCATTTCCAGGAGAGGAGATTGATAGAATGACTGTCCAGAAAAGCACCGATAGTTCCAGTCTTGCAGAGGTGATTGACCGAATCCTTGACAAAGGCATTGTCATTGACGCGTTTGCCAGA
>DASVCO010000144.1:0-3889 GCA_036381575.1 Caryophanales bacterium
TCTCATTCTTGTGTTGATGGTCAATGCTGTGTTTGCATGGGCCATTGCCAATCTATTTGTAACTTTTCCGTCAAGTGTTCTTTCTATTTTTATTCAGATTCCGCTTGCGATCTGGATTGGCTATGCGGTGTACAAAAAAAGCGGGAATATGCTTTTACCGTCCGTCGCCGCATTAATTGTAATGTACGGAACGGCAGTGCTTGCCAGTTATGTACCGGCTTTGCAAATTGATTTGATCAGTTATTTCGGGGGAGCCGACAATCCGGTTATGTTTGGGCTTGATGGCCATGCAATGGCGTTTTTCGTGTGGATTGTGATTTTGATGATTTATGTGTATATCGCTTCAGTGATGCCGGTGTGGAAATTATTGCAGCCGCGTGACTATATTAATTCACACCAGTTGGTTGTCGGATTGCTTCTGTTGTATTTGGGGTTGATCTTCTCTCATCCAACCATTACGGCTCCGGCCACAAACCCGGGTGCTGATGTTTCGTGGTTTCCGCTGTTGTTTATTACGATTGCGTGCGGGGCTATCTCCGGTTTCCATGGGCTTGTTTCTTCTGGAACTTCTTCGAAGCAGCTAAATAATGAAAAGGACGCCCGTTTTGTCGGTTATCTGGGAGCCATTGGGGAAGGTTCGCTTGCTCTCGTATCGATTATCGCTGTTGTGACATTGTTTCCGTCTACTGGAGCATTCAAACAGTCTTACAGTAGTTTTGCGGAAGCCGGTGCCAACGGGTTGAATAACTTCGTTGCCGGCGCAGGGCAGCTTGCCACAGGGCTCAGCATTCCGGCCGGGGTCGCGGAAACAATTGTGGCGGTTATCGTCATCAGTTTTGCGGCGACCTCTCTTGATACCTCGGTACGATTAATGCGCTATATCATTTCTGAAATTGGAAGCGAATACAAGTTGCCTTCTTTGTCGAAAACACATGTAGCGACTTCAATAGCGGTCATTGCCAGTGCCGCGTTGACCTTGTTGCCGCAAGGCCCGAAAGGCTTCGGTTCCGGCGGATATTTGATCTGGCCATTGTTTGGTACAAGTAACCAGCTTTTGGCCGGTATCAGTCTCATGCTCATTTCGATTTGGCTGCACAAACAGGGTCGAAACTACATTTATACACTTGTTCCAATGGTGTTTCTACTGTTTATGACGGTATGGGCAATGATCCAGCAGGTATTTTTCGATTGGCTGGGTCTGGCGCCAAACGGAGATTTCAAGCCTTTGCTGTTCATTTTCGGATTTTTGATTCTTGTATTTGCCTTGTGGGTAATGGTAGAAGCCTTTATGGTATTTTCAAGCAAGTCGAAATATGACAATTTGAATCCCAAGTCCTAAAAATGGTAGAAGGATCGGTCAGAAAGTCGGCCGATTCTTTCTGGCTTTATTTTTGCATTCAAGAATTCCTTCTCCTGCGAATACAATGAAATAATAAGAGGCTGAGTTTGTTATCCAACTTAACCAAACGGGGAGGAATAACTGATGAAAGATGAGATTATGGTGATCCGTCTTACACCGATGATCGGTGGTGACTGATGCGGTGGTGTAACTGATGACGGGTTCATCAGTATGGGTGACACATTCTCTGAAGTTCGAGTGGAAATGGAACAAATCGGAGCGGTTTATCGTAAAATTGATGAAGTTTATGGGGACGGTATTTCCATTCTTTTTCTTGATCCGCGAAATCATTTCTCCATTGCCGCTTATTTACTCAAACAATGGAAGAAAGGTTCTATCGGTTTTCAGGAATTTGGCCGATCCCTGTTTCTTGGAATTCGGCGAGGGGCGTTTTTTTACAACGGCCTTTGGATCAACAGTGACCAGACGTTGAATAAAGATGAAATTCTCACCAGGGTACAAGCAATTCGGGAGAAAGGAGAGGCGTAATATGGTTTCTTCCGGGAAATTTTCTATAAAAAAAATGCTGGATTTTTATGATCAGGTGATCAGTCTTGAACATCGGGCCGCGGTCAAAAGAGAAATTCGCGACGAAGATGATTTGTTTTTGCTGCTTTGTTTTTCGGAAATGCTCGGGATCCCCAATCCAGTTTCGTACTACACTTTGGAGTTATACCCCATGATCGTGGAGCGTTTCCATGAGTGGCATAAACGAATGGGGATGGAAAAATCACCGCTTGAAGGCATTCGCTGTTGTTAAGCATATCTTGATTGACCGGCCGTGCGCCGGTTTTTATTCTATAAAATGATGGTTTTAAAGGGTGAGGCTAATGAGTACCATTACAGATAAAAAAGTTGTATTCTTCGGTGGAAAGGGTGGTGTCGGCAAGTCCACTTCTTCTGCAGCGTTTGCGCTGGCATGTGCCAATCAAGGACGGGAAACCCTGCTTGTTTCCACTGATCCCGCTCATAATACAGGAGATATTTTCGGTTGCAAAATTGGCGGAAAGGCTAAAAAGGTCGGAGAACATCTTTCGGCTTACGAAGTGGATTCAGATAAAGAGTCGAAACACTATATCGCATCCGTGAAGGATAATCTGAAATATCTGGTCAAGCCGAAAATGAAAGAAGAGGTGTACCGGCAAATTGATATGGCCAGCTCGGCTCCCGGCGCGGACGAGGCGGCAATGTTCGACCGGATCGTTTCCTTGATTCTCGATGAGAGAAAGAAATATGATACTATTGTGTTCGATACTGCTCCAACCGGCCATACCGTAAGGCTGTTGACCTTACCGGAATTGATGGGCGTTTGGATTGAAGGAATGTTGGAGCGGCGTGAAAAATTCAAAAAGGATTACTCACAGTGGCTCGGTGACGGAGAGGTGCAAGACGACCCGATTTACGACATTCTAAATCGCCGGAAACAACGATTTGCGGCTGTGCGAGAGATCTTGCTCGATGCCGGGCAGACCGGATTTGTATTTGTCCTCAACCCTGAACGGCTGCCAATTTTGGAGACAAAAAAGGCGATCCACCAGTTAGCCCATCATGATTTGGCTGTCGAAACACTTGTGATTAACAAGGTGTTGCCGGACGAGGTCGACGGAACCTTTTTCCGAAAACGGAAAGAACGCGAGAAAGAATATCTCGCCATGATCGACGAAACTTTCCCTGATAAAGAGAAAATCCGAGTTCCGTTGCTTGAGGAGGATATTAACGACTTTGCAGCACTCGAACGGGTTGCGGGCCATCTTTACCAGGTAACAGTCTAAGGAAGGAGAAGGCGGAAAATGAACATAGTGATTCTCGGTGCAGGTGCGGTTGGTGGTTATATCGGAGGAAGATTGGAAGAAGCTGGTGTACCTGTCTCTTTTTTGGTTCGTGAGAGGCGTGCTGAACAACTGCGTAAAAATGGGATGCGGATCAACAGCGTCCACGGGGACTACTCTACTGAGTCGATCCCATTACATACGGATGCCGAACAAATTTCCGAATGTGATCTTGTCATTGTTACTGTTAAAGGCTATCAGGTTGAAGGCGCCTTACCGCAATTGCGAACACTCGCTGCAAAGGGAGCGAAGGTCCTGCCATTTTTAAACGGGATGGAACATTTTCAGTTGTTTGAGGAAGCACTCGGAAAAGAAAATGTTCTTGGCGGCTTGGCCTTTATTATCAGCACTCTCGATGAAAACGGTGGAATTGTGCAAACAAGCAAGCAGCATGATTTCGTGTTCGGAGATTTGCAAGGCACCCAAGAAGAATTTTGCCGGAGGTTGGAAACAACGTTAAGCGCGGCCAATTTAAATGTAAAAAACAGCAGCGACATCTTACGTGATATGTGGCAGAAGTATACTTTTATTACCGCCTTTTCAGGAATTACCACGGCCAGTCGCCTGCCGATAGGGAAGGTCCGTGAAAGTCCGGAAACATTGAGACTCTTTCAAAAGATGCTTGAAGAAATGAAGGCGTTGGCCGCTGCTAACGAAATTG
>DASVCO010000145.1:0-9443 GCA_036381575.1 Caryophanales bacterium
GCCTCATAATAAGTGCGCAGACGTTCCAATTCCTCCTCTATTCTTCGTACATCCCGCTCAGCCTCGGAAATTTTCCGCTTCATCGAGTCATAAGCGGTGGAAAAACCGTCGAGGAAATGAATCTTTTTCATCACATAATCCAACTCAATCTCCAACCGTTTTCTTCGCAGCTTCTTCTCATCCTGCAGAAAAGGAATCGCAAATGAAGAAGTCTTCTTAAGCTGGTCTTTCAACGTTTCAACACGATTGCGCGCCTCTCTTAAACGAAACAACCGCATCTCGCTAATCAGGATGGGCTCAGGACGGCCTTCCTCATCCACCCGCATGAAGAACAGTTCGTCCAACAGTTCCCGGGTTTCCTTAATAAACGATTGAAGCCCTTCCTTCCGATACGAAAGCACTCTGGCTTTGAAGGTTTCCCGCGTCCGGCTCCACCAGGTGAAGAAACCAAACAATAGAATCAGAATCAATATCGGGCTGGGCGACCAAAACAACATCGCGGCAACCAAAAGCAATCCGAGAAGCCAGATTTTCGTCGACAGCACCGTCACGATCCTTCCGCCGTCCAGTGGTGAAACCGGCAGGAGGTTAAACAAGTTTAACAAGGCGCCCAGAAGGATCATCAGACCCCAAAGCGGGTCATGGGTCCAGAAATACAACGGGATCGCCGGCAGGAACGAAATCAGACCCGCAAGCGGCCCTCCGTAAGCAAGATAAGCCTCTGTTGCCGCATCCTTTGGCCGTTCCTTCACAGCAATAGCCGCCCCGAAAAAAGGAATAAAGACAGCCGGTGACGTTCTGATCCCCTTTTGCCTGGCAGCTACCAGATGCCCCATTTCATGAACAAACATTAAATAAAGAAGGACAACGGCAAACTTCCAGCCGAAAAACACCGCGTATCCGCCAAGTGAGATAATCAGCGAGATGAAGGTCCCTCCGAATTTGGTCAGTTTGAGCAGTCCGATCAACCATTTAAGCTTTGCGAGAATAAAAAGCCCGATCGCGGCAAGCGCGCCGCTGAATTTTTTCGATTTCCGTTCGGCTTCTTCCGCCATTTCATGGCCCCCTGTTCATTCAGGCAGACAAATCCACCCAAAACTTCGTCTTCCATAAGGATAGAAGATTTATACTCTGTATTCAAGAAAAAGAATGCCCATTGAAATACAATTGTAATATGATAGTTTCACAAATGAAAAATTCGGGTAACTTTATAGCAGCGGATCTTCAAAGTGAGACTGCCTCTTATGGATAGCAAAATTGTACAGAAAATCCAAAAGGGTTGGAACAACTGCACTTTCGCTATGAAAGGATGGTCTACAAGCTTACTTTTCGAATTGTAGGAAATTCGTGGCAAGCCGAGAAAGTTGTGCTTCGGATGTTTTCGCAGGTCTGGGAAGGCAACGGCGAAGTCCTGCAAACCGGTCAAAGATTATCCGTGTAAATGTTGAAAATCACCCGGCAAATTGCTTATGATGAAAGAAGCAAGAAAGATAAGGATAAAATTGCATCACCATGCTCAGAGCAAACGTGCTTCTGTTAAACGGAAAGGAGCGACTCCGTGTACATACAATTTCCGAAAGAACAAAAGGAACAGATCAAAGATCGGCTTCGCCAGTATTTCCTGGACGAGCGAGGTGAAGAAATGGGGGACCTGGCTGCCGAGAATCTCTTGTCATTCATCACAAAGGAAATCGGTCCGGTTTACTATAACCAGGCTTTGCGCGATGCTCAAAAAGCAGTAGATGAAAGAATAGCGAACATTGAAGAGGATCTCCTGTCCATGAAACGCCCAATTGAATAGGCATAAAGGCCCTGAATAACCTTGGACGTGACAGGGTACATAAGAAATAACACCTGAGGTTGGGAGGATATCCTTGATGAATAGAACAAGACTTGCATTGCTGGCAGTCGGCTTATCCATCGGATTAACCGCTTGCGGAAGTAATAACGGCGGAAACAGCAGTGCCGACGGAAGTACCGAACAGAGTGGAGCTCGGGCGATTTTCGAACAAAATTGCGCCAGCTGCCACGGCGAAAATTTAGAAGGCGGGTTCGGCCCTTCCCTTGAACATGTCGGAAGCGAACTTTCGAAGAAGGAGATTCTCGAACAAATCAAGACCGGCGGAGGCGGCATGCCCGAACATATTATCAAGGGTGAAAAAGCCGAGAAGGTCGCCCAATGGCTCGCTTCCAAGAAATAACCTGCTCTGTCGGCAGGTTTTTCAATTTTATGGCTCCCCGAGGAATCGGGTAAAGAAAGAAAAGGCAAAGGCTGATGGATCATGATTCGGACGATAGCTGTAACCAAAAATAATGAAGTTAGACGAAATCTTCCTCTGGAAGCGGTGACAGATGAAGAAATCAACTGGTATTGGGTAGATTTGAACGAACCTAGCGAAGAGGAAATGCAGCGATTGGGCGATTTCTTTCATTTTCATCCGCTGGCGATCGAGGATTGCATGCATTTATTACAACGGCCGAAAGTCGATTTTTATGACGGTTACTCCTTCTTTGTTCTCCATGCGTTAGACCAAAGGACACTTTCAGCCATGGAGATTGATCTGTTTGTAGGCCAGGATTTTATCGTTTCCTTTCATTTCGACGCGCTGAAAGAGGTTGACGATGTATGGAGAAATGAACTGAACGAAGAAGGCTCAAGCGAACGCGGGCCTTATAATATCGCCCACCTGATCATGGACAATTTGGTCGATTCTTATTTTGCCCCTGTTTATCAAATCGAAGATGAACTCAACGAAATCGAGAAAAATACAAATGGCCAGCCGATGAGGGCGCTGATGGACCAACTGTTTGAAACCAGAAGCGACTTGTTAAAATTACGGCATACGATATTGCCAATGCGTGATTTACTTTACCGGATCCTCAGTTCTCAGCGACTGAAAGAAATCCAGGAAAGGCGCGCCTATTATACAGACGTTTACGATCATTTATTAAAGCTGGCGGAAATCATTGAATCCAACCGGGAAATTACGGCCGACATCCGAGACAGCTATTTGTCACTCAATGCCAATCGAATGAATACAGTCATGATGACCCTGACCGTGATTACCACCATTTTCATGCCATTGACTTTCATCGCCGGCATCTACGGCATGAATTTTCAATACATGCCCGAGTTGGCCTGGCACTATGGTTACTTTTTCGTGATCGGCTTGATGGCGGCAATCGGCCTGGTGATGTATATTTATTTCAAACGCAAGGGTTGGTTTGACCGCTAGAAAAGGAGACTTCCGCCAAATGAAAGTCGTTTCGCTTAACGCAGGTAAACCGGTACCCGCTACCTTCAATAACAAAGAGGTGAATACGGCCATATTCAAACAGCCGATCCATGATTCTGTTTATTTATCGAAAGTCAACCTTTCGGGAGACGCCCAGGGAAACTTGAAGGTGCACGGCGGCCCCGATAAAGCACTTTGTGCCTATTCGTATGAACACTACAGCTATTGGGAAGAAGAATTGGATCGCCGTCTGGAACCTGCCACCTTCGGAGAAAATCTGACGCTTCAGGGGCTAACGGAAGGTCACATCCATATCGGCGATACTTTTCAATTCGGAGAAGCGGTTATACAAGTAACCCAACCTCGTCAACCCTGTTTCAAATTGGCCGGGAAACTAAACAGGCCTGATATGATCGCGAAAGTCCGGGAAAATGGCTTCAGCGGATATTATTTCCGTGTGTTGAAAGAAGGCATGGTTTCGAAAGAAGAGGGTTTGAAAAGAATAGCCTTACACCCGATGAAGGTTTCAATCGACCTTGTTAATCAGGTTCTATACCACGACCAATGGAATGAGCCGGCCCTCCGAAAAATACTTGAAGTCGAGGAACTTGCAGCCAGCCTCCGGGAGTCTTTTGAAAAAAAATTAGAGAAGCTGAAGTTGAGTCATTTGAAAAAAGGTTGAAGAAGCTGAAATTCCATGTTTGTCAACGCCTTCCCTTCAACTTTCTTGCAGGCCCTATTTTCTTAGACAATCCTCAACATATCCTTCGGGTGAATAGCTTGAAACGTATTGAGCGGCTAATTTCAAAAAACGGTTGTCGCGTGAGATCAATATGGCGTCAAGGAAAATCGTTTGGGCCAGCAAAATGCTGTCGAAAGGATCAATCGGCCATTCCCCCTGCAATTGATTAGCCTGTTGCAAAACTGATTCGGTGGGAACGTCAATATGCAAAAAGTGACCTAGCTGGTTAAGATCCTGTTCAATTTCACCAAAATCCTTACCTTTCTTCCTTCGTAATACAAAACGAATCTCGAAAATCGATAAAAGACTAAGATGGTTTTCAATCTGCTTCATCTCACCTAATTCCAGAATGGCTGTGGGAGCCACCCAAAGTTTCCGGTTTGAATTTCTTTCCCTTTCTTTCGCCAGCCAATTGATTAAAACATCACTGTCAATCATCAACTTTTCCATACAACGTCTCCCGCCACGTTCTTACATTGTTTTCATCTTCGTCCTCGTTGTCTGATTGATATTTCCCCAACAATTCTCTAACCAACCCTGCGCTGGGCTTCGCGCTCCCGTCTTCTACCTTTCGAAATGTCAGGCTGCTTCCATCCCATTCAACCAACAATTGATCACCAGGTTCCAATTCAGCCTCTTTTCTTAACTTTTTGGGAATCACGACCTGCCCTTTGGAGGAAATTGTGATCATCTCTCTCATCTCATTCACCTCGAATGCTATTTAGTCTTACTTATAATATAAATAAACCACAAATGTAAGTCAAACCTTACTACCCGTTTTTTGCTCCAGTATTGAATAGATTAAGAAATCCTGCAAAAAATAAAACAAAATAGGCTGAGGAGGGAAATGATGCTTAGAAAAGTTGTTATCGCACTGGCTTTAGCTGTTGCCGTATTCGGAGCATATCAAATGTTCGACGCGGATGAAGTTACTCGAGGAAAAGTTACTGTGGCTTTCACCGGCATTGATATGTCTTGTGACCAGTGTAAAAGTCAAGTCACGGGCGCGCTTGCAAAAATTATCGGGATTCAGGCCTCACACATAAATCCAGCCAAGGACGTGGTTCGTGTTACTTTTAATTCAAAAGTCATGAAAGCTGGCTGGATCGCCAATTCGCTGGAGGCGGCTGGTTTTAAACCGGAGGACATTGAGGTCATTCAAGAATAAAAAAAATATGAATAAAGGATCCGGCTAACTTTTTGGTGGCCGGATTTTTTCATGTAAAAGAAAAACCCCGTTTCCGGGGTCAATTTATTATTTCTTCACCTTGTCGAACAATACCTCGTATTCGGCGTATCCTTCTTTTTCAAGCTCCTCCTTCGGAATAAAACGCAAAGCTGCAGAATTAATACAATAGCGCATTCCGCCTTTTTCCCTGGGGCCATCGTTAAACAAATGACCAAGGTGGGAATCGGCATTTTTGCTTCGGACTTCCGTACGAATCATCCCATGGCTCAAATCTTCATTTTCCTTAACGCCATAAGAACGAAGCGGCCTCGTAAAGCTCGGCCAGCCACAACCCGCATCGTACTGATCCTTCGAACTGAACAATGGTTCACCGGATACAACATCCACATAAATGCCTTCACTCTCATTATCCCAATATTCATTTTGAAAAGGGGTTTCCGTCCCTTTTTCCTGGGTTACATTATATTGAACAGCCGACAGCTTTTTTTTTAATTCTTCATCGGATGGTTTGTCGTGCCAATTCTCCCGAATAAACGGATCACGCCCTGAAGCCTCACGATACCTTTTATAATGGTACGGGTTTTTCTTCGGATAATCCTGGTGATAGTCCTCAGCTTCATAAAACGGCTGCGCCGGCAAGATTTCCGTTACGATCGGCTTATTGAAACGCCCGCTTTCCTCAAGCTCCTGTTTGGACGCCTCGGCCATTCGTTTTTGCTCCTCATTATGATAATAAATCGCAGCGCGGTAAGATTCTCCTCTATCCGCAAATTGGCCTCCATCATCAGTCGGATCAATCTGCGGCCAGTAAATGCTTAACAATTTCTCATAAGGGAAAACCTCGGGATCATAAGTAATTTGCACAGCCTCCCGATGGCCCGTATGACCGAAACACACTTCTTTGTATGTCGGATTTTCCGTATGACCGCCCGTATACCCGGAAACCACTTTATGAATACCGGGCATTTCATCGAACGGTGTCACCATGCACCAGAAACAACCTCCAGCAAATGTAGCAACTTCAAGACGTTCACTCATTGTTCGACACCTCTTTGACTGCTTGTTCCAGACGTTCCATCGCTTCCGTAAGAATCGAACGCGGACAGGCAAAATTTATCCGTTGAAAACCGTCGCCTTGTTGTCCGAACATGGCCCCGGCATTGAATCCAAGTCTTGCTCTCTTCACAATGAAATCATTTAACTCGTCGCCGTATAAATTCAGCTCCCGAAAGTCCATCCAGCCGAGATAAGTGGCCTCCGGAACTTCCATTGTAACCCGAGGAATGCGGTCTCGTAAAAAGCTATGGATGTACTCGGCATTCTTTTGCAAATAGGAGAGGACTTCTTCCAGCCACGCTTCTCCCTTATTATAAGCAACCTGCAGGGCTTCAATTCCAAATAAATTAATATGAAAGAGTCCGGCCTTTGCAGCTGCAGTGCTGAATTCACGGTGAATCCTTTCATTTCCAGCTATACCGACTGAAGTGGCCAACCCAGCCAGGTTGAACGTTTTGCTCGGCGCCACGAACGTCAGTGAGCAATCGGCGGCCTCTTGTGACAACGAGTATAAAGGAGTATGTGTTCCTTTTTCAAACACTAAATCTGAATGGATTTCATCGGATACAACAAAAATATCGTTCTTAACGCAAAGCTTCACGAGTTCTTGTAACTCTTCTTTCGTCCACACTCGGCCAACCGGATTATGAGGACTGCATAGTATAATCATTCGTGTTCGTGAATCAATTTGATCCTGAAGATCAGCCAAATCCATTTCATACCGGCCGTTCTTCTCGCGCAAAGGATTTTCAACCACATGGCGGCCGCGATTCTTTATCGCACTGAAAAACGGATGATAGACGGGCGGCTGGATCACGATCTTATCGCCGGGCTTTGTGAAAGCATCTATGGCCACATGGAGCCCCGTTACTACACCCGGAATTGGCGTCATTCGCCTGGCAGCCACTTCCACATTGAATCGGCGCATTGTCCAATCAACAAGAGACTGGTAAAAAGCCTCCGGCTTCCCCGGATAACCGTAGACCGGATGCTTTGCTCTCTCAATTAAAGCCTCTGTTACACTCGGCGGGCAAGGGAAATCCATATCCGCCACCCACAGCGGCAAGACATCTTCCGTACCGAAAACATCCCCGCGATAATTCCATTTTACAGAATTCGTCCCTTCCCGATCCAACACCTCGTCAAAATTGTATGTCATTCCCACACCTCATTTATCTTACGGCCAAGTTCGAAAGAATGTGCTCCGTTTCATCGACAACATCCTGCACCAACTCCGCCGCTGATTGCTTCTTACTCAATCCTGAAGCCTGGCCGGCCCATAAGGACATGTATTCCGGCTTATTTTGCTGCTTTGCAGCATTGCGAACATCGCGCGTCAAATTGTTGTGGAGCGGATAATCGGGAAATTCCTCCACATAAGGCTCAAGCTCCTCAATCATCCGATTTCGTATGCCGCGTGCCGGCTTTCCGGAAAACACCCGGGTCACCACTGTGCTCTCATCCGTACTCCCGAACACCGCTTCGCGGTGTTTCGGATGGGCGCCGCTCTCCTCACACGTCAGGAACGCCGTCCCCATCTGCACGCCTTCGGCTCCCAACGCCAACGCCGCCGCCATCCCGCGGCCGTCCATTACGCCTCCGGCTGCCACCACCGGCACGCCGACCCTGTCGGCGAGCTGCGGCACAAGCGCCATCGTCCCAACCATGCCGGCGTCCATGCCCCGATGGCCTCCGGCCTCGCTGCCTTGCGCCACCACGGCATCCACTCCGGCCGCCTCAAGCTTAGCGCCTTCACGTACGGTCGTCGCCGTGCCAAGCACGGCAACTCCTGCGCTCCGAAGCTGTTCCACCGCTTCCGCGGGCGGCACGCCGAAAGTGCAGCTGAACACCGGCACTCGTTCCTCAAGCAGGACGTTCAGCTGCTCCCAGAACGGCGGCCCTTCCGTCGAAACCTCCTCAGCCCGTACGCGCTCCGCACCCAATTCCTCACGATAGCGGTCAAGCCGCTCGTTCGTCCGCGCAATCTTCGCCTTATCCACGTCAATCGGTTCGGGAATGAATAGATTGACGCCGAATGGGCGATCCGTTAATTGCCGGATTTCGCGAATGGCTTCACGTACCGCTTCCGGTGCCATGTATCCCGCTCCAAGGGTGCCAAGCCCGCCGGAATTGGATACCGCCGCAACCAATTTCGGTGTTGTCGGGCCACCGGCCATGCCGGCCTGAATTAACGGATATTCGATATCTAACAATTCGGTCAGCCGATTTTCGCTCCACATAACAATCCTCTCCTTAACTCATCTACGCCAGAAACGAGGTGTTGAAGTGTTCCC
Source organism: Caryophanales bacterium (assembly GCA_036381575.1). GTDB lineage: Bacteria > Bacillota > Bacilli > Bacillales > DASSOY01 > DASSOY01. The sequence goes on from DASVCO010000145.1 coordinate 8,518, forward strand.
GCACCGTGCCTTGTAAGTATTTTTAAAAAGAATGCGCGTTTTCCATCAGAAATGGAATCTGTAATTCCCGAGTGTCCACTAATGGCAAATTGGCACCAACTCATTCCTTCTAAATCCAACTGTACCTATTTTCTATTTCACTACCGATTTATACCACAACCGGTAATCATTCAACTCCATATCGGCCACCCTGTCATCAACTAATTTTTTTAAATATGCTGATACCGCCGTCCGAAACAATGTCCACGAAGAAACATTCACAGCTGGAACCGAGTATTCACGGCACATCAGCCGAACTATTTCCTCATGGCTGAGGCCATCCGGATACTCCCGCAAAATTCCGGCAAGATCATCCAGAATTGTCTGATGATAAACGATATTGGACTCCACCGTTTTTCTGAAATCCGTTTCAAAGACACCATGTCCGGGAACAGCACCGTCACACTGGATTTCTTTCACCTTCTCCAGTGACGCCAAGGCTTCTCCGACATCAATCATGAATGGAATCTTGTGCTTCTCCAACTGTTCTCGGGAGAAATAACTGTCTGCGGCAAACAAAACCCCGTCTGTTTTTACAGCAAGCTGAAAATCGCTATGCCCCGGCAAATAAAACAACTCAATAGGAAAACCATCAACATTCAGTGTTCCTTCACGGCAAATCTGGTCGATCCTGATCGGGGGGCCTTCAAGAAACTTATTGCGCATTTCTTTGGGCGGATTGTTCCCCTGAAATAAGTACATCGGCTCCAGCTTCGGGTAGCGCATGATCGCTTCCTCGAAATAAGGAGCCAACGTGTACACACCAGTTTTCTTTTGCAATTGGGCCGCCCCGCCGAAATGATCGGAATGAGCATGCGTAATGAATAAATGTGTCACAGGCAACTCATGCTCCCGCAACTGCCTTAACACCTTGTTCGCCGTTGATT
>DASVCO010000146.1:0-11827 GCA_036381575.1 Caryophanales bacterium
AGACCTTTCGGGTGTAACGCAAACGCAAATTTCATTGCCGTTTATTACTGCGGATGAATCCGGACCGAAACACTTGGAAGTGAACCTGACCCGTGCCAAATTTGAAGAATTGACAGCGGATCTCGTGGAAAAAACAATGGCACCGACCCGCCAGGCATTGAAGGACGCGGGACTTTCCACCGGTGAGGTTGACAGAGTTATTTTGGTAGGCGGATCCACGCGTATCCCCGCTGTTCAGGAAGCGATCAAGAAGGTAACGGGCGAGGACCCGCATAAAGGAATCAACCCTGATGAAGTTGTTGCTTTGGGGGCTGCTATTCAGGCAGGCGTACTTGCAGGAGACGTCAAAGACGTTGTACTGCTTGATGTTACCCCTCTATCGCTCGGAATTGAAACAATGGGAGGCGTGTTTACGAAACTTATTGAAAGGAACACGACCATTCCGACGAGTGAATCGCAAATTTTCTCAACGGCGGCCGATAATCAAACATCTGTAGACATTCATGTGTTGCAAGGTGAACGGCAAATGGCGGCGGATAATAAAACATTGGGACGTTTCCAATTGACGGATATTCCGCCGGCACCGCGCGGCATTCCGCAAATTGAAGTAAGCTTCGATATTGACGCGAACGGCATTGTCAATGTCCGTGCGGTTGATAAAGGGACAAATAAGGAACAGTCCATTACAATTAAATCTTCCTCGGGCTTGTCCGATGAAGAGGTTGAACAGATGGTCAAGGAAGCGGAAGAGAACGCCGAGGAAGATAAGAAGCGCCGTGAAGAAGTAGATCTTCGCAACGAGGCGGACCAGATGATCTTTACAACGGAGAAGACGTTGAAGGATCTTGGCGACAAAGTTGAAGAAGATGAGAAGAACAAAGCCGAAGAGGCGAAAGACAAGTTGAAAAAGGCGCTTGAGGGCGAAGATACAGAAGAAATTACAAAGGCGAAGGACGAACTTCAGGAAATCGTTCAGCAGTTGTCAGTGAAGCTGTATGAGCAAGCTCAGCAGGAAGCCCAGGCAGCGCAAGGCGAGTCGGGAGCCGAGGCGGGCGAGAATAAGTCCGGCGACGATGTTGTTGACGCGGAATATGAAGAAGTCAATGACGACGATAAAGAGGAGAAAAAGTAAGCAGTTTTGCAAAAGCCAGAGTCAGGCCCGCCCTTGACTTTGGCTTCTTTCATGTTGGACGTGTACCGTTCTGATTTGGGTTGTTAAATAAAAGAAAGCATGCTTGCTTGGCCATTTGTTGTTGTATCGCCCGTGATTGCGTGGGAAGGGACAAAGATGATAACATAAGGCTTATGTGAAGGGAAATCGGGAGTGAATATTGAATGAGTAAACGAGACTATTATGAAGTTCTCGGTGTGGGAAAAGACGCATCGGAGGATGAAATAAAAAAGGCTTACCGAAAACTGGCACGGAAATATCATCCGGACGTGAACAGTGGTGAAGATTCCGCGGAGAAATTCAAGGAAGCCAAGGAAGCTTATGAAACGTTAAAGGATTCCCAGAAAAGAGCCCAGTATGACCAATTCGGCCATGCCGGTCCAAATCAAGGATTTGGCGGTGGGCAGGGATTCGGCGGTGCTGGAGACTTTGGCGGATTCGGTGATATCTTCGATATGTTTTTCGGGGGTGGTGGATCAAGCCGTCGTGATCCGAATGCTCCGCGGCAGGGTGCCGATCTTCAATATACAATGGAGCTGGAATTTGAAGAAGCCGCATTCGGTAAAGAGACGGATGTCAGAATTCCCCGTGAAGAAGAATGCGCAACGTGTAGCGGTTCCGGTGCGAGGCCCGGTACGAAACCGGAGACCTGCTCTCATTGCCACGGCTCCGGCCAGTTGAATATTGAACAAGATACACCGTTTGGCCGTGTTGTGAATCGCCGTGTTTGTAATCATTGCAGTGGCTCCGGAAAGATTATTAAGGAGAAGTGTTCGACTTGTCACGGGAAGGGAACCGTGCGCAAGCAAAATAAGATTCACATCAAGGTACCTGCAGGTGTCGATGAAGGCCAACAGATTCGTGTTCCCGGCAAAGGAGAGTCCGGGGTAAACGGAGGACCTCCAGGAGATTTATTTGTAGTCTTTCGTGTGAAGCCGCACGAGTTTTTCGAACGTGACGGTGACGATATCTATTTTGTCATGCCATGCACGTTTCCACAGGTGGCGCTTGGTGATGAAATTGAGGTACCGACGCTTCATGGCAAGGTGAAGTTGAAAATCCCCGCCGGTACGCAGACGGGAACTAGTTTCCGGTTGCGAGGAAAAGGCATTCAGAACGTCAGAGGATATGGGCAGGGAGATCAGCATGTGAAAGTCCGTGTTGTCACACCTAAGAAAATATCCGATCGCCAACGGGAGCTTTTGAAAGAATTGGCCGAAATCAGCGGTGATGAGTTGGCCGATGAGTCGCATAATACATTTTTCTCGAAAATGAAACGCGCCTTTAAGGGAGAATAGATTCACGGAAGGGACAGGAACAATGAAGTGGGCTGAAATGAGCATTCACTCGACCCGGGAGGCCGTCGAGGCAATCTCGAATATTATGCATGAAGCCGGAGCAAGCGGAGTGGTTATTGAGGATCCGCATGATTTGGTGAAAGTTTGGGATACGTCTTTCGGGGAAACCTATGAGCTCAATTCCGATGACTATCCAAAAGAAGGCGTTGTCGTAAAAGCTTATTTGCCGTCCAACAGTTTTCTTGATGAAACCGTTGAAAAGATTAAAGCGGCGGTAAATAGTTTAACTGATTACGACATTGATATTGGACGTAATGCCATAAAGATCCATGAGGTCAAAGAAGAAGAATGGGCAACAGCCTGGAAAAAATATTATAAACCGGTCAAGATTTCGGACAGAATCACAGTCATTCCGACTTGGGAAGATTATCAGCCGAGAAATGATGAGATCATTATCGAACTTGATCCCGGGATGGCGTTTGGCACCGGGACTCACCCGACAACGAGACTTTGCCTTCGCGCAATAGAAAAGGTTGTTCGCCCCGGCGACTATATGATTGATGTCGGGGCAGGCTCGGGTGTTCTCAGTATTGCGGCAGCCAAACTGGAAGCCGCCAGGGTTACGGCGTTTGATCTTGACGATGTTGCTGTCCAAAGCGCAAAACTTAATGTAGAATTAAACAAGGTTCAGGATATCGTTCATGTTCAACAAAACAATCTGCTCGACAATGTCAAAGATACGGCAGATGTCATTACAGCTAATTTGCTGGCCGAGATTATCCTCCGCTTTCCTAGGGAGGCGCTCAGTGCGACCAAACCGGGAGGTTATTTTATCGCGTCTGGCATTATTAAGGAAAAAAGCGGCCTGGTCAAGACAGCACTAATCGAGCATGGCTTCATAATTGAGGAAACTTTGGAAATGGAAGATTGGATTGCTTTGATTGCCAGAAACGGCAGGTGATTTCCGGGTGCAACGTTATTTTACAGATAAAAGGATAGATATCGGTCCTGTAGTTCTTAAGGGAGATAATGCCAGGCACATCAGCCGGGTCATGCGAATGAAGTCGGGAGATTCGATTATTTGTTGCGGACCGGATGGAAACTGTGCAGTTTGTCAGATTCAGGAGTTGTCTGCTGACGAAATCACTGCCTCCGTCAACCGCTTCTTAGAAGAAACAGCTGAACTTCCCGTCAATGTAACAATAGCACAAGCTCTGCCAAAGGGAGACAAGCTGGATTTGATTGTTCAAAAGGGAACTGAGCTCGGGGCTTCCCGTTTTCAACCTTTTGAAGCGGAACGCTCTATAGTCAAATGGGACAAGAAAAAACGGCAGAAAAAAACAGAGCGCCTCTGGAGAATCGCAAAAGAAGCGGCGGAACAATCCCACCGCAGCCGGATCCCGGTGGTGGAGGAACCTATTCGTATTCAAAAATTGCTTTCGGAAAGTTTCCGATACGATAAGAAGATTGTTGCTTATGAGGAAGAAGCCAGGGCGGGTGAATCCGGAAATTTCGTTCAAGCGTTACGAGGAATGGGATCAACCGGCTCAATTCTTATTGTGATTGGCCCCGAAGGGGGCTTTTCGCAAGATGAAGTTGATTTATTGAAAGATAACGGATTTCTGAGCTGCGGATTTGGGCCGCGCATACTTCGAACAGAAACCGCGGCGCTTTACGCGCTTGCCGCGATTTCGTATCAATTTGAATTATTGAGGTGAAGACAATGCCGACAGTGGCGTTTCACACATTAGGATGTAAGGTTAACCATTATGAGACTGAAGCAATCTGGAACGTGTTCAAAAAGCACGGCTATGAAAGAAAAGATTTCAACAGCAGAGCGGAAGTCTATGTCATCAATACATGCACGGTTACAAATACCGGGGACAAAAAGAGCCGGCAAACCATTCGCCGCGCCGTCCGGAAAAACCCGGATGCTGTTATTTGTGTAACTGGTTGTTACGCCCAAACCTCTTCCAAAGAAGTCATGGAGATTCCCGGTGTTGATGTCGTTGTAGGGACACAAGATCGAGAGAAAATGATCGGTTATATCGAGCAATATAAAAAAGAACGTGAACCTATCAACGGGGTCGGCAACATTATGAAAACCCGCGTTTATGAAGAGCTTGAAGTGCCGGCTTTTACAGACCGTACCCGTGCTTCATTGAAAATCCAGGAAGGCTGCAACAATTTCTGTACTTTTTGCATCATTCCATGGGCACGCGGATTGCTTCGGTCCCGTAAACCAGAGGCTGTGCTTGAACAAGCCCAGCAGCTTGTTAATGCCGGTTACAAAGAAATCGTGTTGACAGGGATTCATACTGCAGGTTATGGAGAGGACATGAAGGATTATAATTTCGCTCAGTTGTTGCGGGAGCTTGAAGCGAAAGTGGACGGGTTGAAACGGATCCGCATTTCCTCGATTGAAGCAAGCCAGGTTACAGAAGAGGTTGTTGATGTTCTGACCCAATCGGAGAAAATTGTTCGCCATTTGCATATCCCTTTGCAAGCCGGGTCGAATACAGTCTTGAAACGCATGCGTCGTAAATATACAACCGAATTCTTCGCGGAGAAATTAACGCATTTGCGAAAAGCGCTTCCGGATTTCGCTCTGACTTCCGATGTTATTGTCGGCTTTCCGGGAGAGACGGAAGAAGAATTTCAGGAGACCGTTGATTTTCTGAAAGAAAATCGATTCGCCGAACTGCATGTTTTCCCGTACTCTATCCGGACCGGTACACCTGCTGCCCGAATGAAACAGGTGGACAATGAGGTCAAGAATGAACGTGTTCGCCGTTTGATCAGTCTTTCGAATCAATTGGCGAAAGAATACGCATCGAAATATGAAAACGAAGTACTTGAAGTCATTCCGGAGGAGCCGTTCAAGAAAAGCGAACCGAATGGCCTTTACGTTGGTTACACAGATAATTATTTAAAGGTGAAATTCCCGGCTTTACCTGATATGGTTGGAAGCATCGTCAGGGTGAAAATTACAAAAGCGGGTTATCCGTACAATGAAGGTGAATTTGTCCGCGTCGTCGATGATATCCGCCCATCCTCCATGGCCCAATAAGATTTCATGAGTGGCCGGAGGCTATAGAAGAGGTTTCATTTTCAACATAGTTAGTTCCGAATGGAGGAGAATCCTGTGAACGAGAAACTTGCCGCAATGATTGACCATACCGCTCTTAAGCCGGAAACGACAATAGAACAAATTGAAAAGCTGTGTGCCGAGGCGAAACAATACGGATTTGTTTCGGTGTGTGTGAACCCGGTGTGGGTGAAGTATGCCGCCGAACAGCTTGACGGCAGCAAAGTGAAAGTATGTACGGTCATCGGTTTCCCCTTAGGTGCGACCACGACCAACACCAAAGTCTTTGAAACAAGAAATGCGATTGAAAACGGTGCTGGTGAAGTGGATATGGTGATCAATATCGGTGCTCTAAAAAGCGGCGATGATGAGACCGTGCTACATGACATTAGCGCTGTCGTTCAAGCTGCCGGAGAAGAAGCTTTGACAAAGGTCATAATTGAAACAGCATTATTGACCGATGAGGAAAAGATTCGTGCTTGTGAATTGGCCGTGAAGGCGGGCGCTGATTTTGTAAAGACTTCCACTGGTTTTGCGTCGGGAGGGGCCAATGTGAAGGATATTGCATTAATGAGGAAGACCGTAGGCCCGGAAATAGGCGTCAAGGCTTCGGGAGGCGTGCGTGATCGCGAAACAGCAGAAGCCATGATAGAAGCCGGCGCGACAAGGATAGGCGCCAGCTCTGGTGTAGTCATTATTAAGGATTAGTTCTGACCGGACGGGAAAATCCGGTAGAAGAATCGGGTGATCTGTTCCGTGAAAGGCAAAGCTGCCAGGGAACAGATCACATTGAACAGGACGCTGATGTGAGCAAGCTGGGCCGAAGGGATGGCAGATAGATTGATAGCCAGCTTGGATACGAATTCGATGAAGGGCAGGAACAGGATAACGCCTGCCACGTTTAAGCCAATATGCGCATAAGAGGCTAATTTAGCCTCTAGATTTGCGCGGAAACTTGCCAACCAGGCGGTGAAACAAGTTCCGATGTTGGCGCCAAGAACAATAGCCACCCCGGCTTCAAGAGATAATTGCCCCTTATTAACGAAGGCCATAGCGATAGCAGTTGCTGCTGAACTGGATTGAATGATGGCTGTGAAGACCGATCCGACAGCAGCCCCGGCCAAATGATTATTATTTGTCACCAAGAGCAGATGGTGAATCCATTTTAAACTGGCCAGAGGCTCCGCTAATTCTTCTAATCCGTTGATCGCAGTAAATACAGCACCGAGACCGAATAATGCACACCCGCTTGAAAATAGCCACTGGGAACGAAAAAACAATAAGCCGGCCCCGACAATAAGCAATCCAATGAGTATTGCAGGATTTGAAATATCAAGGGTGATCATTTCCACGGTTATAGTCGTGCCGACATTGGCTCCCAATATAATGCCAATCGTGTTTTTAAAGCGGATCATTCCTGTTGCCAGCAAGCCTACGGTTATGATCATTACGGCAGAACTGCTTTGAATGAGTGCTGTTAACCCGACTCCGATAAGGAAACCTTTCCACGGTCGGTCTATCATTTTTAATAACAGGGTCTGGATATGCCTCTTGGACATGGATTCGAGACCGAGTCTCATGACGGTAATTCCGAACAAAAAGACTGCAATCAGAACCGCAAACAATGAAATGAATTCATTCACGAACATCACCTAATTCATTGTATGGACAAGAGGAAACAAGCATGAGTGTTTTTTTATAATATTGGATTGATAAATGAAAGATTGCAGTATTTAAAAGCGATCTCCTTTCGGCATAGTTGTTGGGAAAGCCCATTCGTTTGCCGCACAAACGCATCTAGCCATTTCAACTGATTTATCCGTCATAAGACTCCTTGAGTTGAAAAACGAGTAATGTTCCGGAGGGCACGAGAGATTATGATTCCATCAACTATTCAGATGCGCCGATTGACACCAGATGATTTTGAGGCGTTTAAACAAATGCAAACCGGAATTGAAAATGATTATATTGCCCGTATATTTCCGTATTCTGTTAAGGAAGAGGCAACCTACGGGGTTTTCATTGGTGATCAGTTGGTCAGTCTTGCTGCCTACACCATTTTTGCCGGCCGATATGCAGTTCTTGGAAGGTTGCGGACGGATCTTAGATTTCGTGGCCGCGGTTTGGCTACCCAGCTTTTGGCGAAACTTTGCAGGGAACTTGACAACCGTCATCCTGAAATTGTGTGGATTGGCCTTGCGACCGAATTAAGCAATCATCCTGTCCAACATATTGCGCATCGCCTGGGTATGAAGCGTTTATCCGCTTATTACTCATGCGTGTTGGAGAATAGTTGGGAGGAAATGAAGGGTTTGGTGCACGGCGCGGCTGAAGAATGGGAAGCGGTCATCGGTCATAATGAAAAATATGAGTTATTAAAAAGTGTGGGTTTTAAGGATAATCCGCTTCATATATTTCCATATGAATGTTATTATTCGTTGCCGTATGAAGAGGCTCTGTGGAGTGAAAATTATCTTTCGGGGTGCTCATTTTGGCGGCGGGGAGCTGATTTTTTCGCTTTAATGGAGGATACTAAAGGAAGCCCTTATCTTCATGTGAAGTATTTTGGGGAGAACAGTTTTGCCCAACCCGGCCTATGGGCGAGAATCATTACAGAGGCAAGGAAAACAGACCGCAGCATTTGGGTGGATCTGCCTTATCAGAAAGGGTTGCCGGAGGAAACAGCTTCTTTTTCAAGCCGTGTGCCGTGGACCTGCTATGGGCGAATTAGCCAACAAACCAGTTGACCGTCCTATTAACGTATATTATAATGGCAGTTGAGTCATTGAGGCCCACACACGATGTGGGTCAGTCCGTTTGCTGCTTAGGCGGCATGATCGGACGGCCTTAATGTTTTCGGAGGGAGGGAAATTTCATGGCTGATACGAAAGTTCGCAAAAATGAATCGATAGATGATGCACTGCGCCGTTTCAAGCGTTCCGTTTCAAAAGACGGAACGATGCGGGAAGTGAAAAAGCGCAGACATTATGAAAAACCAAGCGTTCGCCGGAAAAAGAAATCCGAGGCGGCACGAAAGAAGAAAAAGAGGTTCTAGAAAACCGAAAGGGTGACGGATATGAGCCTGACAAACCGTCTTACCGAGGATATGAAACAGGCAATGAAAGCGAAAGATAAGAAAAAGCTTGCCACGCTTCGGATGATGAAATCATCATTGAACAATGAAAAGATTAAGCTTGGTCAAGAACTTTCAGCCGACGAAGAGTTGACGGTGTTAGGCCGTGAATTGAAACAGCGCAAAGACTCCCTCCGAGAGTACGAGAAAGCCGGCCGCGATGATCTTGCGGCCGGTGAGAGCGCGGAAATCGCGGTGATTGAAGCCTACATGCCGGAGCCGATCTCCGATCAAGAACTTGAAAGCCTTGTTCAGGAAACGATTTCTGAGGTAGGGGCTTCATCAAAGGCGGATATGGGGAAGGTCATGGCAGCGATTATGCCGAAGGTGAGAGGAAAAGCCGACGGCGGCCAAGTCAACAAGATCGTTCAGAAACAGCTTTCATAACGGATGAAATGAATACCAACATAGAAACGCAGTTTAACAACACGTCCCGATTCAATTCGGGGCGTTTTTTTTAATGAAAATAGGGAAGCTCGGTCTATGAATGTAACCTTTGTGTCACAATGCCGGATTGACCGGCCTCGTTCGGGCCGAGCTACGCTTTTTCCCGGGTTCCAAAAAAAAACATTTCTTGTTTCTGTGGTGGGTAAAAAATCCTGCCGTAAATATGCAAAGACGTATTTTATTGAATCGTGAAACTCTTTTCATTCTGATTCGTATGTAATATTGAAAAGAATAAATCGATTTGGGGGGGAATAACATGGATTTCGGAACTATAGGAATCTTAATCATTGTTGCACTGATTATTATTGTGCTTGCGGTTTTGTTTACGTTTGTGCCCGTAATGCTGTGGATTTCCGCATTGGCGGCGGGTGTTCGGGTACGGATTTTAACACTTGTTGGTATGCGCCTGCGGAGAGTCGTGCCCCGTAAGGTGATCAATCCGCTTATCAAGGCGGTTAAGGCAGGGCTGGACTTAAACACAAACCAGCTGGAAAGCCACTACTTGGCTGGGGGAGATGTTGATCACGTTGTTGATGCCTTGATTGCGGCTCACAGAGCCAATATCGAATTGAGCTTCGCACGTGCGGCTGCAATCGACCTTGCCGGGCGAAACGTGCTTCAAGCCGTTCAAATGAGCGTTAATCCGAAGGTCATTGAGACGCCATTTATTTCAGGTGTAGCGGCCGACGGAATTGAAGTAAAGGCAAAGGCGCGGGTTACTGTACGAGCTAACATCGATCGCCTTGTCGGCGGGGCGGGAGAAGAAACCGTGCTTGCTCGTGTTGGTGAGGGAGTCGTATCAACGATAGGGAGTTCGAACACTCATAAGAAGGTTCTGGAGGACCCCGACTTGATTTCCCAAACCGTGCTGGATAAAGGACTTGATGCCGGTACGGCGTTTGAAATCCTCTCCATTGATATCGCTGACATCGACATTGGCAAGAACATTGGCGCCGGATTGCAGACAGATCAGGCGCAGGCAGATAAGAACATCGCTCAGGCGCAAGCTGAGAAACGACGTGCAATGGCTGTCGCCCAGGAACAGGAAATGAAAGCCAGGGTTCAGGAAATGCATGCGAAAGTTGTTGAGGCGGAAGCGGAAGTGCCGCTGGCAATGGCTGAAGCTTTGCGGTCCGGTAATATGGGTGTGATGGATTATATGAATTATCATAATATCAAAGCGGACACGGAAATGCGTTCAACTATTGCTGATCCTTCCAATGTGGAAGATGATGAAAGTTAATGCTGGAAAGGGGAAAGAATTATGGACGAATTAGGGTGGATCGTTGTATTGATCGGCCTTATGGGGGCCATTGGCAAGCTGGTGGATAAAGGAAGAAAGCGGTTGGAATCAGAGGGACAGTCTCTGAAAATGGGGCGAATGTTTCAGGAAGTCAAGTCGAATTTAGGTCAATCTGGCGAGCTTAATCCAGGTTATGATCAAAGTCAATTGACAACAGAGAATGAAGAATCTCACAGACTTTATGAACGAGAAGAATATGAACCTTATGCAAAAGAAGTAAATTTTCCTTATGAGAGAGAATCTCTCACAGCTTATCAAAGGCAAGAAAGAGAACCTTTCCAAAGGAATCAACATAAAAAGGCGAACCCATTTCGCCACTTAACAAGAGAGCAATTGCGGGAGGGCATTATTCTTGCGGAAGTTCTAAGTGAAAAGCCCCGCGCGAAAAATCCGCATTCCGCTATTGCACGTTATCATCACCGCCCCAAAGGTTGAGCAGCTGCTCAACCTTTTTTCAATTCTGGAGGTCCTCACAAAATCCCCGCATTTTGTCTTTCTGGTGATACCTTGAGATCTTTCATCATAAAGATGGAAAGAGAGGGGGTTCCGCCATGTCCAAATGGAAAGATAAACTCAAAAACTGGCTGGTCAAAAATGTTGAACTTCCCGCTGATGTCATCATGGATTTGCCGCGGATCACGATTATCGGACAACTTCACATTTACATAGAAAACCATAATGGTGTCCTCTCTTTTTCCAATGATGAGGTACGCCTTCGATTGACACAGGGGCAGCTTGTCGTTAAAGGCCGTGAGTTCGTTTTGAAAACGATATTGCCGGAGGAAATTTTGTTGGAGGGGAAAATCGAACAGGTTAAGTATCTTGAAACGCTTTGATCAGGATTCAAAAAAGGGGGCGGAATGATGGACAAACGTTGGCTGACTCTTTTTTTCGGACAGGTTCGACTCGAGGTTCGGGGGCGTCGGGCGGAACAGTTTATCAACCGTTGTATTGAACACGAAATTAACGTGACAAATATAAGGAGGATCGGTGAACAAACCATTGTTTGTACCGTTCAATCACAAGATGTTCGCAGGCTGCGACCGCTTTTGCGGCAAAGTGACTGCAAGTTCCACATTGCAGGGCGCAAAGGTTGGCCGTTTTTTTTAAACAAATTGTCTTTCAAAAAGGGTTTTGTCGCGGGCATTCTATTGTTCGCGTGCCTTTTGTTCGTATTGTCTAACATGTTGTGGCGCATCGAAATCACCGGGACCGATCCGGAAACGGCGCATGAAATTCGCAAAGTATTGGACAAACTGGGGGTAGAACGGGGAGAATTCCAATTTTCCCTGCCTGCGAAAGATGAAATTCAATATGCGATCGCCGACCAGATCGATCAAGTTGCATGGGTCGGTGCGACCTTAAATGGGACAACTTATAGGTTCAG
>DASVCO010000147.1:0-2588 GCA_036381575.1 Caryophanales bacterium
TCTGAAACACCATGCCAATTTCTTTACGAAGTGCGACAACATCTATACCACTATCGAGTAAATTGACATCATCGTACAAAATTTCACCTTCACATCGAGCCACTTCAATAAGGTCATTCATTCGGTTGATAGTTCTCAAGAATGTTGATTTCCCACACCCGGAAGGCCCTATTAACGCCGTGATTGCATTCTTTTGAATGGACATTGAAACATTTTTGACGGCGTGATTATCACCGTAATGAACATTCAACCCTTGAACCGCCAAGCTCATTTCAGCTGTTTCATCTTTATCGCTATTTAATGCAGCTGCGCTTTCTTGTGCATTTAACATATCGTACCCCTCCTTACCTTCCTGACATCCGTTTATGAATTAAGCTTCCAGCCCAACGGGCTAGCAAATTAAACATTAAAACGCAAATAACCAATACTGCCGAAGAACCGTTCGCCACCGCTTTCCAGTCAGGGACAATTCCGACCGAATTCACGGCCCAAATATGAACGGATAACGTCTCCGCCGATCGAAACAGATTCAAGGGAGAATCCGGGGAAAAAGGATTCCAGTTTGTAAAATCAAGATTCGGTGTCGATAATCCGGCCGTAAACAACAGTGCTGCCGATTCACCAAGCACCCGGCCTGCCGACAAAATCACACCTGTCAATATTCCTGGAAAAGCTGCAGGCAATAAAACCGTTTTGATCGTATGCCAGTGCGTCACACCAAGAGCCAGGCTCGCTTCCTTTTGTTCAGCGCCAACAGAACGTAAAGCATCTTCACTGACTCTGACGATTACCGGAAGATTGAACACCGTCAAAGCCATGGCACCCGACAAAATCGAATATTCCCAACCAAAGTAGTTGACAAAAACGAGCAAACCGAACATCCCGACAACAATAGAAGGTAAAGACGCCAACACTTCTACGCAAGAGCGGATAAAAGCCGTGATTTTATTGGGCTTTGCGTATTCCGCAAGGTAAATACCGCCCGCCACACCGAGAGGCACGGTCATCAACATCGTGATAAACAAAATGTAAAATGAATTCCAAAGCTGATTCTTGATGCCGCCTCCCGCTTGAAACGAACTGGAATCCGATGTCAGGAAATCAAGGCTGATATAGCCGAGGCCGTTGTATAAAATATAGCCAAGCAAGGCCACAAGTGTCCCTACCATAACAACCGCACAAAAAACAATGACAGAAGTTGCAATTCGATCTATCGCTCTGTTGTTCATTTAAACTTGCCTCCTCCGTGACAAAAACCGAATGATCAAGATAAACACATAAGACATTGCCAGTAAAATCAGGCCTAATGTCCAAAGCGCATGGTTAAGCGTACTCCCGTAAGTTGTATGCCCCATGCTTAGCGTAATGATTGTCGTCAACGTTGCTGCCGGTTCAACTAACGAATCCGGCAAAACCCTGGCGTTGCCAATCACCATCTGAACTGCCAAAGCTTCTCCGAATGCCCTGGCCATCCCGAGCACCACAGCTGTCAATAATGACGGTAAGGCTGCAGGAATGACGACTTTATAAATCGTCTGCCATCTGGTCGCCCCAAGCGCATAGGAAGCATCTTTCAACCTCTCGGGAATGGATCTGAGAGCATCAGCCGCAATACTTGTGACAGTTGGCAAAACCATGACACCAACAACGATAGTTCCCGCGAGCAAACCAAATCCGGATCCGCCAAAATACGAACGAATCACAGGCACGATTACCAACAAACCGATCAGGCCGTAAACGACAGAAGGAATTCCCACCAATATTTCAATGACGGGCTGTAAAAACTTCTGCCCCCGCTTTTTTGCAATTTCCGTCATGAAAAGCGCACTTCCTATTCCAAGCGGCGCTGCAACAATCGCAGTAAGAAAGGTCACGGCAAAAGAACCGAAAATAAACGGAAACGCCCCGTACGCGGGTGGATCATGTTTCGGGTACCACTCTGTTCCGGTGAGGAACTGAATGACGTTCAAACCATCATCCACAAAAGATTGAAGCCCTTTTATTGTCAAAAACAATGTGATGGCAACTGTAGCGGCCAAAATAAAAATGGCGCTGGAATAAATCACGATTTTCCCGCGAAGTTCTCCATTTTGATTGGCCTTTCTCTTCTTTAACAATCTAGTGCTGGCAAGCGTGCTGTTTGCTGCCGGCTGCCAGATATCTTTTTTAGCCATCTTTCAACTCCTTCCTCGCTTTCAGACACGGCAAACGGGATAAACACATTCTTCGTATTTATCCCAATTTATACCTTTTCCTGTTGCGTATGATCTTTTATTTTTTTGTAATTTCCCCTTCAGCATTACGCTTCACCTGCATCTTCGTTGCAGAAATATAACCCATGGAAGGAACCAGTTCATTTTGTATAGGTTCACTCAAAATATAATCAAGGAAAGCCTTTTCCAATTTATCGGGTTCCCCTTTTGTATACATGTGCTCATAGGCCCAAACCGGGAACTTTCCGGCCTGAACATTCTCAGCCGTGGCTTCTACACCGTCAATACTCAACTTCACAACCGAGTCGCCGTTAAAGTATGAGAAAGCCAGATAACCGATCGCACCGGGAGTTTTTGCTACAATTCTCCTTACAG
>DASVCO010000148.1:0-2901 GCA_036381575.1 Caryophanales bacterium
GCAAAAGTTCCGCCAAGAATGATAGCCGCAGATAAAATAACAGTCCCCATATTTTTCATCGCGCTTAAGATAGCCTCGCCAACGGGAATTCCCCGATTTTCATTAAATCGGTCCATCAGAAAGATGCTGTAATCGACGCCAAGGGCGATTACGACAACAAATCCGAAAAACGGCACCGCCCAATTCACACCGGAATAGCCGAGCAGATCCACATAAATAAATTCAGTAATTCCCATGGCTGTATAGTAAGTAACCACAAGTGATAAAAGAATGTACATCGGCATAATGAACGACCTCAGCAATGCAATCAAAACAAGGCCGATGCCGATCAGCATCCACACAACGGTGCGGGAGTAATCATCATTGGAAATCTCACGCAAATCGTGGTACGTACTCGTTGCCCCGCCGATTCCAACTTTCGCATTTTCCAACGGCGTTCCTTTTGTTGCTCGTTGAACTGCCGCCTCTATATCATCAATCTGATTGATTGCTTCCATTGAATACGGATTAACCCCGAACACAACATCAATGGTTGTGATCTTCCGGTTTTCCGACATATAGGCATCCATAGCTTCCTGGAAATCATCACTATCTAACGCTTGCTCTGGAATAAAGAAACCTGCAATGGCGCTGTTACTCTTAGACAATTCATTCAGGAATTCGCGAGCATCCTGAAGTCCTCCAGAAACCTTGTTCAATCCGTCCACACTTTCGCCAAGCCCATCCGTCAATTTTGACAACTGGTCGACTAAATCCGAGAACCCTTCCTGTAATTTCACATGGCCGTCATTCAGTTCTTCCAGGCCGTTCGTAATCTGTGGAATGTTGTTCACTGCCTCTTGCTGGCCATTCGCAAGTTTTTCGAGCCCCTGCTGAAGTTGAGTAATACCGCTCACGGCATCCTGCAATTGATCAGCAAACTGCTTTTGTCCCTGAACCAACTTCTCGAATCCCTGATTGGCCGTGTTCATTTTTCCAATAAGCGTATTCAAGTTTTTGTTCAGTTTCTCCAAACTTGCGCTCATTTGGCCGGCACTTTCGGCCATCTTTTGAACAGCGCCTACCGCGTACTGGTAATTCGGATCCTTTTTGATCTCGGGATGGTCTTTTCCTAATTGTTTCAGCTTCGTTTCCACTGTTCCAAGTGTCTTGGAAAGCTGACCGACACCGTCCTGCACTTTTTCATAGTTCTTGCTCAACTTTGCCAGGCCGTCTTCCATTTGTTGATAGCCGTTCAGCAGCTTCTCGCTCTGCTGCGCCAATTGCTCCGCTCCTTGCTTCGCTTTCGCAAGGCCATCGGCCAATTGAGCCGCTCCACCGGCACTGTCTTCCATCCCATTCTGAATCTGCTGCAGCCCTTGCTTCAGCTGGATGACGCCGTTCTTCAAATCTTTCGTTCCGGAAATCAACGGATTAAAACCTTCGACCGCTTTCTTCAGATCAGGCTCGGCTTCAGCCAATTGATCATGTGCTTCCTCCAGCCCCCCGCTGATTTTATCAAGTCCATCGATAGCATCACCCAGCCCTTCATCAAGGGTTTCGGCCTGATTGGGCACCAGAAAGCCTTCAATTGGCTCACCGGTTGGCTGCGTGACACTCCTTACCGTTTTCACATGCTCGATTTTCTTAACTTCCCTTGTGATCGCCTCGATAGTCTCAAGGTACTTGCGTTGGTTCATTTTTTCATCGTTTTTGAGAACAATCTTTGCCGGCATTGATTCGCCTGCTCCGAAATTGTCCGCGATGATGTTGAAACCTTCGACCGATTTATAGCCGTCCGGAATTTCTTCCAGGGAGTTAAACGATTTTTGCCCGTCATAACTCATAATAAAAGGAACCACGGCCGCCGCTACGATCAAAAGTGAAATTAGCGGGCGCAGCAATGCGAAGTTCCCAACTACACCCCAGAATTTACTCTCGCTGTGTGACAATGATTTTTTCGCCGGCCAAAACAAATGCTTTCCGAGCAATTGCATCAAAATCGGAACAATTGTGAGCAGCGCGATGATGAGTACAGCAACCCCGATTGCAACTCCAACCGCTGACTGATAAAGGCTGAAAGTCGACAAACCGATGGTCGCGAAACCCACCAGCACCGCAATCCCGCTGAAAAACATCGTTCTTCCACCGTTTTTATAAGTACTGATGACTGCATCCGTAACCGATTCGTGTTGCGGCATCTCTTCTTTGAAACGATTTAATAATAAAATACAGTAGTCCGTCCCGATCCCGAATAATACAGCAACCAGGAAAATCTGTGTGAAGTTCGAAATCGGAAAGTCGAACCATTTAACAAGGAATCCAATAATAGCCTGCGAGCCCATGTACGTAAGGCCAACCGTAATGAGCGGCACCAGTGGCGCAACGACTGACCGGAATACGAACAACAGAACGACAAGAATAAACACGATCGTAATCCACTCGGTTTGGTGCAATCCTTCCTGGGTACTGGCAGTGTAGTCCTCCTGAATCAGCCAATTCCCGGTAAAATAATGATCAATTTGGACGCCCGAAACCGTGTCATATAAATTGTCCTGGACTTTTTTCGCTGTTCGGTCTCCCAGATGGATTTGCAGGGACACCAGAACGGTCGAGCCATCTTCGGAAACCAATTGATCCTTCAAATCCGGTTGCTCGAACGAACTCATAATCGATGTGATCCCAAGTTCCTTTTTATGTTGTTTCAGTGATTCAACAGCCTGCTCCACATCCTGAAGGTCATTCTTCGTCAAGCCGTCTTCTTTATGGAAAACAAGTGCGGTGGAAACTGTGTCTTTCGATCCTTCCTGTTCATGCATTTCTTGCAGAATATCTGCGGCAACCGAGGATGAATACCCGTCCGGCACTTCCGGCTGGCCATTCTCTCGTACGAGTTTCCCCATATTAGGCGCGGTGGCAATC
>DASVCO010000149.1:0-5935 GCA_036381575.1 Caryophanales bacterium
GGGATGCCTGCGCTGCTCAGAGCTTCCATGTCTCGATGAATTGTCCGTTCCGAAACCTCCAGTTTCTCTGCCAACTGCCCGGCGGTCATCCGCCCCTTGGACTGCAACAATAATAAAATAGATACAAGCCGATCTGCCCGCATAATAATCCCCTTCAAAAGTCTTTTTCTAAAAACTATTTAAGGGAATATGACACAAGTTGTCAAGAATTACTTTGTATACTGATGTTATCTTAAAAAATGGGGTGTGTTTATGAATTCATTAGCAGGAACAATTGCATTGGTTACAGGGGCAAGCAGAGGAGCCGGACGAGGGATTGCGATAGAGCTGGGGAAAGCAGGCGCAACGGTTTATGTAACGGGACGGAGTGTGAGAGGGAGGTCAACCAATGGCTGGCCGGGGACCATTGATGCAACAGTTGATGAAATTCAGTCTGTCGGTGGGACAGGAATTGCCATTCAATGTGACCATACGGATGATGAACAGACTAAAGCGGTTATTGAGAAGATTAAAAGAGAGCAGGGGAAATTGGATCTTCTTGTTAACAATGCCTGGGGTGGAAGCGAACATGACATATCCGGCAGCTATGAAGAAAATACTTTGGGCCATTGGGACACAATGTTTACCGCTGGTGTAAGGGCGCAACTGGCGACCAATTATTATGCGGTGCCTTTCATGCGCGAAACCGGCGGAGGGCTGATCATACATACAACATTTTGGGATGACGGCAAGTACACCGGCCATTTTTATTATGATCTGGCCAAAAACACACTGGTTCGGATGGCTTATGGGCTGTCAGAAGAGCTAAGGGACAAAAATGTGGCCGTGTTGGCGGTTTCTCCCGGGTTCATGCGGACGGAAATCGTGTTGAAAGATTTTAATACGGATCTGGACCATTGGCGGGAGGTAGAGGAATTAAGCGTGACGGAAACGCCGCATTATGTGGGCAAGGGGATTGTGGCTTTGGCAAGTGATCCAGATGTGATGAAAAAAACAGGTCAAGTACTTCGGGCCGGAGATTTGGCCGAGGAATACGGCTTTACGGATATAGACGGAAAGAAAATTCCGCCATTTCATATTTGAAAAACGCCGCTCTTTCTGGGGCGGTGTTCTTCTGCTAGCTTTCAATATTGCGCACTAACCTGATCGTGAATTTTTGCGATATTTATACTGTCTCAGGGTCCAACATCGTCTGATCCTCTTTCTTTAACTAAGGTCAGGCTTGACTGCCTTTAATAAAATTGATTCTGCTTGAAAGGAAACCATTTTCCCGGCATCGGCTTTGATCCGAAATTTGCGCCGGATGGATTCGGGTGCGTCAATCATCAAATCGTTCAATTCGGTCTTTTCCTTTTCGGGCAATTGCATCCGGTCGCACCAACTATCGAATTCAAACTTCTTCGTGAAACGATGCCATTCCTCAATTTCAAATCCGTTCAATTCCAGTGTCCGCAGCCATTCGGTCTTTTTTAACGCGCGATTATGGCTATAGTCCCTTCTTTTTTCCACCGTATTGTAGAATTCATCAAATTCATCGTCTTCGGGAGCAATGTTGTCATCCAATAAAAAATGACCGCCTGTTTTTAATACACGGTAAACCTCGGTCACGAAGTCCTCAACATTCGGAAAATGATGCGGGGCAATGCGACATGTAACGAGGTCGAAACTTTCGTCAGTAAACGGCATCTTCTCAGCGTCGCCTTGTTTGAATTCGACGTTGCCATGGCCGTTTCCGGTGATAAATTGTTTTGCGGCAGAGAGCATTTTCGGCGTCAGGTCAAATGCGATGACCTTATCGACGAGAGGTGCAAAGGCGTTGGCTGTATGACCGCCGCCCGTTGCCACATCCAGCATTTCTTCCTGGCCGGTGACATCAACCATTTTCAACAAGGTTCTTAAATCTTCCCCTTTTGCGTGGACCACGCTTTTTACATAAGAATCGGCGCTGCGGGAGAATTGCTTTTGGACATCTTTTTTTGTTGCCATAGGTGGGTGCCCTCCTGAATTTCTTCTTGAAGTTAGTATAACTGAAACGGGCGGGACGGGGAATGATATGGAAGAAAAAAAGCCCGGAGTTGACCGGGCTTAGGCAGTAACTTTCTTTGTCTTTCCGCTCGCGATTAGATAGCGATGGACAAAATATTCCATTACACCAATGATGATGGAAGTAATAACAGCTCCCCAAAAGGTCACGTTTGCTCCATCGAACACATTTGACAAGACCCAAATGATGATTACGGAAACCACAAAATCTGCAATGGTGCTAATCCATAAGGAACCTTCTTTCAGTATCATGTATTCCATGGCCACACCCACGAGTGCAAGTACCACTCCAACCACAATGGGTTGCCATATTGAGCCGTAGTCTACGTTGTCCAACATATACATCGCGAAGATAAGGATCAATGGACATGCGATTATTTTTAAAATAAAACTGGTCATTTGGTAATACCTCCTTCTATTTGTCGCACTACGCCGAACAGCCTCTCAGCTCGACAAGAATCCGGGTACTGCTTGACGGTGCTTTTCCCAAAAGTCTGTCCAAAAATCAGGATGATATTCCTGAATCAAACAATTTTTTACATATTTGCTGTGACTGCCACGTTGAACAGAGCAGCAAAACGACAATTCATGACGATGATTGTCACCTTTCTTTGTTACGTTTGTTGGAAGGGATGAAGAGAAAGGGGGACAAATGATGAAAGAGGTTTTTGAACATTGGATTCCGAATATGGAAAAGCGGGTCTGGTATTTGCTAATAGGCTATACCGTTTCGTTATCGGGCTCGGGGATGACTGAATCTTTTCTTGTGATTTATTTGCATCAAATACGGAGGATGGATCTGGCTGTTTCAGGGGGAATTATCGCATTTGCAGGCGTTGCAGGAGTCATCGCCATTCCAATTTCGGGTTGGATAGGGGATCGATTTGGAAGTGGTCGGAGTTTAGTGATCCTATTGATTGTCAGTGCCATTGGCGAGGCCGCAATGGCATTTGTTCAGGGACCCATGTCTGCTTTTACTGCATCTTTCTTCATTGGGGCAGGTGCAGCAGGCTCGTGGAATGCACTATCTTCGATTCTTGCCGTATCCGTACGATCAAACCGGCGTAACGATGTTTTCGGAATGGCTTTTGGCTTGCAAAATCTAGGGTTTGGTTTCGGAGCGGCCGTCGGAGGGTGGATTCTCGACAGCCATTCTTCTTTGTCTTTTACGATCATCTTTATGTTGGACGCTGCCAGTTTTTTGTTTTTTGCCGTTTTTGCAGGCTTTCGGTTACCGGATTCAAATCGTCGAAGAGGCATTATGGGCAGGGCTGTTGGTTCCGCTGGAAGAACCGGTTACAGTGCTGTCTTTAAAGATCAAGCCCTAATTTTGATCATGATTCTGTACGCTTGTCTTGCGATCATCATGGGAGGACTGAAAACAACGGCTTTTCCGCAATGGGTAACAGTTCATTCTCCGACATGGGTAATAGGAATGGCTTTCTGGGCTAACAGTTGTGTGATTGTCGGCGGGCAACCTTTTGCTTTGCGGTTGCTCCGCGGGAAGCGAAGAACACGTGTGGCTTCGGTTGCTGCTTTGTTGGTTGGCATTGGCTGTTTGTTGATTTTTTTTTCAGGAATTATTGGAGGAGGTCCCACTATGATAACGGGATTCATTTTGGCATTGGCAGTTGTGGGATTTGGAGAGACGCTTTTATTTTCCTCGCTTCCCGCCCTCGTGAACAATCTTGCGGCTGATTCATTGCGAGGCCGTTACAATTCAATGTTCAATTTATCCTGGCAGGCCGGCTCAATTGCGGGTCCGCCGTTATCCGGCTGGATGCTTGCGCATCATTGGGGCAGAGGTTTGTTTTTCTTATTTATTGGGGTTTCAGGACTGTTAGCTATTTTTTCACCTCTATTAGGGAGAGTTGTGCCGACATCGGTGAACAGGGGATAGGGATGTAGTATAATGAAACAGGTGATAGTAATGAGGGAAGAAGAGAGGATATGAGATTTAAAAAGGAAATTACGGAAGAATGGAAAAAAGGATTGCTTATTATGAGTCTTTAGGATTTGAAAAGTTTTCGATTGGAATCACGAAAAATATCAATCGATCTTGTCGGATAAATGGATAGGGGATGAAAATGGAGAAAGCCCATTTCTTGATACGAAAATATAAAAGCACAGATGAAATTGAATGGCTGCGGTGCCGGGTGTTAGCATTTCTGAACACAGCTTATTTTGATGACGTTATCCAGGAGAAATCCAGCTATAGAAATCGATCGATTGAGTTGGTCGCTGAGTTGGAAGGGAAGATTGTTGGTTTGATTGATGTGGAATGCGAAAAAGAACCCGGGGCTGTCTGTTCATCGGACCGGCAGTTGAGCGGAATGATTTGGCATACCGCGGTACATCCTGATTTTCAAAGGGAGGGGATTGGAGCCGCTTTGTTGGCTGAAGCAGAAAAGTCAGCGAAACAGGAAGGCATGCAACGTCTCGAAGCCTGGACACGAGATGATTCATCCGTCAATGAGTGGTACCGGCGAATGGGATTTGATCTCCGGGCTTCCTATTTTCATGTTTACATGGAGAAAAATGAAATCAAACGTGAATTCCAGGGCGTATTTGGAGATTTTACACCGATTCAGCTCTTTAGCCACTATCAGGGGAACGAAAGAAGAGGGATCAAGAAACGTTTCAAGCGGGTGCACGAGTGCCGTTGTTATGAAAAAAGAATATAAACCGGACTGAAAGCAGTTGGGAAAACGATATAGTTGATGACAAATCTAAAAAATATTTTAAATATGATCAGGGCCTTGTATAAGCGCGGAGGATTACTTTATGAACAGCAAAGGAACCAAAATGGTTAGCGTATGCAAAAAGGTTGGAAGCAATTGCCCAGGCGGGGCTGACCTATTCGAAGGATAAATTTGATATCGAAAGGCTTGAACAAATACGTGACATCAGCATAGATATTCTCCATGAATATACAGACATCGAGAAAGAGAAGATTAAAGATTTGTTTGCCAATGAAACAGGCTATCCCACCCCGAAAATTGTTGTTCACGCGGCCATTTTTGAAGATGAAAAATTGGATTCCCGTTCCCGGAACTGTAAAAGCAAAAATATTGGAACTGGCGGTTGAAGATTTCAGTGCCAAAGGCTATCCATGTAAAAGGTTTGGCTGAGGCGGCAGGTGTTACGACAGGTGCCATTTATCATCACTTTGAATCTAAAGTGAACCTTTATGCCATTGTCCGCGAAGAGATGGAACGAAGAATTGTCGATAGAATGGAGGGAGCTGCCGGGGTATTCGACGATCCGGCTGAGTCTATGAAAGCGGCGGTGCTTGTCGGTTTTGATTCCGCTGTGAAATTCGGTGCCTGCCGGTTGTTGAGCGAGGAAGATCCAAGCCGCGGACCAGACAGGATTGCAGAATTCCTGGGCACCAATCAAATGGAGGAGGTTCAAGGGTTGGCGCATATTTTGCCGGCGGCATGGCGCGCTGCTTTGCATTCTGTGGAACAAGAACGGCTGACGTTTGGAGAAGCGCGAAATGTACTAGCGTGGATTTTTGAAAAATAACATCAACTATAACATTATTTGATGTATACTGAAGGTTGAGGTGATCAATATGTCAATCCGGGATCAACTTCTTTCCAAACGAAATGAAATTCTACAAGCAGCACAATCGAATGGTGTGCGTAATATCCGTATCTTTGGGTCAGTGGCCCGCGGAGAAGACAATCAAAACAGCGACATTGATTTTTTGGTTGAATTTGAGGATGATCGTTCTTTGTTTGACCTCATTCGTTTTAAACAGGAATTAGAAAACATGCTTGGAAAACCGGTTGATGTTGTTACGGAAAATTCAGTTCATCAGATGATTCGTCCGCAAGTGATGAAAGAGGCCGTTGAACTATGAAGGAAGATCGGGTTTATCTTACAC
>DASVCO010000150.1:0-23582 GCA_036381575.1 Caryophanales bacterium
GCTACAAGAACGGGCAAAAATGATAATAGTCCGAAATGTTCCAACACTATGCCTCCCCATGATGTTTTTTTGGAAATCAAAAAGCCCCCAACCTTTGACCGCTGACTCAAAGGCACGGAGCACTTTAGCGGAGTATATCACAAAAGCATAAAAAAGAAAAACGAAATAAAATCAGGTTCAAACTGATGTTTCTTCTCTTTTCGGAGGTGGGGAAATAAAAGCCGAAACACAACCGATAACCGGGAAAATCATCATGGCGATCAAAATTTCCGTGTAGCCGTGAAACAGATCGAAAGCCACCCCGAAAGGCAATGGCCCAAAAGCTGAACCGATTACAATAAATGTTGTCGCAAATCCTTTAATGCTGCCCAAATGCTTTCGCCCGAAATAATCAGGCCATACAACATTCAACGTAATTCGTTCCATACCGTTGACCATGCCCCAAATGACGCCGAACAACACAGCCATGGTGGGGGAGTGAACAAAAATCAAAAGGATCAGAAACGCCAGTTGGCCAATGAAAGACAGCCCGAGCACCCGATTGACCTTAAAACGGTCGACGACATACCCGATGAAAAAAGTCATGGGAAATCCGACAATCGCCATCAAACTCAAAACGAATGCCGCAGTTGTCGGCTCAATTCCTTGGTGTCCCAGAATCGAAACAAGATGAAAGGTCACTCCTGTATTCACCAAGGCCGGTATGGCCACACAAAGCAGCACCAACCAAAACGAACGAGTCCGCATAGCCTCTTTCAAAGTCCAATTGTCTTCATATATATGAGCTTCTTCTGCTCCATCTGTCTGTGCATCCGAATGGGGTTCGAGACATTGTCCGGCAATAATCCCACATCTTCCGGGCGATTCCGAACAAAAAGCAACACAAGCGGGACGAATACAATGATAAGAATGATGCCCCATACACGCCAGGCAACCGGCCATCCCCACGTATGAATCATCCACGCATTAAAAGGCGGAAGAGCAGCCGAGCTCGCAAAAGCTCCTATCGTCATCACGCTCAAGGCCCTGCCTCTTTTTTGAATGAACCATTGCGGCACAAGTGTGTTGGGAACAAGAGTCATGGACCCCTGCCCGAACAAACGCAGCATAAAAAAACCAATAAACAACATGATCGGCCCGATCACAACGCTGTTCCAGAAACAAGCGACAGCAAGCATCAAGCCGACCCCAGCCATCATAACGCGTTGGCCGAAACGATCAACAAGGCGCCCTATGATGAACAACAGTAAACCCGCCGCCAGCGTCGCAAACGAATAGATCCCGGAAACGAGTGAACGGCTCCAACCAAAGTCCTGAATATAAGAATTGATAAAAACAGAAACAGAATACGTTTGCCCCGGCCCGGAAAAGAAAACCCCCAGTCCGGCAAGCGCAACGATGACCCACCCATAATAAACCGACGTGAACTTCCTTGAAGCTGACCGGGAAATTTGTTGCAAGAGAGAACCTCCTTCTCATTCGAACGATCCAAATATCCTGTAGACTATATCACATTCCTTATCGGATTCAACCATTTTGCCTGTGGAACCTATATAACTTAAAACTCGAAAAAAGAAGGAATTTGAGGAATGTTTTCCCTTTTATATTATGGTTTTTTATATAGATTTGCAGATTCGGTTATTGTCAGGACAGGCGTTTCGTCAAGCTCTGTAAGGAAGCAAAGAAAAAATCTTTATTTCTTAAAACAAATATTGATTTCTCTGATTCTTTATGCATATAATAAAATTGTACTAAATCTGTAACATATTTTGTCGAAAGGGAGGAAAAAACTTTGGCAGAACAAGGAAAGTTTAAGAGAAAGCTTAGTTTGTTGGACCTTACCTTCCTCGGATGCGGTTCGATTATCGGTTCGGGTTGGCTGTACGGTGCAATGAACGGAGCCAAACTGGCAGGGGGTTTATCCTGGATTTCATGGATCATTGGCGCAGTTATTTTTATGCTAATCGGCCTTGTCTACGCGGAATTGTCTGCCGCCATGCCAAGAAGCGGGGGATTTCTACGTTATCCTGACTACACACATGGGACTATGGTAGGGTATCTTATTGGCTTTGCCTCGTTATTGGGTTACACAAGTGTTATCGGTGTCGAGGTTATCGCAGTTCGTGAATACGCCACCATTTACTTGCCGGGGCTTACAACCCCAGACGGCGGCCCGACGACATTCGGCTTTATCATTCAAACCGCGTTGGTTGTGCTCTTTTTCCTAATTAACTACTGGAGCGTTAATTTCTTCGGAAAGACGAACACATTCGTTACCTTTTTCAAATTCATTGTTCCCATTTTGATTATTATCATGTTGTTTATACATGCTGACTTTGGTAACTTTTCGTCCATAAGTGGGGCTGAACCCGGCGGAATCAAAGGCGTCTTTAAAGCTGTTGTAGCCGCGGGCATTGCCTTCGCTTTCCTTGGTTTCCGGCAAGCCGTGGACTTTGCGGCTGAAGCACGGAGACCACAGAAAGACATTGCTAGAGCGATTATTTATTCCGTTACCCTTTGCCTTGCCTTATATCTGTTGCTGCAGCTGGCATTTATCGTCGCTGTACCGGACAGCCTTGTCGCAGGAGGTTGGGCATCCATCGACATGACGTCACCTTGGGCCAAGCTTGCGGAAACATTGGGTATTCTATGGCTGGCGAATCTCGTATTAATTGACTCGGCAATTTCACCAGCTGCGACCGGAAACATTTTCCTTTCAGGAACAGCACGCGTCATGTTTGCCTGGGCCAAAAACGGATACTTCTACTCCATTTTTGCTAAAGTTGACAAGCGGACCGGGCTGCCGCGCGGCGCCCTGTGGCTGGCTCTAATCATGGGTGTGGCTTGGACGGTACCAGCTAACTTCCAAACCTGGGCCGGATTAATCAGTGCTGTTACGGCTGCGTTCGTATTAACCTATATGACGGGTGCGGTTTCAGCTGCATCTCTTAGAAAGACTCGTCCAGATATGGAACGGCCTTTCAAGTTGGGTGGAATGAGCTGGATTGCGCCGTTGGCGTTCGTCGCAGCATCTTTCATCGCTTACTGGAGCGGTTGGACCAACTTGAGCCTGCTCATCTTCATCACTGTCGGATCTTTGGTACTGTACTTTGCCTTCGTTGATAAGGAACCGAAGTTCCGCAAGACTTTAAAAGAAGATTTCATGTCCTGTATCTGGATGTTCGGCTATTACGCCTTTATGCTGATCATGTCCTGGCTCGGAAGTTACGGGCCTGGCAAAGTGATTCCGGCCCCGTGGGACACCATTATTACCGGGGTCGGCTGTGTAATCATCTTCTATTGGGGCGTTGCAAGCGCCTTGAAAGAACCGCGGATTCAAGAAGATGAAGAAGAAATTGCAGGTTAAATAAATCGTTTATAAAAGCATCGCCACGGGGGCGATGCTTTTTTTGTATGCAATTATTCTTCTCCGATTCGAAGAACAATTTTCCCTGTATTTTTATTATCCATCATATGTTGTTGGGCGTCGTTTACGTCCTGCCAGCTCCAAACCGAGTCAACTATGGGTTTCAGGCATCCGTCTTCAAAACGCGGTAATGCGAACTCGGCAAACTCACGTGTGAGTTCGACTTTTTTCTCAACCGGCTGCGACCTTAATGCAGTCCCGATGACCTGCAAACGGCGCCGCAACAATTGCCCGAGATTGACCTCGCCAATTTTGGTTCCGCCCATTGTCCCAATAATGATAAGCCGTCCATCAACCGCAAGAGACTGCAAATTTTGTTCCCAATAAGGGGCCCCGATGAAATCCAGAATCAAATCAACACCGCGTCCGTCCGTCTTTTCCCTCACTACCGGTTCAAACGGCCCGGCTTTATAATCAATCGACGCAGAGGCGCCAAGCTCCCGAGAAAAGGCCCGCTTTTCTTCCGTCCCGGCAGTCGTGATCGATCTGCCGCCAGCTTCCCGAACCAATTGGGTCGCAGCAGTTCCCACTCCGCTCGCTCCGGCATGAATCAGTACCGTGTGGCCGGCTTTCAAACCGCCTAACCAGAATAAATTCATATACGCGGTCAGAAACACTTCCGGAATGGCGGCTGCTTCTTCAAGGGATAAATCATCCGGCACCCGCATCGCCATACCGGCAGGAACCACCGCATATTCTGCATAGCCTCCTCCCGGCAAAAGGGCAAATACGCGATCCCCGGGTATCCATCCTTCCACATTATCTCCAACTTCTTCAACGACCCCCGCCATTTCCAGGCCCATAATCGGCGATGCCCCTTCAGGCGGCGGATATCCTCCTTTTCGTTGCAGCAAATCTGCCCGGTTCAATGCTGTAGCCTGCACCTTCACCAATAATTCCTGATCCGCCGGACTCGGCTTTTCAAATTCACCAAGATACAAATGCCGGCTCTCCTCTTCAACAAGCACAGCCTTCATGATGAAGCCCTCCTATGTAACTTTTCCCCATTATAACACGAAGGCTTCCTGAAGCATTTTCAGAAAATCGCAATATCGCCGGAGCGGCTTCTCAATTCAATTCGACCTTCGCCTGAGCCAATTGCCCCTTCATAATAATGGTCTCTCCGGATTCCCACTGTTTCTGCGGGCACTTCAATATCACCTGAGTTCGTTTCAATTTTCAGCTCGGCATTCCATGTCTTTCCCTTTTGCCGCAGTTCAATATCCCCGCTGTTTGTTTCCACGAAAATGTTCCGCCCCGCCTCTGTAAAATCAAGCTCCACTTCACCTGATGTTGCTTTACTTCGCAAGTCACCTGTGAGCCGGCCGCCAATTATTTCTCCTGAGCGGCTATCCAACAAAGTTTCCCGTGCCCGTAATTCATCCATCTCAATTTCTCCTGAGCTTGTTCGTAATGAAACATTTTCCGCCGTAACCTTGCGGGCCTCAATGCTTCCAGACTTGTTTTTCAGATGAATCTCCATGCCTTCACACTGATAAACGGAAATCTCTCCTGAACGGTTCTTCCCTTGAATGTTTCCGCGCATCTTGGCAAGTAATACTTCCCCGGACTCTGAGGCAAACGAGAATGACTCGCCTTCGAATTCTTTAACTTCCAGCTTGCCGGATCCTGTTTTCACACTGGCTTCTGACGCCCGGACGCCTCTTATCTCTACCTCCCCCGAACCGGACTTCGATCCGAAACGTGAAGCCTCGACATCTGCAACCGCAATTTCTCCGGACTGCGTTTCAATTGAAACTTTTGCCCACAGGCGTTTTGGAACGAATATCCTAAGCTCGGAAAGGGATCTCCTCCCGAATGTTATTCCCGATTTCCGTCCATGAACATTAACCCGAACCTTAACTCCCGTCTTGTCCGTTTCTAATGTCGGACCACCTTCGTAGGTTTCCAGCTTTAAATCTACAATTTCTTTTTCATGGGTGTGAACGACTACATCGGTTTCTTCAGCTGAAATTTCAAGCTCCTCCATTCCTTCCGAATCGATGTGATCACTTTCTGTCTTCCGTTCACCGCCAAAGGTTTCATCGAAATCGTCAATATAGCGCTTCATCTTATGCAAAAAAGGTTCTTTGCCCATCGATCTTCCTTCCTTTCTAGGGTCTTTTAACAAAACGGTCTTGTTGTTCTGAATTTCGTTGACATTCACATTGTTTGAATCCAGTTTATCGAAAAACAGATTTCTGCGGAACCCGCCGAAGATTGAACCGTTCTCCGTCTGAAGGCTGAATTTATCTGACATTTGCGAACCTGCTTCGAGCAGATCGTGCATGCGTTTCCAAATATGGTATCCTTGAAGAAGAATTGAAATTGGGAGGTACATACATGAACAAGGATTTCTTAACGGACTTACTGTCAACACCGTCGCCGTCAGGCCAGGAAATGAAAATCCAGAAAAAATGGATGAAGTACGTGCAAGGCTTTTCCGATAAAATCAAAACCGACGGTGCCGGCAATGCCATCGGGATTGTAAATCCTGACGCCAAATTCAAGGTATTGCTGGCAGGCCATTGCGATGAAATCGGCTTTATCATTAACCGCATTGACGACAACGGATTTTTGCATTTTGCAAAAGTCGGCGGGGCCAGCCATAAACCCGCTGTCGGCATGAAGATCGACGTTCTGGGTCATGGCGGGCAGATAACCGGCGTGGTCGGTGTGAATGCTGAGCACCACGGCGGCATCAAAGATGATTTCGGCTTCGAAGATTTGTACATTGACTGCGGAGCAAAATCAAAAGAGGAAATCGCGAAGTATGTGCAGGTTGGAGATCAAGCTGTTTACAAGCGGGAGCTCGAATTCTTGCTCAACGACCGGATCAGCGGCCGCGGCCTCGACAACCGAACCGGGGCCTTTATTGTAGCGGAGGTTTTGAAAAACGTGGCGGCTGAAAGTCCGAAAGTTGGGGTTTATGCAGCCAGCACGGTCAATGAAGAAACGAACATGGGCGGCGCCTACTTTGCAGCAGCCGGGATACGGCCCGATTTGGCAATTGCTTGCGACGTCACATTCTCTACCGATTATCCGGGAGTTAATCGCAATAAACACGGTGAAGTTGACCTGGACAATGGACCGGTTCTTGCGAAAGGGGCGCCGATTAACATTAAGGCCAATCGTTGGTTGGAACAAGCAGCTGAACGCCGCGAAATCAACCTTCAGTACGAATTGGCTCCGAGAATGACCGGCACCGATGCGGACCGTATGCGTTTAACAGGCAAAGGCGTGCCGGTAGCACTTGTCTCCTTGCCGCTTCGCTACATGCATGCTCCTGTGGAGACCGTCAGCTTGAAAGACATCGAAGAGGAAATCACCTTGCTGACGGACATGATTCTAAATTTAAAGGGCAATGAAAAAGTCGGCCCGTTAGATTAAAAGAAAATGTCGGAAGCTGTTGTCCAAACGGCCTCCGGCATTGATTTTGGTTGTTCTCTACCTTTTGTTGAGTTTTTGTTGGATTTGTTGATTTATCTGTTGAGTGTCAATATAATAAAATAAGGAGGTGAAACAAAATGACACATCGCTATCACGATAACCATTTGCTTTGGGACGCGGCTTCGGTTTTAATTGGCGTCAACTGTCCGGATCTCGCTCCCCCCATTTTGCGAAAAGCCATTGAGGGTTCGCTTTCAGCTATTGGCCAGTCACTGGATTTTTTGAATGACGTAACAATCAAAATCCCATCGGAAGAACAAATCCGTTCCTTGAAAGCCTTCGATTCCGCCATTCAGCAGGCTGTGAAACAGGGGAATTACGACGAGGCCGGGGATCGGTATGCCCAATACCTTGAAGCCTTGCAAGAAATCATTGAGGAAGGTCCGGAATTGAAAAAGAAATTCTTTGGAAAGCTGCTGGAAACCTCATACGTGTCAAAGAACACCGAAGGAATTGCACACGAAAAAACAGCAACTTACAAAACGACCGCAAGGTCGGCCTATACATCGTCAGAAGCAGCTGAAATCATCAATGTCTCTGACCAAACAATCCGGCGCATGTGCGAGAAAGGGAAATTTCCGGACGCCTACAAGACCGACGGCGGGCATTGGCGGGTTCCTGCAAAATATTTTCGGGTTACGCTTGAAGAAGCGAGAGAAACTGACGAATTTTTAAAAAGACTTGATGAAAAAAATAATGAGGCAGGTGATGTCGATGAGTTTGACCTCATCTAAGATCTTTTTCGACACAACCGTTCTCTGCGGAGCCCTTCGCACAAATGGGATTAACCGTCGGTTATTAAGACTAGGAAGAAATGCGCTTTTGTTTCAGCCCCTGTTTTCAAAGGTTTGTCTCCTTGAATTTTGGCGTCATGCAGAACAAGGCTTTGGAAATCAAACATTTTCGAAAGATGAAATTGACGAATTTAATGAACGGGTTCTTGCTCCTTTACTTCAAAGAAATTCACCTATAAACAGCGTTGTCGGCCGTTACAGCATCGAAACTGTTCTCCGAGAAAACCGACCGATCGGGGAAGTTTTGGTAGAGTTAAGCGGCTGTACTTCTGAGAAAGCCAGACAGATTGTGGAACAACAAGAAATGAGCGAACCGCTTCACCATTTTGACCAGAACGACTTTCACGTCTGGGTCACTGCCATTCAAGCCGATTGCCGCTATATTGTGACTTCCAACACCTACAGATTCCCTGCCAAAATCGGCTCCATCGCACGTATCCATCCCTTAGATTTCTTCAAACTTGTATCCTCCGAAATGGAATAAAGAAAGGAAACGTCATCTGTCTCTATCAAAATGAGGCTTCTTCACTCTTTTCAGTAAGAGAATCATTCAATAAACCGCTGCGCTCATTCAATCCCGGCATAATCCGATGGAAAAGAAACACACTGGTTGCTCCCATCAGCACAAATGAACCTGCGATCACCAAGTACGGCAAAACGGCTCCAAGGGTGACAAAAATTGCGGCAATCATCATCGCCCCATTGCCAGTCAGCCCGTTCACCGCCATATAAGAACTACGCCGATTTTCCGGAGCAATCCCCGCCAAATACGTCTGTTTGACCGGAGCATACATGACCTCCCCTACGGAAACCAAAATCATTGCCAGAAATAGAATCCATGGATTTAGGCTGAATCCCAAAACAAAATAACCGCAGGCAAACAGAGAGATGCCCGTGTACAACACCCAATGGTCTGAAATGCGCTTCATTAACATCCCAATCACGACAGCAAAAGCTACCACAAACAAGGTGTTTTCCGTCTGCAAGAAACCCAACATTTTCAATCCATCGACACGAAAATCAATAGCCCCGAAAGAAAACAGAACCTGTGATGATATGTGTTGGTCCAGACGGACGCCAATATAATTGGTTAATTGTGATTCAAGTGTCGCCAAAAGCAAGCTTGCGATGACATACACCACAAAAATTTTATCTTTCAGTACATGTCCGTAACTGGAAAGCATTAACCTTATCCCACCGCTGTTTTTTTCCTGATAATTTTCTTGTCCGGCCTGATTTCCCTTCGGATGATAAGTCTCCGTAATCCAAAAAACCGTGACCAACAAAGAAACCAAACTGATTCCGGCCACCCCGAGGAACAATTCAAAATGATGGTCTTCAAACAGGAACGCTCCTACAATTCCACCGACGGCCATCGCCAGATTCATCGCCCAATAAAACAATGTGAAAATCAACTTACGGTTTTCCACTGTGCTGACGTCAATGATCATCGCTTGGGCTACCGGCATCATCACCCCGCTGAAAAATAACGCAATCACAAAAAATAAAAAGGTTACATAAGGAAGATCCAACCACGGTGAATTGACAAACGCAATGCATACGTACATCACTACTGTGGCAACATCAGCTGCAATCAAAAGTTTCTTGCGGCCGATTTTGTCAGATAAAAAACCACCCATAAACCCGCCGCAGACGCCCACCACCACAATAACCATTAACATAAAACCAACGATGGTTTCTCCGAGTCGGCTCGCAAAGTAAACGGCCACAAACGGAAGAACGGTCATAGTGGCCAGTGTCGTTAAAAACTCGACTACCAATCGAAGTTGAATATTCAGGGGCAATTGAAATAGCTTCATGAGAAAACCTACCTTCTCTCTCTGGGTATTGGACCAAACAAGCGCAACGCTTGGTCCACATACAAATCCCAAATCTCATTGTTATAGGAATCGGAGAGCGTTAAACGAATCCCGTTTAAAAAAGAAAGATAAGATAACGCAACAAGACCAGGATCTATCCGTTCCAATTCCCCGTATTCTTGTCCCTGTTCAATAATTGGCCTAAGCGTATCCTTAAAATGTTCAAGAAAGTCATCAAGATAATTGACTTCTTCTTCGAATCGCTCAGGCTGGCCTAGCACGTACTGAAGCAAGCGCAAATAAGGGCCTTCCCTAGAAAACACCTCCACCTGCTCTCGCACCATCTTTTGAATTTGTTCCAGCGGCGTTCCATCTTTTTCAGCAACATGGAAAAATAACGGGTCCCACCTCTTCAACGGTTCCACAACTGCCGAACGAAACAACTCTTCCTTACTCGGAAAGTAAGTGAAGACACTTCCGAAACTGACGGCCGATGCTTTAGCGACCTCGGAAATCGTCGTTTGCGAATAACCATTTTGAGAAAACAACGTAATCGCTTCCTGCAAAATTCGCTCTCTTTTTTCCTTCCGTTTTTCTTCCCTGTTTGTCGCCATTCTTTTCATCTCCATAAATTGATTGATCAATCAATCGATATTTTACTACGAGTTATCCATAATGACAATACTTTTCTAAAAATTTCATTATCCGCTCTTGACCTTCGAGTAACTCGAAGGTTTAGAATGGAACTCAGAAAGGCGGGAGGTAATGGCAAGTTTGATGATGATCGGGGAATTTTCCGAACGAACCGGAATTTCCTCAAGCACTTTACGATACTATGAAGAGGATGAGCAAATTCTTTTACCTGTCAGGCGGAACCCGAATGGTTACCGTCTGTACAACGAGGAACAAATTGAATTGGCAAAACTGATCCACAGCCTGCGTTTAGCAAACGTCCCTTTAAAGGAAATTCGCGCCTATTTAAAGGCGGAACCGGCCGAAAAACAAAACTTCATTGGTCAATGGAAGGAAAATCTGGTTTGCCGGATGGCCTTGATGCAAACCGGGTACCGCTATTTATCAGGCTATGACGAGAATTCAACCGTCTATTTGCTGGAAAAGAACCACGAGACCATCGTCTGGTTTACAGTAGAAGCTCCCGAAGGAAAGTTCGGAGATGAATTTTCCAAAAAACAAGAAAAACTTCGGAAACAGGCTATTCCCTTTAGCGATGCCTACTTACGCTATTTGTCAGGCAATGAAATCATCAAAGCGGAAATCGGTTTTGCTGTTGACCCCAAAATGAACCGCGCAGGATTACCTGACAAAACTTACATAGAGCAACTGCCGGCCTGTCTTTGCCTAGCCCTCCCCTATCGAGAGGAATTATCGCAAATTCACCAGGGCTATCAGCAATTAATTGAGTATGTCGCCAAGAATGGCTGGACCCCTGCCGGATCCGTTCTGGAATGGTATCGTGATGCCGAATTAACCGATCTTGATCTTATCTTGCCGGTCACTCAGGTCGGCCGCAAAGAAAAGAGGAGAAAAAATGAGACAAAGTTTAACCGTTGATGTCGTCGAGGTACGGGGAGATTACAATAAAATCGGGAGGGAACAAGCGAAATCACTTAAGGTTCTTTTTACCCCCGGTTTGGAGGAAGGATTTAACCTACAGGAGGCAAAACAAGTTTACCGGGAATTCGCGCCGGGGTTATGGACCGAACTTGAAGGAATTGCTGAGGGGCTCAAGGTGGAATTATACCAGGTTGTCGCCAATTTCAGCATGTACGACCTGCCGTTTCCGGAAATCGGATGCACAGCATTGGTTCAGGAGCAGCATTACACCCGGAATTATGATTTCAGTCCGGAAATTTATGATGCCCGCCTTGTTTTGGCTCAACCGGATGATGGCTATGCCAGCGTAGGATTTTCCCAACAGGCCATCGGCAGACTGGATGGCATGAATGAAAAAGGACTCGTGATCGGCCTTCATTTCGTTAATCAATCGAACGATCAAAACGGTTTAGCGGCGCCAGCAATTGTGAGAATCGTACTTGACCAGTGCCAAAGCACCGATGAAGCCATCGATTTGTTAATTCGCCTGCCTCATTCGCATTCCTATAATTATTCGATTACTGATGTTTCGGAAAACCACGCCGTCGTTGAGGCATCACCTCGAGAACAACACGTACGAAAAACAACAACTCTTTTTTGCACCAATCATTTTCAGGCAGATGCATTAACCCACCACAACAGGGAAAACACAATCAACTCAACAGAACGCCTTGCTGCACTTAAACAAGTCGCGGATCAAAAACCTAATCGAATTGAGACCTTTGAACAATTTCATTCTCCCGAATCTCCGCTGTTTTTTAAGGATTACCGAAACTTCTTTGGAACCCTGCACACCGTTCAGTACGCGCCGGAAGATTTGTCCGTAATGATAGGCATCGGCCAAAACAGCGATCCACTCGAATTTTCATTTCGCCGATGGTTGAACCGCTCGGAAATCCTGCCGAAACGGGTGACGGGCGACATCATCCAAAGGGATTGACCTGAGACTCCGGATCATGCTTCAGGATGATTTTATAACCGAAAAAAATAAAGCCCGGAAAAAAAGTTCCCAACACTTTCTCCTCCTGAAACGTTATACAGATGAAGGCGGGTAAACAAACATCTTGCCCCGTGCGGAAGTGAGCTGAGGCTATGCTGGTTGAAGACCTTTATGAAAAACATAATGACGAATTAAGCCGATTTGCACGCTCAATTGCAAGCAATGAGAAGGAAGCTGAGGATCTGTTGCAGGAAACCTTCCTGAAAGCCCTCACTCATTTGCACAAATTAAACGGCCTTCCCGATACTGCTCAAAGGGCCTGGCTCTTCAAGGTACTGAGGAACCTTCGTTATGACCGGTTCCGTAAACAGCGTTTTGAAGTTCCTTTGAAAGAACAGGCAGAGCCGGAAGATGAGCTTGACGCTTATACAGCCGTCGAAATGGAAGAGTTGTTGGAGGCGTTGCCTTCCAATCTTCGGGATGTGGTTTACAAACGTTATTGGCTCGGGATGACAAGCAAACAAATTGCCCAACCACTCGGAATAGCTGATGCCACCGTTCGGTATCGCCTTAGTACCGCCCTCAATCTTTTAAGAATGAAAATTAACAAATAATTTCAGGAGGTTGATCCAATGGGAACCATTATTAAGGAAGTCGCGTTTTTGGATTTAACAGAAGCATCCGAGGAAGCATTGAAAGAGATCAAGGCTATTCATGGAGTCGCGTTTTTGCTCTACAACGAGAAGTTTGAACCCTTCATGCCGAAAGTTTCTTTTCACGAAATTTCATCCTCCGTGAAAGTTGACGGCAAATGCAGTTTTATCAATGGAAAGCTGGAATTCGACAAAGGTTTCGCTTCCGAGTTAAAAGACCCGATGTTCTTCTTCGTTAACGGAAAATTCATTGTTCGGCCGGATGTCACCGCTGAAATCATAGATCACGCGATAAACGGCCTCCATGTGAACGGAAGAATTTACTGTCCCAAACCTATTCAGGGGGCCCTCCAGCAAAAAATCAATCAAAACAACGGCCAAATGACGGCTTATATGAGTGATGCCGTGCTCGAAACAAGCCATTTAACCATTGACAATGATTACTTACAACAATTAGAGCCGCAAACCAACCTTGCCGTTGCGGGAAAAGTTACGATGGTTGAAGACCTGGATGCTTCTCTGATTGATGAGAAGCTAAATAAAGTTGAATTTCTGCAAGAGGCTGTAGTCTCTAAAGCCAACAAGAAAATGCTAAATCCTAAACTAACCAACCCTTCAGCAAAAATCACTGTTGTTCCGGAGGGATTCATTTACATTGACGGCGATTTTCACCTTGATTCGGATACTCTCTCAAGATACCAACAGGCAAAATGGTTTGTCACCGGATCAATCCATCTGGATCCGAATGTCACGGCCGAAGAAGTCAAAAACCATATTGCCGAAATCAAAACAAAAGATGCGATTTATTGCCGAACCGAACTAAAGAAGGAAGTTTTGCAAAAATGTGATCCGTCCGTAAAAATTACGGCTTATTCGGGAACGCTTCGGATCGTAGACGGTGAATACAAACTCACACAACCTGAGCTGGACTATACCGAAGGCAAAATAGCCCTTGTAGTTCGCGGTGTTATAGATATCGATAAAAATGTAGATCCGAAGGCTCTTTTTGACAAATTGGAAAGAATTGACCTTTACGGTGTAGCTTCCGGAACCCCCGAGCAATGCGGGGTGCTGCAAACGAAATTAGGAGTTTACAACGGAGTCATAGAAACCGGAGACGTAGAGGAGAAACAAATTCCTGAGTACCACGGAGAGGATACCTGCATTTCCGGGGTTTCTCACCTTAAATTGTAAAAAAGGAGGGAACCCTATGTTGAAACTTCATTTATTCTTTATCACCCTTTCCATTTCAACAAGAAAACAGGAACCCTCACGAGTTGCCAAAAGATATGAGAATGACCTGCGGATCCGTCGCCTGATTGAAGAGAATCACAGGAAGTACCATGACCATTTTCATTTGTTTCATTAACAAAGACGCCGGGCTTTATTCCCGGCGCCTTTTCTTTTACCTCCATTCCTCGACGTCCCATACTCGAGTAATCCAGCCTTTGTAAAAGGCCGGGTCGTGTGACACGAGCAACACCGTTCCTGGATAGTCACGCAAGGCTTCCTGCAGCGCCTCTTGCGCCTCAACATCCAGATGGTTTGTCGGTTCGTCGATCACAAGCCAATTGCTGTCAGCCAACATTAATTTGCACAGGCGCACCTTAGTCTGTTCGCCTCCACTCAACGCCTTCATCGGCTGAAAGATGTGTTCGCTCTTCAGCCCGCATCGCGCCAGCATTTGCCGTGCTTCTTTCTTCGTCAGCTCCGGAAACGCGGTCCACACCTCGTCAAACGCTGAGTGCGACGCGCGTGAAGCCGCCTCCTGCTCAAAATACGCCGGCCGCACCCGGTCTCCCAGGTAAACCTCTCCATCTAAAGCCGGCAAATCACCCAGCAACGTTTTCAACGTTGTGGTTTTCCCGATGCCGTTCCGGCCTACAAGCGCAACTTTCTCCCCGCGTTCCAGCTTTAGATCCACTGACTTATACAGCGGATCTCCATATCCGACAGACAAATCGGATGCTTCCATCACAACGCGTACCGGTTCAGACGCTACCCGAAAACTGAATTTCGGCCGCGGAACCTTTGTCGGCTTTTCAATCCGTACGATTTTTTGCAGCCGCTTTTCCCGGCTTTTCGCACGCTTGGAGGTCGAGGCGCGCGCCTTATTTTTCTGAATAAACGTCTCCATTTGCTGGATTTCTTGCTGCTGCCGCTCATACGCTTCGTAAATTTGCCGCTTTCGCATTTCATATGCAGCCAGGAACTGCGTATAATTCCCGACATAGCGGATCAAACGCTGATGTTCCAGGTGATAAATGATCCCCACCACTTGATTCATGAAATCCGTATCATGGGAAATCAGAATAAACGCGTTCGGATACTCCTGCAAATAGGTGGTCAGCCACTCAATGTGCGCGGTATCGAGATAGTTCGTCGGCTCATCCAGCAGCAAAACTTCCGGCCGTTCTAACAAAAGTTTCCCGAGCAACAGCTTCGTACGCTGTCCGCCACTCATGCTGCTCACATCAGTATCCAGTCCCAATGCAGCCAATCCCAGCCCTGAAGCCACTTCTTCCACCTTCGCGTCCACGCTGTAAAAGTCGTTTTGCTCAAGGCTATCCTGCAAGCGACCATACCGCTTCAGCAGAGCTTCAAGTTCCTCGCCGCCGGCATCCCCCATTTTCTCCGAAACCTCGATCATTTCCCGTTCGGCTTCAAACAACTCGCCAAACGCGCCCCTCAAATAGCCGCGAATCGTCTCTCCTTCACGCAAATCAATATGCTGTTCGAGAAAGCCTTTCCGGGTTCCCGGCAGCCATTCGATCCGGCCTTCGTCCGGAATCTGCTGCCCGGTCAAAATCCGCAACAGGGTTGTTTTACCGGCGCCATTTGGCCCCACCAGCCCAATATGTTCTCCTTTCAACAATCGAAACGAGACGTCCTTGAAAACCGTTTTATCTCCAAACCCGTGCGTTAAATTTTCTACGTTTGCAATACTCATCTATTTCACCTTCCTCTTTTCCGGTGCCAACCACTAGGAGGAAGAATCAAATTCGCCCTGCGAATTTGCGCCCAGATTTTTATCGCGTTCTGAGTTCCTCTTATTTAGTCGGGGTTCAACCCCCGACTAAATAAAATTAATACAAAAAGGACGGGTATCAACATACCTCGCCCTTCAGATCAATTACTCCTTGGCGTTATGTGTCCAGACTCTCCTCAAATGGAAATCTGTTTTATACCGCCGGAGGATTCAGACCCTCTTTCAAAAGGGAAGTTGTTCTACCGCTGATCTTGCTCCTTGTGGTTGGCTTTTTTTGAAAATGGACACACTACTCCCGTCCCTAAGCCAGTACAAGTTGCATTACAGCGGAAAAACCCATCGTTCCCAACACTCCTTCTCAACTTTAATTATGTGTACTTTACCACGATCCTGATTGAATATCAAGTCTTTTCCTTTTACTAGGACTTTATTCACACAGACCAATCGCCTATTTCCATTTACCCAGGATTCCATTAATCTTAAATAAGACCAAATTTGAAAGGGGTTGCAAAATGATCAACACCAAAATCGGACAAATTTCCCTCCTCCTTTTGGCCATGTTGCTCTTGCTTGTTCCATTTAATGGATCAAAGTCTAATGCGGCAACAAGCGATGACAGTACTGTCAAGCTGCGGCTCATGGAAACAACAGATATTCATGTACACCTTGTAAATTATAACTATTACCAGGACAAGCCTACTAATCAATTCGGGCTCGCAATGACGGCAACACTAATAAAGCAGGCACGCGGTCAGGTGCAAAACAGTATATTGTTTGACAACGGCGACCTGATCCAGGGAAACCCGCTCGGCGATTATGTGGCGCGCAACGGACTTGAAGAAGGCGAAGTTCACCCTGTTTATAAAGCCATGAATCTGCTGAACTACGCTGCCGGAAACATTGGCAACCATGAATTCAACTACGGTTTGGATTATTTGATGGAAGCCATTGACGATGCAAACTTCCCTTATATTAATGCTAACGTGTATTGGGACGACGGGGACAATGATCCCACAAATAACGAGAATGTCTTTGCTCCATATAAGATTCTTCATAAGCAAGTCGTCGATACGGAAGGAAATACACAGACTGTCGATATCGGCGTCATCGGCTTTGTTCCCCCGCAAATCATGCAATGGGATCATGCGAACCTTGCGGGAAAGGTTATTACGAAAGACATCTATAAAACCGCCCAAAAATATATCCCGATGATGAAGGCAGACGGAGCGGACATCATTGTGGCCGTACCGCACTCCGGTGTTGGTCCTACCGTCATCCGGGAAAATGAAGAAAATGCGGTTTACAGCTTAACGCAAGTGGATGGGATTGACGCTGTATTGTTCGGGCACGCTCATAAAGTATTCCCGAGCGACGATTTTGCCGGCATTCCGAATGTAAATCTTGAAAAAGGCACCATCAACGGCGTACCGTCAGTCGAAGCAGGCTTGTGGGGCGACCATTTGGGGATCATTGATCTAACCCTCAAAAAGGAAGGGGAAGACTGGAATGTCGTGGATTCCAGCTCCGAGGCACGCCCGATTTACAATGCGGCAACCGGGGAAGCCCTTGTTGAGCCGGATCAGGAAATTTTGAATGCTGTGAATGATGCCCATCAGGCAACTTTGGACTATATCCGGACGCCGATCGGTGAAACGACAGCACCGATTTACAGCTATTTCGCTCTGGTCAAAGATGACCCGTCAGTCCAAATTGTATCGGACGCACAGAAGTGGTACACGAAACAAGCCGTTGAGGGAACTCAGTATGAAGGCTTGCCGATTCTGTCGGCGGCAGCGCCTTTCAAAGCAGGCGGGCACAGTGGAGTTGAGTACTACACATACATCCCTGAAGGCACCATTGCGATTAAGAATGTAGCGGATCTATATGTCTACCCGAACACATTAAAGGTTGTAAAATTAACCGGATCGCAAATTCGCGAATGGCTCGAAATGTCGGCAGGACAATTTAATCAAATTGATCCGAATGGAGACGAGCCGCAAAAACTGGTCAACCCGGCATTTCCTACTTACAACTTTGATGTTATTGACGGGGTTTCCTATCAAATCGATGTAACGGAACCCCGACGCTACAATGGCGTTGGCGAAGTGATCAATCCGGACGCGCACCGTATTAAGAACCTGCAGTACAACGGTGAACCGATCGAGCCTGACCAGGAATTCCTGGTGGCAACGAACAACTACCGCGCAGGCGGTGGCGGCCACTTCCCGAATCTGGACGGAAGCACGATTGTCCTTTCGCCGCAGATTCAAAACCGCCAGGTGATCATTAAATACATTCAGGAGAAAACACCTATTGATCCGTCCGCTGACGAAAATTGGACTTTCGCGCCGATTGACGGCAATCCTAAGCTGACCTTCCAGTCATCGCCGGATGCCCAGCAATTTATTCAGCCGGAAGGTAACATTTCGTACCTCGGGGAAGGAACTGCAGGGTTTGCCAAATATGCAATCGACCTTTCGGAGCCTGTGACTTTCTCTTCGCTGTCCGAACAGGTGGCCAGCTATATTGAGGCTGGAGACATTAAGCACCCGTTGGCTGTCCAACTAACGAACAAGCTGAGACAAGCCAACCACCAAATGGAAAAAGGGCATAAGAGCCAGGCTGTGAAAAAGATGAACGGCTTCCTGAAGCATCTGAACTACAAAGCGATGAACAAATTCATCACGACAGAGGCAAAAGAAACGTTAAATGCCGACGCCCAAGAGCTGATCAACAGCTGGAAATAGGTGAAAAAGTCCCCTGTGACGAAGTTTTACACTTCACACAGGGGATTTTTATATCGACCAAGACTGAATTACCCGAAAATCGGCTTTAATTGCACGAAACTAATAGATAATCTCGCGAAAATCGAAATAATTGATCCAAAACGGCAATTCGTTGCACCAAACCATATATGAGGGTCCTTTTACATCCGTTTGATTATCGCCCGCTCCACCCATTTCCACGGCAGCAGGTCCCTCATTCTTAAAGAGGCTTTCACGCCCTTCCCAATTGGATAGCGAAGGTCAGGTTCCTCCGTTTGCACGATCCTTACCACTAAACGGGCCACCTTGTCCGGATCATCTGCCGTCTCCGCGATTCGCCCCACAATTTTCATCAACCGTTCGGTTTTTTCTTTATAGGGAGAATCGGCAGCAAGATTGACATCTCCTACTCCTTTTCCCCATATATCCGTTTTAAAGGATCCCGGCTCCACAAGGACTACACGAACGCCGTATGGCAGCATCTCCAACCGTAATGTTTCGCTGAAACCCTCCACGGCGAATTTGGATGCCTGGTAAGGACCCAGGCCGGGAAGAGCCGATCTCCCCCCGATACTGCTCATATTGATGATCGTTCCGTTTCC
This sequence comes from Caryophanales bacterium, assembly GCA_036381575.1. Lineage (GTDB taxonomy): Bacteria > Bacillota > Bacilli > Bacillales > DASSOY01 > DASSOY01. The sequence goes on from DASVCO010000150.1 coordinate 19,055, forward strand.
TTGTTCCCGCATGGAGGGCAGGACAGCTTTCGTCACTGCCACCAAGCCGAAGAAATTCGTCTCAAACTGCTCCCGCCACTTTGCCATCGGCACTTCCTCGGAAAATCCACCTGCCGCAAAGCCGGCATTATTCACCAGAACATCAATCCGACCGAATCTTTCCGTTACCGAGGCGATAACAGAATCCACCGCATCGCCCTTCGTTACGTCCAACTCTACGCACTCAATATAATCAGCCACACTTTTTTCTGCAGCCACTTCCAACAAGCGTTCTTTCTTCCGTAAATCCCGCATCGAGGCTATTACAAAATATCCAGCCTCCGCCAATGCCAAACTTGTCGAGAAACCAAAGCCACTCGAAGCTCCGGTAACAAAAGCGATTTCCCGGTTTAGATCCAAATCCTTCATCCCCTGACCGAGCCAATATTTTTACCAGAGCTATCGTCACCCTGGTGAATCTCTTAGATCAGCAAACTGATTCTTCCCACTGTTTCATTTTACCAGAGCAGGATTTGGATCGGCTAGTTTCCCGATACCCTCAAGTTTTTTAATTAATGATGATAAAGTCCTTCCCATGAAAAGAGATGCAGGAAATCGTTTTTATTGATGATGATCAGAGCGAGGATCATTACAACAAACATGAAAGCCGGCCACGTTTTGGCAATTGAATCTTTGATCCTGAAATGGGCAACGCACGCCAGCAGCATCGTCATTTCAAGCCAGATCGCCCCCCATGCGGCCGCCTCCGCAAACCAGTAACCAATAATAAGCCCTGCGGCTCCGATTAATTGGACGATGCCTGTAAAGACACGAAACCATTGAGGCAAGTCAAGATGATTGAACATGTCCATCCAATATTTTGCTCCCATCATCTTGCTGACGCCTGTGAAAACAAAGTAGAGGACAAGAAAAGTGTGAAGAACAATAGAAAATACGGCCATTAGAATTTCCTCCCTTGATTTTAGATTATAAAATTAGTGTTGCGTTCTCGAACACGTACGTCATACGTTCAGAACAGCCAAATTGAGTTGTTGAACGCGTGCCGGATCGGTAACTACATCAATCCCAACGATCTTCCCGTGGGCAAAGGCAGGAACGAGGACAAGCAACAGCCTCCCGCGCGGAGCCACGACGATGCCGACAGCTCCATTTACGAGAACTGGGCGGGCGGCTTTTGCACGCCCCTTCATAAGCTCTTTGGCTACAGCCGGTGCACCACGAACCTCGTTTGAAGTACTTCCGGACGCTTCCGAGCGGTCGTCCCACAGCACGACGTCCGGATCAAGCACTGTTAGAAGCTCATCGAAATTGCCGTTACGGGCTGCCGCAAGAAAGGAGTCGACAAGTGTCCTTTGAACGCTAAGGTCACCCCCCGGAGGTGCCTCCGCTCCTTGTACACGGCGACGCGCCCGGCTCGCCAGCTGTCTTGCCGAAGTCTCTGAGCGCCCTACAATGGGAGCAATCTCCACGAAAGGTACGCCGAATATATCATGCAGCACGAAGGCGATACGCTCGGCGGGCTTCAAGGTGTCAAGGACCACAAGCAACGCCAGGCCAACAGAATCGGCCAGCAACGTCTCGTTCACTGGATCGCCCCCAGCCTTACGGTTTATGGCCTTCTCAGTTACATAATTCTCCATAGACTCTTCGCGTCGCGCCTTTCGCGAGCGCAGCATATCAAGGCACACTCGTGAAACAACCGTAGTTAACCATCCGCGGATGTTTTCGATTCCGCTCATATCCGAGCGGCTGAAGCGGAACCAGGACTCTTGAACAGCGTCGTCCGCATCGCTCAAGGATCCAAGCATTCGGTAAGCTACCGCCTGCAGGTGGGGCCGGTTCGCCTCAAACTCCTCTGCCAGCAAATTATATTTAATCATCGCCCACATTCCTTTCCCGTATGCTCTCACTAGTAATGACGAATGAAATCAGTCCAATGTGACCGATAACTGAAAAAAATTTTTCCCCAAAGTTTTTTTCGGCATCACAGCTCCGCCTAAGGGGAAAAATCTGATATTTTTCATTATTTTATCATATTCTTTCTCACAAAACCGGCCTAAGAAAAAGCGGAGAAAAAGCTTGAGTACAAGCTCTTTCTCCGCCTGAGTCATACCTTCTCTCCCTGTCCTCCACTTGCGGGAATAACATTGTGGCGTTCTGCGGCAACTTCACCCTGTTCAGTAATGGCATTATAAATTTCCTCGAGAGAATACACCCTGCCTCGGTCATCCTTAAACATAATATGTTTCTGTTCGAAATGAACCGGCGAATCAATGCCGGCGGCCGCTGCCAGCCGGAACAACCCCTTACGTAAGGTAATCATGTAATTTGCCGTGCGGTATTTCTTCTCATCTACAACCAGCGCTCTCTGCAATTCGGGATCCGTTGTGGCTACACCGACCGGGCAAGCATTAGAGTGGCATTTCAACGTCTGGATGCAGCCGACCGAAATCATAAAACCACGTGCGATATTGACCAGATCGGCACCCATAGCCAATGCGATCGCAACACGATCAGATGTCTCCAGCTTTCCGGAGGCAATGATCTTAACCCTGTCACGCACCCCGAATCGACGTAAAGTGGCGTCTGCAATCGGAAGGGCTGACTTAATCGGCAGGCCGACACTCTCCATCAATTCCTGGTAAGAAGCACCGGTCCCGCCTTCACCGCCGTCAACCGTGATGAAATCCGGTCCTTTCCCCGTCTCTTTCATTACCTGTGCCAATTCGACCACACTGTCATTACGACCAACGACAATTTTACATCCTACCGGCATACCGGTGTGTTCACGAATCTTTTCCATAAAGTCAATCATTTCCCCGGCATTTTTGAATTCATTAAACCGGTTCGGGCTGTCGATCGATTTGTAAGGCTCCACTTTGCGAATTTCTGCGATTTCCGGCGTAACTTTTTCCCCGTCAACATGGCCGCCGCGCGTTTTCGCGCCTTGAGCCAATTTAAGCTCAAACGCCTTGACCTGTTCGATTTCAGATTTCTTCTTTAACTCATTCCAATCGAAATTTCCGTCTTTATCCCGAACGCCAAACAGCCCTGGACCGATCTGCATAATAATGTCGACGCCGCCTTTCAAATGATATGGGGACAAGCCGCCTTCACCTGTATTCATCCAGGTTCCTTTCGCAATCGCCAATCCGTTCGACAACGCAGTAATTGCACGGTCCCCAAGTGAGCCAAAACTCATCGCTGACTGCCCGATTAAGCTTTTCACAACAAACGGATGCTTTGTATTCGGCCCAATCACAACAGCATCCTCATCATCAAGCAAATAAGCCGGCGTATCACTTTCCTCCCACTTTTCTTCCCTTTGCCCGAACAAGGTATCTTTAATGAGGATGTATTTCTTCGTATGGGCTTTCGTTTCCCGGTCTATCTTCATTTCTTCCATCTGTTTCGGGAACATGGTATTTGCTATATAATAACCTTCTTCTTCGAAATTCCGCTCGGAACCGAAGCCAAGAACCTCGCGCTGATACTTCGCGCTTTTCACGATATTTTCATACTGAACACGGGAAAAGGGCTTCCCTTCCGTATCGCTGTTGAACCAATACTGGCGCATTTCCGGACCGATTTTCTCCAAAAAATAGCGAATCCTGCCAAGGACAGGATAATTTCGCAGAACGGGATGCTGCTTCTGGCTCTGGTCCGAAACATATAGCTTAGCCAGAACAATTCCGACAACCACAATAGCCAGCGCCAAAATAATAAAGCCGATGATGGTCAAAATATCGGCAATGTTCATCCGTGATTCCTCCTGTCAGCCTCAAAGATACGTTTATTTTTGATGAAAAGCCGAAGTTTTATACGCCGTCAACACCCACTGAGTCCCCAAAATAAAAAAGCCGCTGTTATGATAGTCATAACAGCAGCCTTAAATAGATGGCAATCCCTTAGGGAAACCGCCCCTCAGGAAACATTTTTCCGGGGACCTCGGGAGCTTCTTGGAAGTTCTTTTTTCAAATCTTTCACAAACGCCCGGGCCTTTTCCTCGGGCGCTTTTGTCATCAGACTAACACCGATAAACAATACCGTCGATACAAGCAGGCCCCAAATCCCGGCAGCCAGGCCGAATGGTGGTTTGAAACCGCCAAACTCTAGAATGAGAACCAATATGGCACCAGTTGATACACTCGTAATCACACCGGCAGCGGTCCCTCTTTTCCAAAAGAACGTGCCGAAAATGGCAGGAACCACCACGATTAAACCTGCTGAAGCCGCGACCGACAAAACCGCGATCAGATTCAACTGTAATTCGGCGAAAGCAAACGCCAGAATGGCGATAACCGGAATGACGATTTTCCCGACAAACAACTGCTTGCGGTCATCGGGCCGTGTTCTTGTATTGCCGTAAACGTCACGGGCAAACAACGACGAGAGCGTAAGCATAATGGAATCAATCGTTGAAATGGCCGCTGCCAAAATGCCGACCATAACGATAACGCCCAATACAGGGGGCACCAGGTCCGATGACAATAATGCCGGTGTGGCAAGATCCGCTGTAGCCAACTCC
>DASVCO010000151.1:0-2933 GCA_036381575.1 Caryophanales bacterium
GAAAGGAGTGATCGGGGTGCCCTCGGTAACCACAGATGAGCTTCTTCAAAAAGATGAAAAATATGTATGGCATGCGATGCGGAAATATAATCCGGATGCGCCGCCGCTGGTAGCTTCAAAAGCGGCCGGAGCGTGGGTGACGGATATTGACGGAAGAAAGTATTTGGACGGTATGTCTGGGCTGTGGTGCGTGAATGTAGGTTATGGCCGTGAGGAGTTGGCGAGAGCTGCATACGAACAGTTGAAAACGATGCCCTATTATCCGTTGTCAAACAGCCATGTTCCAGCGATCAAACTTGGTGAGAAATTGAATGAATGGTTGGATGACGACTATATCATCTTCTTCTCCAACAGTGGTTCGGAAGCGAATGAAACGGCATTTAAGATCGCCCGCCAGTATCATCAACAAAACGGACAATACGGGCGGCACAAATTTGTTTCCCGTTATCGGTCGTATCACGGCGGGACGATGGCAGCATTGGCCGCCACCGGCCAGGCACAGCGGAAATATCGATATGAGCCCCTTGCACAAGGATTTGTTCATGTGTCGCCGCCGGATATGTACCGCAGTCCTTATGGCGGTTCGGAAGAGGAATTGGGGCGTGCCTATGCCGAGGAAATCGAGCGGGTCATTACATGGGAACTTGATGAAACGGTCGCCGGTGTGATTATGGAACCGATTATAACCGGTGGAGGAGTAATTGTGCCTCCGGAAAATTACATGAAAGAAGTTCGGGAGGTTTGTGATCGCCACGGTGTGCTGTTGATAGTAGATGAAGTGATATGCGGGTTTGGTCGAACAGGAAAAAGATTTGGATTTATGAACTATGGTGTTAAGCCCGACATCGTCACGATGGCGAAAGGCATTACAAGTGCTTATTTTCCTTTATCGGCAACTGCGGTCCGCAGGGACCTCTTTGAAGCTTTTAAAGGAACGGAAGAATACATGCATTTTCGACATGTGAATACGTTTGGGGGCAGTCCGGCGGCATGCATGGTTGCCTTAAAGAATCTTGAGATTCTTGAAAGAGAGAAGCTGATTGAACGCTCGAAGCAGTTAGGTGAAAAGCTTGCGGCAGAAATGGCTGAATTGAGGGAACATCCGAACGTTGGTGACATTCGTGGAAAAGGATTGTTGCTTGGGATAGAGCTTGTCGAGGATCAAAACACCAAGAAACCTGCAAAACCTGAAAGATTAGGGAAAGTGATATCATATTGTAAGGAAAAAGGGTTGTTGATCGGCAAAAATGGGGATACTGTAGCTGGGTTTAATAATGTGTTGACGCTTTCTCCTCCATTCAGTATGACAGATGATGATTTTGCATTTATGACCAAAACGCTGAAGGAAGCGATTGCGCAAATATAAATTTGTTCTTCCGGGGCACGCGCACTTCATTTAAAGGCGGGTGCCCCTTCACTTCTTGCATTTTTCAACTTGAAAATACAATTTTTTTGGGAATCGTGTTATTCTACTAATGAAAGTAGTATGTCATAGAAGGAGGCAACATTTATGCGAATTGGGGTACCTAAGGAAATCAAGAACAATGAAAATCGCGTGGCTATGGCCCCTTCCGGCGTGCATCATCTGGTGGAGGCGAAACATGAAGTGTTCATCGAGACGGGGGCAGGCCTTGGATCGGGTTTCACCGACGATCAATATAAGGAAGCCGGAGCGGCAATTGTGTCGTCTGCTAAAGAAACATGGTCGCAGGAAATGGTAATGAAGGTGAAAGAACCTCTTCCTGAAGAATACGACTATTTCTATGAAGGTTTGATTTTGTTTACATATTTACATTTGGCGGCCGCACCGGAATTGACCAAAGCTTTAATTGAGAAAAAAGTGACAGGAATCGCATACGAAACCATTCAGCCCGCTAATGGTTCACTGCCGTTGTTAACGCCGATGAGTGAGGTAGCAGGTCGGATGGCCTCGCAGATTGGCGCGCAATTTCTTGAAAAACCGAAAGGCGGACGAGGCATACTGCTTAGCGGTATTCCGGGAGTCAGTCGAGGCAAAGTTACGGTGGTTGGAGGCGGTGTAGTCGGTACCAACGCAGCGAAAATTGCGATGGGATTGGGGGCGAGCGTTACCATTCTGGATCTGAATCCCGGCCGGTTACGTGAGCTGGATGATTTGTTCGGAAATGAGATTAACACGTTAATGTCCAATCCTCTGAATATCGCGGATTCGGTGAGAGAATCGGATCTTGTGATCGGTGCTGTTCTGATTCCGGGCGCAAGGGCACCGAAATTGGTTACCGAAGAGATGATCAAGACCATGAAAGAAGGTTCGGTTATTGTCGATGTAGCTATTGACCAGGGAGGTATCTTCGAAACAACCGATAAGATTACAACTCATGATGATCCAACTTATAACAAGCATGGGGTTGTCCACTATGCGGTAGCCAACATGCCTGGAGCCGTCCCGAGGACCTCGACCATCGGGTTAACAAATGTGACCGTTCCGTATGCGATCAAAATTGCCGGAAAAGGCTATGAAGAAGCAAGCCGCAGGGATCCTGCAGTTATGAAGGGGATCAATACGCTTGATGGATATGTTACTTATCAAGCGGTGGCCGATGCGCACGGGCTGGATTATAAATCGGCGGAATCGCTTTTAGGATAATTTGCATGCAAAATAAAAAACCTTCCCTTTCGCCGGGAAGGTTTTATTGTATGCTATTATTTTGAGCGTCTGTGTATTTTTATAATTCTTCCGGCATTCTCCGGGGCAGGTTCGTCTTTCTGAGACTCCGCAAGTTCTTTGACGGAAGTTTCAATAGGAGTGGGAAACGGAGCGGGGCGCCCTTGTTGCATGTCCATGCCCATAAGCATCTGTTCGCTTGTCGCCAATCGATTCCCGTTTTGATCTTCCATAACGAAAAAAACATGCAAACGTTTCTGATCGTGATCCAACAGTTGGATCGTTACAC
>DASVCO010000152.1:0-3667 GCA_036381575.1 Caryophanales bacterium
AAAGGTGTTACGGTTTCCTTGGCGACAGATAGTTCCGCTTCCAATAATAATCTTGATTTGTTCGAGGAATTAAGGCAAGTTGCGCTTCTTCATAAGGGAATACATAATAACCCTACGCTGATTTCAGCGGACCAGGCATTACGGATGGCGACTGTTGAAGGGGCAGATGCGGTCTGGCTAAAAGATCAAATCGGCAGTCTCGAAGTTGGAAAAGAGGCTGATATAATTGTAATTGATTCCGCGCAGGTCTTTTTCCATCCGAAAAACGATCCGGTTTCTCATGTGGTCTATTCGGCATCCGGCCGGGATGTGAAAGATGTTTTTGTGCAGGGAAAACAAGTGGTAAGAAACCGTGAATGCTTGACTGTTGACGAGGAAAAAGTTATTTATGAAGCAAACCGCATGTTTCAGTTGTTGGAACATTAATCCGAACACAGGAGTGTGACTTATAAAATGGAAAAGAGTATTGTCCGTGATATGGACTTGGCTAAAGAAGGCCATTTAAAGATTGATTGGGTAAAGGAACATATGCCGGTGTTGAACCGCATTCGGGAACAATTTGAAAAAGAACAGCCTTTTAAAGGCTTAAAGGTTGCTATTTCTTTGCACTTGGAGGCCAAGACGGCTTATCTAGCGAAGGTTGTCAAAGCCGGGGGAGCGGAGGTCGCCATCACCGGGAGCAACCCGCTGTCGACCCAGGACGATATAGCCGCGGCACTTGTCGAGGACGGACTTACTGTTTTTGCGAAATACAACCCTTCCCCAGAGGAGTACAAAGAACATCTAATGAAAACATTAGATATCAACCCTGATTTGATTATCGATGACGGCGGTGATTTTGTTACCATCCTTCATTCCGAGCGCCAGGATCTGTTGGAAAAGCTCCGAGGCGGATGTGAGGAAACAACAACCGGCGTTATTCGAAACCGTGCTCTTGAAAAAACAGGTGAACTGAAATTCCCGATGATCGCTGTTAATGATGCTTACTGCAAGTATTTGTTCGATAACCGTTATGGTACGGGACAATCCGTATGGGATGGCATTAATCGGACTACCAACTTGATTGTAGCGGGGAAAACAGTTGTTGTAACCGGCTATGGCTGGTGTGGACGCGGTGTTGCGATGCGTGCCAAAGGATTGGGTGCCAAAGTTATTGTCACAGAAGTGGACAGCATTAAAGCAATTGAAGCCTATATGGACGGCTTCGAGGTTATGAAGATGGAAGAGGCGGCGAAACACGGTGATTATTTTGTCACAGTAACCGGTAACCGGGATGTCATCCGTGGAGAACACATGGCCAATATGAAGGACGGAGCGATTCTGGCAAACGCAGGCCATTTCGATATTGAAGTTAACAAGCCGGAACTGAATGAATTGGCTGTTTCGAGCCGTACGGTCCGAAAAGACATCGAGGAATTCGAATTGAAGGACGGACGGAAATTGTATTTGCTTGCTGAAGGCCGCCTTGTCAATTTGTCCGCGGGCGACGGCCATCCGGCGGAAATCATGGATATGACCTTTGCCCTGCAGGCAGCTTCGTTGGCTTATGTCAATGAAAACTACGACAAAATCGGTGCCCGTGTCCTTGATGTGCCTTATGAACTTGATCAAAAGGTCGCACGCTTTAAATTGGAGGCACTAGGCATAGATATCGATACACTAACCAAGGAGCAAGAGCAATATCAGGACAGTTGGCAAATAGATTAGGTGGCGAAATAATGGATTATTATCGAAATGTACATGAGTTAATCGGAAATACTCCGCTTATGGAAATTACACAGTTCTCTCTTCCGGAAGGTGTTCGTTTATTTGCGAAACTTGAATTTTGTAACCCCGGGGGCAGCATCAAAGACCGGCTTGGAGTGGAATTGTTAAAAGAGGCAGTGGAGACTGGAAAATTAAAACCGGGGGGCACGGTGATCGAGCCGACTGCCGGGAATACAGGAATTGGTCTTGCATTGGCCGCGGTAAACAGCGGTTTTACGGTTATGTTTTGCGTTCCGGAAAAGTTTAGCATTGAAAAACAGGAACTGATGAAGGCGCTGGGGGCAAAAATTGTTCATACCCCAACGAGCGACGGAATGCGCGGAGCGATCAAGAAGGCAGAAGAACTGTTGGAGGACATTCCCAATTCCTATTGTCCCAGGCAGTTTGGCAACCCTGCCAACCCCCAGACGTATTATAAAACACTTGGGCCGGAAATTTGGCGGCAAACGGACGGCAAAGTGAATGTATTTGTTGCTGGTGCCGGAACCGGTGGAACGTTTATGGGGACAGCGCGTTACCTTAAAGAGCAAAATTCCGCTGTCAAAACCGCCATTGTTGAGCCGGAGGGCTCTGTCATCAAGGGCGGGGAACCTGGTTCGCATAAGGTAGAGGGTATTGGCATGGAGTTCTTGCCGGATTACATGGACCGTGCTTATTTCGATGAGATTCATACAATCACGGATGAACGTTCTTTTGCACGAGTGAAAGATCTTGCCGAAAAAGAAGGGTTACTTGTGGGGAGCTCATCGGGATCAGCTCTTGAGGCGTCTTTGATTGAGGCGAAAGCTGCCCGTCCCGGCACCCATATCGTTACGGTTTTTCCCGATTCTAGTGAACGTTATTTAAGCAAGAAGATTTATCAAGGGGGCGAGTAAATGAAACGGAAAACAAAATTAATCCATGGTGGAATTACTGGTGATGAGCAAACTGGAGCCGTCTCAGTACCAATTTATCAAGTAAGTACTTACAAACAAGATGAAGTTGGAAAACATCGTGGATATGAATACTCACGCACCGGTAATCCGACACGGCATGCACTTGAAGAATTAATCAAGGATTTGGAAAACGGGAAAGCTGGATTTGCTTTCGGTTCAGGCATGGCTGCTATTACTGCAGTGATGATGATGTTTAACAGCGGGGATCATGTCGTCATGACCGATGATGTATATGGCGGCACGTATCGGGCCATGACGAAGGTGCTGAATAGGGCCGGCATTAATTCGGTATTTGTCGATACAAGTGATCCGTCCAATATTGAAGATGCGATCCAGGACAACACCAGGGCTATTTATGTAGAAACGCCTACCAATCCGTTGTTGAAGGTAACGGATCTAAAGAAGGTCTCTGAAATTGCCAAAGCCCATAATTTGTATTTAATCGTTGATAATACATTCAACACGCCGTATTGGCAAAATCCAATTGATTTTGGTGCTGATATCGTTGTCCACAGTGCGACAAAATATCTTGGAGGGCACAGTGATGTCGTCTCTGGATTGGTCGTTGTTAATTCTGACCAACTTGCCGAAGAGCTGCATTTTGTTTTAAATTCAACTGGCGGCATTCTCGGACCGCATGATTCGTGGCTGTTGATGCGCGGGATGAAAACGCTTGGCGTTCGAATGGAAGAACATGAAGCCAATACGAAGAAAATTGTGGACTTCCTCAATGGACATCCAAAGGTTGAAAAGGTTTATTACCCGGGCCTGCCGTCACATCCGGGCCACGAAACGGCAAAACAGCAGTCTTCCGGTTTCGGGGGCATGATCTCGTTTGATGTCGGCAGTGGTGAAAGATCGGATCAGGTACTTTCCAAGGTGAAATATTTCACTTTGGCTGAAAGTCTCGGTGCTGTCGAAAGCTTGATTTCCGTGCCGGCGAAAATGACTCATGCTTCAATTCC
>DASVCO010000153.1:0-10955 GCA_036381575.1 Caryophanales bacterium
AAGACACCGATGAAGCGGGTGGGGGAGCTGCAAGATTTGGTCGGTCCGGTGGTCTTCTTGTCTTCAGAAGCAGCGGGTTATGTAACAGGACAGACTTTGTTTGTGGACGGCGGCATGACGATTTTCGGATTTTAATTTAGCTCGGATAAGGAGAGGAACTGCATGGTTCATGCGCCGCGTAGGCTTAAGCACGCTGAAAAGCTGGGCGTAATTTAATTGATAAATGGGATGCGGCGAGGCTTTCATTTTTGTATAATCGTACATACAAATATAGAGAGGAGAGAAAACCGGTGATTCTATTTCAAAATCAGTTTGTGAAACGGGAAGAGGCGGTCGTCGATATAGAAGACCGTGGTTATCAGTTCGGTGACGGCATCTATGAGGTGATCCGCGTTTACAAGGGCCAATTCTTCGGGATGGAGGGCCATTTGGAACGGCTTGTGAGAAGCACGGCGGAAATTCGTATGGAGTTGCCGATGTCGGTCGATGATTTGGAACAAAAATTAACGGAGTTGGTGAAAGCCAACGAATTGGGAGACGGATTTGTTTATTTGCAAATCACGCGCGGCGCGGCGCCGAGAGCTCATCACTTTCCGGAAGTTTCGGAAACCGTGTTGACTGCTTATACGAAGGAAATGGCGCGGCCGTTGGACCAGATGAAAGACGGCATTCAGACTGTTTTGGTCGAAGATGTCCGCTGGTTGCGGTGTGATATCAAAAGCCTGAATTTGCTGGCCAATGTGATGGCCAAACAAGAAGCGAAGGAGCACGATTGCGCCGAAGCGATTTTCCATCGAGGAGATATAGTGACGGAAGGCAGTTCAAGCAATTTAATGATTGTAAACGATGGCGAATTGAGGACGCATCCGGCGAATAACTTGATTCTGAACGGAATTACAAGGAAAAAAGTGTTTGAGTTGGCTGAAAATCTCGGTTTAGGTGTGAACGAGCAGGAGTTTACCGTCGAAGAGCTTCTGAACGCCGATGAAGCTTTCATTACAAGCACTACCTCGGAAGTTACCCCGGTTGTGCAAGTTGACAATGCAAGGATCGGCGATGGTGAGCCGGGAACGGTTACACGGAAGCTGCAGCAAGCCTTCGAGGCGTCAATTATGGATGAGAGCTATGCCGAAACGAATTAGGGATTACGGCATTACAATAGGCAAGTTGCCGCCTGGCTTGAGAAATTCGATCACAGATGTTGATGGAGTTACAGTTGGACATACGACATTAGATGACGGACCGGTCAAAACAGGGGTGACCGCCGTTCTGCCGCATGGAGGCAGTCTCTTTCGTGAGAAATTGCCAGCTGCAGTCCATGTGATGAACGGCTTTGGAAAGCCTGCCGGCACAGTGCAAATCGAAGAACTGGGTACGCTGGAAACCCCTATTGTGTTGACGAACACATTAAGTGTGGGAACGGCGTCCGATGCGTTGATTGATTATATGCTGGAACGGCATCCGGGAATCGGGGATACGACCGGAACGGTAAATCCAGTAGTGTGTGAGTGTAATGACGGGTATCTGAATGATATCCGCGGCAAGCATGTGCAAAGAAAACATGTTATTAAAGCGATTGAAGAAGCGAAAACACAAGTGGCGGAAGGAGCGGTCGGGGCAGGCACCGGTATGTCCTGTCTTGGCTTCAAAGGCGGAATCGGATCAGCGTCTCGCATCGTGAAAATAGAAAATCGGCGATATACGTTGGGCGTGCTAGTCTTATCCAATTTCGGCAGAAGAGAAGATTTTCTGTTAAACGGAATGCGGGTAAATCCACTCATTTCTGACCATGAAAGAGAGGAACCGGACAAAGGCTCCATTATCGTAATTGCGGGAACCGATGCGCCGTTAACTGAACATCAGTTGAAACGGGTAATCAAGCGCACGTCAGTGGGCATTGAACGGACGGGTTCGTTCATCGGAAACGGCAGTGGCGAGGTGGCTGTTGGTTTTTCAACCGCGGTTAGGATTTCTCATAATCCCAGGAGGGCTTTCACGAATATCAAAAGAATCCATGAGAACTATATTGACCTTCTGTTTCGCGCTGCGGCTGAATCGACTGAGGAAGCTATCCTCAATTCTCTTGTGTCAGCTGAAACCACAACAGGGCGGAAAGGGCACCGCCGTGTTTCATTAACGGAATACATGCATTTGATCCAATAAAGGGAGCTGCTGCGGCAGCTTCTTTTCATTATGGCTGTCGGCACCGGTAATGTCATAAATTCGTTTATCAAGAATAAACTGGAACTGTCATTCTTTTTCAATTCATTGATAAGGAAGGGGCCTCGACGTGAATCTGGATCAAATGATAGCGGCAATCCGCAATGGGCTTCCAAAAACAGATCACCCGAAGCGAATCTTTATTATTGGTGCTGGCATAGCAGGGCTTGTGACAGCTTCGCTCTTAAAGGAAGCCGGTCATCATGTAACGATCCTGGAGGCGAGAGACAGGGTCGGGGGACGAGTTCACACAGTAAGGGCGCCTTTTACAGATGGTTTATATCTTGATGTTGGCGCGATGCGAATTCCGCAAATTCATGATCTTGTTTTTGAGTATATCCACAAATTCCGATTGCCGATCAATCGATTCTATAACACAACACCGAACGATCTTATGTACGTAAATGGCGTGAAAACCCGACTGAAAATATATCGCGACCATCCCGAAATCCTTAACTTTCCGCTTGCCCCTCATGAACAAGACAAAACAGCACAAGAGTTAATGAAGAAGGCTCTGGGCCCCATATTGCAATTATTGAACCAGAACCCCCGCCACTGGGATTGGGTCTTCCGGAACTTTCATCACTATTCCATGGATCGCTTTCTCAAACAGAACCCTTTCGGTTTCTCCCTTTCTCCGGGAGCGGTCAATATGATCGAGCTTCTCTTTGATATTGAGTCCTTTGCGGAACTTTCTTTCCCGGAAATCTTCAAGGAAGAACTGCGGATTATTTTTCTTCACCCCGATCTACCTTTCTTTGAAATCTCAGGTGGAAATGACCGGCTTCCGAAAGCTTTCCTTCCGCAGTTGAAAGAAAATCTTCTCCTTCACCACGAAATCATCAAAATCCAGCAGCATCCGGGAAAGGTTATTCTTCAGGGGAAAGATAACCGCACCTCCCAAACCTTTGAAATGACAGGAGATATCATGGTGACGACCGTTCCTTATACCATATTGCCATTTGTTGAGGTTAAGCCGAGGCATTCTTTCTCCTATCACAAGCACAACGCTATCCGCAAACTTCACTATTCCCCTTCTGTCAAAATCGGTTTGGAGTTCAGGACACGGTTCTGGGAAGAACAAGGGCTTCATGGCGGAAAGTCTATCACCGATTTACCAATCCGGTTTTCTTATTATCCAAGCCACGGGATGGGCAAACCCGGTCCGGCTGTCGTGTTGGCCAGCTATACATGGGAAGATGACGCTTTACCCTGGGGGAGCTTACCCGAAGATCAACGCATCGTTCAGGCGTTGGAAAATTTCGCTGCGATCTTTGGTCCGCGTGTATATAAAGAATTTGTCACAGGGGCCTCTTATAGCTGGACACATGACCCTTATGCGGCGGGAGGATTTCCGGTCTTTAAACCTGGACAGAAGGTGGAGTTGTCGAAATCTATGGCAGCCCCCCAGGGAAGGGTATATTTTGCGGGCGCCCATACTTCCGATTTCCCGGGTTGGATGCAAGGGGCGATTCAATCCGGTATCCGGGTTGCCGGTGAGATTAATAATCGGCCCCGGAAGTATGATCAACCAGCGTTTTCATTCAGTTGGTAGGTCCACATGGATGTTGTTAATCCAATTGCAGCGATTGTAAGTGCTGAATACAGTACGGCTGTTGGGCTGATAATCTGGCTCGCCAGACATACAACTAACCCGTCAATGACGAGAATAATCAATCCGACATTAACAGATGTTCGAAGGGAAATGAATTGTGCCAGAAGGTCGGCCCCGCCTGTGCTTGTCTTGAATCGCAGCATGATCCCGATGCCGGAACCGACGAGAACCCCGCCGATGATTGAACTAATGGGTTCAGGGAAGTGAAACACATATTTCAACGGTGCGAGAAAATCAATCACAAAAGAAGACAACAGCATTCCGTGCAGGCTGTTGTAAAAATAAGTCCTGAAATAGAACCACGCCATGAAATAGATCGGAAAACTAAGCAAAATGATGGTCAGGCC
Organism: Caryophanales bacterium; assembly: GCA_036381575.1. Classification (GTDB taxonomy): domain Bacteria; phylum Bacillota; class Bacilli; order Bacillales; family DASSOY01; genus DASSOY01. The sequence continues at coordinate 4,183 of DASVCO010000153.1, forward strand.
AGCCTGAATGCCCCAGGTATACTTTGCCAGAAGGCTGATGCCGATGATTCCGCCGTCGATAAGATGATAAGGAATGATAAAGCCATTGATGCCTGTGCCGATTAGAATACTGCCGAAAAGAAGGGCTGAAATTTTTTTGAGCCAGTACATATGCATCAGTCTCCCGGAAGAAAGGGTTGTCTAATGTATATGCACTCATCCGGGAAACTTGATTCTCTTTATTCGGTTTCGTTCTTTTTCTCCAATTTGTCCAGAATCTCGTGATGCTGTTCTTCTTTCGTTTTCTTCGAGATCAGTTCGTGATTGGCAAGATGCTCCACTGCTGCATTTTCGGCGTACAATGCTTCTTTCACCGCGCGTTCGGTTTGTTCTTCCTTAAGGGAAGGGTGCTGTTTGTACAGGTCTTCAAGACTTGAGTTCAATTTCTTTAACTGCTCGTTGTACTCGTCAGTCAAAGGTTTGGAAACTGCGGGGGAAACCGTTCCTTCGGCGGCAAGCTGCTCGAGTTGTCTCTTTCCGGCCGTAAAACGATGGATAGATGCCAGCAGCCGTTCATAATCATGGACGGTTTCGGTCTCGGTTTCAATGCCGAGCCGCTTGACGAGGGGTTTCATGGTAACGCCCTGGACTAGCAGTGAAAACAGAACGACCCCGAAAGCGAGAACGAGAATTTCTTCGCGCATCGGAAATGCTTTCGGAAGGCTGAAAGCAAGGGCCAGAGAAAGAGACCCTTTCAATCCGCCCCAGTTAAATACATGCTTCCATGCACGTGGAATCGTTCGGATCCACGCTGTTCCAATGTAGACGGCAACGGCCCGGGAGATCAGAACGGTCAAAATCGCGCCGAGAATCAGCAACCACTGGTTCGATAAAGAAATTCGTGTGATTTCCAGGCCCACCAGCAGGAAGACCAGGGAGTTGGCTACGAGAGCCATAACATCCCAAAAAGTCTTGATATTCATGGAGGTGGTCGGGCTCATCCCGATCTTTTTGCCGTAGTTGCCAAAGATTAACCCACCGACCACTACTGCGATCACCCCGGAGACATGGAAACCTTCCGCGATAAAATAAGAACCGTAAAACAACAGCATCGAAAAAATAATTTCGAGCGGATAATCATCGTATTGGCGGGTGAGTTTTGAAAACAAGTAGCCCAGAATCCCGCCTACTATCAATCCGCCGGCGACTACTTTCACAAATTCGAAGAAGGCCATGGTTAGGCCGACCGTCCCTTCTCCGAGGTAGGCCTGAAATTGGTAGGCGGAAATGGAGAACAGTACCACAGCCAAACCGTCATTAATCAGGCTTTCTCCTTCCATGGTGACAGCCAGTTTGCGTTTGACCCCCATTGATTTGAATATCGACAACACACTGACCGGATCGGTAGGGGCCATTAGCGCGCCGAAAATAAGGGCAGCCTGTAATGAAAGACCGAGAAATTGTCCGGAAAGCCAGGCTGTAACGGCAAAAGAAAGAAGTGTTCCAGCTAACGCCATTGTTATGATTGGCTTTCGGTTTTCTTTCAAATGGGAAAACGGCAAATTCAAAGTGGCTTCACCCAAAAGCGTCGGCAGAAAGATCGAAATAATGGCAAAGCGGAAGATTTCGTCTTCAGCGAAGAAGTTCTTCAATTCTTCAAGTCCCGCAATAGGAAGCAGGCCAAGTGCCACTCCAGCGATAACAAGAGTAATTGGATAAGGCAAATTGACCTTCTTCGAGAAAGCCGTCGTGGCAGCTGCAATCGCGAGAAGCAATAAGACCAATTCAAATTGAGATTCCATGGGCGGTTCCTTTCCGTTCTCTATATGTAAATCGTTGCCCTTAATTTAACATAGATCCATTAAAAATCAATTACGGCTTGGTGTAATGGCGTCCGGATTTTTTCGAGCTTACTCGGGCCCACTCCGGGGTCCCCGAAAAGCGTTTTTCCTTTTTGGGTCGGCGCGTTGTGGGTCGGTTCCTCGTGCTACTCGTTTTTAGTTGAACTTCATCTGTTGCTGCAGAACGCGGACGCGGTGTTCCTATTCCGAGTTTTTTGCTGAATGAAGTAAAAAAAGAGAAGGCAGCGAGCCTTCTCTCCGGAAAACGTTTTTTTACTGTTGAGATTTATTTTGTTGAGGTTGGGCTTGTTGCAATTGTTGTTGAGCTTGCTGTAATTGTTGCTGGGCTTGTTGCAGCTGTTGATTTTGCTGCGCCTGGACGCCGGCTTGCTGCTGAGCTTGTTGCAGTTGCTGTTGGGCTTGTTGCAATTGTTGTTGAGCCTGTTGCAACTGTTGTGGATTAGCAGCTTGCTGTGCCTGCTGGGCAGCTTGTTGGGCCTGTTGGATTTTCTGTTGCATTTGTTGCGCTTGCTGGTTTTGCTGTTGCTGTGGGTTTTGTGGTGCCATGCTTGTAATAACCTCCATCGGAATAATATTATGGGGTTTCTCAACCCCATTAGCTTTAAAATTCCAAATACAGGCTGATTTTATACAAAGGCTTTCAACCGCTGTTGCTAGGCGATAACATCCCGTTTATTTTCGAATTGTTCGTATTGCTTTTCCGTCATAATCTTCCTCAAGGTGTGAACAGTTTTCCAAACGTCTGTAAAAGAGGTATACAGTGCGATCGGAGCCAGCCTGATCACGTTCGGGGCGCGAAAATCGGGGATGACGCCATTCATCTTCAAGGCTTTGCAGATTCTCGCCGCTTCCCGGTGTTCCAGGCAAATGTGTCCGCCACGGCGCGCGTCTTCCACAGGATTCCCGATTGTAAAGTTCATGTCTGCCAGTTCGTGGTTGATCAGTTCCATCAAATATCGTGTGAGTGCAAGTGACTTTCGGCGAAGGTTGTTGATCCCGGCCTCTTGAAAAATATCGAGGGAACCAATCAGCGGTGCTGTGCTCAGAATATGCGGTGTGCCGATTTGGAAGGCTCCTGCAGTTTCTGCCGGAGTGAACTCGTGTTCCATGTCGAATTGCTTTTCCTTGTCGGAACCAAACCAACCGGCAAGCCCGGGCTGGCGACCCAGATGCTTTTCATGTACATATAAGCCGGCTGTTCCGCCAGGCCCATTGTTGAGGTATTTGTAATTGCACCAGAAGGCAAAATCGACCTCATCCTCATGAAACTGATGGGGAACAGCCCCAATAGAGTGGCACGCGTCAATTCCAATCATAATACCCCGTTTGTGCGCTTCTTCAGTCAGTTTTCGAATATCGAGAAGCTGGCCGCTCCGATACAAAACAGCAGGAAGAACAATCAACGCAATATCATTGGCCATGGCGTCGATGATCTCTTGTTCATCGAGTGTTCGCCCGTCCCGGCTTTTAACCCTGACCAAATGTGTTTCATGAGAGAAACCGTGTAGCTGCACCTGGCTCTTCAAAGCATAAATGTCTGAGGGGAAATTGAGTTCATCCGCCAGTATTTTGGCGCGGCCGTCTTCAGGTTGATAAAAGGTTGAGACAAGTTGATGCAAGTTTACTGTTGTTGAGCCAGTCACAACAACCTCATGAGGATAGGCGCCGATGAGAGGGGCTGTCTTTTCAGCTAATTTCTCAGGCATGTAAAACCATGGATGGTTTCCGTTCGTCCAACCGTCTATGGCATAGGTTTTCCAATCATTCATTACTTCGGTCACAGCTTGCTCTGATCGTTTGGATAACAGGCCGAGAGAGTTACCGTCCATGTATAGCGTATTTTCAGGAATGTAGAATTCGGATTTGAAGCAGGATAGCAAGTCTTTCCGGTCCAATTGTTCGGCATAGGCTTTCGAGTTGTCCATGTATATTCCTCCCATTCATACATATGGTACAGAGAGAATTCATAGAGGTCAATCGGGAATAATATTCCGGATATTCGTTTTCAAATAATTTGTTCAGGGTATTGTTAAATAAATTTATTTTTGGAGGTGCAAAATCAACCATGGATCATCTTCCGTTTATTTCTGCTTTTTGGTTATACGTACCGGTTTTTGTTTTTATGGTTTTGTCAGTTGTGACTTATTTCATTGAAGGGAGACGAGACGAATAATGTGGGAAATTATTACGACTTTCGTTATTTATGGGCTTTTCATGCTTGCGATTGGGGTATGGACGTACTTTCGAACTGATTCGATTTCTGATTACATACTTGGGGGAAGAAAGCTAAGTCCCTGGGTAGCGGGACCTTCCGCACAGGCGAGTGATTTCAGCGGCTGGTTGCTCCTCGGCTTGCCCGGGGCGGTTTATGTGGCAGGATTAAGCGGCATGTGGCTTGGCATCAGCCAGATATTTGGAGCTTACTTAAACTGGCAGTTTATCGCAAAACGTCTTAGGCTTTACACGGAAAAATCGGGAGACTCTTTAACGGTACCGGAGTTTTTTGAGAATCGTTTCCGTGACAAAACGCACTCCATTCGGATCATTTCAGCCTTATTCAGCTTGATTTTTTATATGATTTATGTCGCCTCGGGGATTGTTGCCGGCGCCAAGCTATTTACCGCTCTGTTCGATATGAGTTATACGGCGGGTTTATTGCTGGGCTTTGCCGTCGTTTTTGTCTATACGCTTTTAGGCGGATTTCTGGCAGCCAGTATAACCGATATGGTTCAAGGTTTTATGATGTTTGCGGCGTTAATTATCGCGCCGACCTGGATTATTTTCCATAACCTTGGCGGTTTAAGCGGGTTATGGGAAGCGCTTTCGAGTATCAATCCGGATTTATTGTATGTCACCCGCGCAGTGGAATATAACTTTGGGGATGGAGTGTTCTGGGCAAGTGCCGGTTCGGCCAGTATGATTACCATCATCGGATTTATGGCCTGGGGACTCGGGTTTCCAGGCCAACAGCACATCATTGCCCGATTTATGGGTATTCGCAGTGCCAAGGATGTACCGGCGGCTCGGATGATAGCTATCATTCTCGTTGGTTTCTGCCTTTGGGGCGCCATTTTTGCCGCACTTGCCGGAATAGCCTATTTCGATCAACCCCTGGCTGATCCGGAGAAAGTATTCCTGTTAATGATTCCGAAGTTGTTCAATCCATGGGTAGCCGGATTTTTGCTGTCCGCCGTTTTGGCTGCAATTATGAGTACAATGTCCTCACAATTGGTCGTCGCCAGCAGCGCACTTGCGGAGGACTTTTATAAACCGTTCTTTCACAAAGACGCTTCTCCCAGGGAATTGATGTGGATTGGTCGGATCGCCACTGTGATCATCGCCGGAATTGCATTGTGGATTGCCTTCAGCGGGAGCAAGAGTGTTCTTGGGATTGTCGCCTATGCGTGGGCAGGTTTCGGGGCTGTGTTCAGTCCGGCGATTATTTTCTCGGTTTGGTGGAAACGAGCGACATGGATCGGTATTCTTTGCGGTATGATCGCCGGTGGAGGTACGGTCATTGTTTGGGAACGATATGCTTCCATTTCAGCATTTTTCGGTGTTCCCGGGCTGTATTCGCTGATTCCCGGTTTCTTCTTCTCGTGTTTGGTCATTTGGATTGTCAGTTTGATCACGCCTAATCATCCGGAAGTGGAAGCTGAGTTTGAAGAAGCTTTGGAATTGAAATCGGCAAGATAATCTGTAATGGTTTAAACTTGGCCCGGCAGGGAAAAAGAAGGATGAAAGGAATGTGAAAGGAGACGAAGCAATCAATGGAGGACAAAACCATTTACGGCAATACGCCGTGTTTTCTCGGAGCGGAACATCTAGTGGATCATCCGGAAAAAACAGAAAATGTGGATGTGATCGTATACGGTGTGCCCTGGGAAGGGGCTGTGACCTGGGGAGATTATACCGGCTGTGAGCTTGGACCTAAAGTCATGCGATTGAGTTCTGGCCGTTACTCGGGTTACTTACCCGAGCTCGATCACCTCGATGTTCTGGAACATTTGAAGCTCGGCGATATGGGGGACGTCAGTATTGTCCCGGCAGATGTGAAACAAACGATGACGAATATTAAAGAGTTTGCGTGGAAAGTATGGGATACCGGGAAATTCTCTGTCGCATTAGGCGGTGATCACGGTATTGCTTACCCAATTATCAGTGCACTAGGTGAGAAGACTGACGGGCAGGTCGGGATCATTCACCTTGATGCTCATTATGATAATCACGACAGCCATAATGGTGATGAATTTGCCCGTTCGACGCCGTTTAAACGTCTGTATGAAGATGAAAATGTAAGAACGGAAAGCCTGGTGCATATGGGCATTCACGGGCCGCGTAATACAGCGCAAAACGGCAGGAATGCGAAAGAAGCCGGGGCGCAAATTATGACACTGAACGAAGTTCGGGAGGCAGGCGATCTGAAGGAAGCGGCTCGGAAAGCTTATGAGATGGCGAGCGAAGGAACGGAAGCCGTCTATCTGACCATTTGCAGTGATGTGCTGGATCACGCCTATAACCCGGGCGGACCGGTAGATGCGAACGGGATGACTTCGAATGAATTGTTGACCATTGTTCATGAGGTCGCGAAAATGGGAATTGCCGGCATGGAGTTCGTCGAGGTTTACCCGCAGCAGGATGCGAATGATTTCTCTTCGCATTTTGCGACGACACTTATTTTGTATGCGCTGGCCGGGCATATACGGAATTCGAAAAAGTAAATTTTGAAACACATGATAGCTTCTGGGGAGCGGGTTTTCCGCTCCTTTTTTTGCCGTATAGGAAAGTATAAATTGTTAGACGAATATCTCGTGTCGGCAAGGGAGGACATTTCAACGTAGGAGACACGATTAAGTTCATAGATAAGGGCAAAACTAGGCCTGTTTACGCCAAAGACTTGGCGCAAGCCAAGTTTTCTTTATTGCCGGGTTT
>DASVCO010000154.1:0-7629 GCA_036381575.1 Caryophanales bacterium
CCTTTGAGCATCTTGCCTTGAAAGGTGTAGATTTAAGGATTCCATCCGGCAGTTTTTTATCTTTGATCGGCCATACGGGTTCCGGAAAGTCAACACTTATTCAACATATGAACGGTTTACTAAAGCCAACGTCCGGCTCCATTACGATTGGTGATTTAACGATTCACGCCGGAAAGAAAGCGAAGCACCTTAAATCACTTCGCCAAAAGGTGGGCATGGTTTTTCAATATCCGGAACATCAATTGTTTGAAGAAACCGTGGAGAAAGATATTTGCTTCGGGCCCATGAATTTTGGCATCGATGAAAGTACAGCTCGGGAAAGGGCTTATGAGGCCCTGAAAAGGGTTGGTTTGGATAAGGAAATCCTTTCAAAATCCCCATTTGATTTAAGCGGGGGCCAGATGCGTCGGGTGGCCATTGCAGGAGTGCTGGCTATGAAACCGGAGGCGCTTATTCTGGACGAGCCGACGGCTGGACTTGATCCGCGCGGGCAGCGGGAAATGATGGAGATGTTTGTCCGTTTACACCGTGAGAATGGTTTGACCATTGTCCTTGTCAGCCACAGTATGGAGGATGTTGCAGCTTATTCTGATGAAGTTGTTGTGATGAAAGGCGGCCGCATTTATTTACAAGGAACGCCCCGAGAGGTGTTTGCCCAGCCTGAGCAATTACAGCGAGTTGGGCTTGATGTGCCTCAGACGGTTCAATTCATCCAACGTCTGGAAGAAAGATTTGGTGTGACATTGCCGAAGGATCGTTTCTCCGTGGAGGAAGTTGCTGAACTGGTGAAACAGCTGGTTAATAAGGAGGCGGATCCACGGTGAAAAATTTTATAATTGGTCAATATGTGCCTGGTGATTCTGTGATCCATAGGCTGGACCCAAGATCAAAACTCATTGCCGTTCTTATTTATGTTTTTATTGTTTTTCTAGCCAATAACGGGTTGACTTATTTTTTTCTGGCGGTGTTTTCGGTTGGGGCCGTGTTTCTTTCCGGCGTGCCGGTTTATTATTTATACAGAGGTTTGCGACCGATTCTGTGGATCATCCTGTTCACGTTTCTTCTTCATGTGTTCATGACGAATGAAGGCCAACTGCTGTTCCAGTGGGGCTGGATCGATATTTATAAGGGTGGTATTGTCCGGGGCATCTATATTGCGTTGCGTATTTTTTTCCTGATCCTTGTGACTACGCTGCTGACATTAACAACTCCTCCTATTGATATTACAGACGGGATGGAGACATTGCTTTCGCCGTTTAAACGGTTTCGGCTCCCGGTCCATGAATTCGCGCTGATGATTTCGATATCGTTGCGTTTCATTCCTACGTTAATGGAGGAAACGGAAAAAATCATGAAGGCGCAGACAGCCCGGGGAACGGAATTTTCGAGCGGACCGTTAAAGGAACGGGTTAAAGCGATTATTCCTTTGCTTGTCCCGCTATTTATCAGCGCGTTTAAGCGTGCCGAAGACCTTGCTTTGGCGATGGAAGCACGAGGTTACCGAGGCGGGGAAGGCCGGACGCGTCTCAGGCTGCTAACCTGGGAAAGCAGAGATACCGTGTTGATGGCATTGTTGGTGGTGCTTGCTGCCGCACTGGCCTGGTTTAGAAGCTATTAACAACTCTGTAGTTGTATAAATTTCATGACCGGAAGGCGGGTACTAATGTGTGGCGTCTAAAGTGCGAAGTTGCTTATGACGGTACGGAGTTCTCCGGGTGGCAAATTCAGCCGAACGGCCGTACTGTGCAGGGAGTGATTGAGGCGGCTCTCCAGAATATGCATAAAGGTCGTCAGGTCCGGGTTTCAGCGTCAGGGCGCACCGATGCCGGAGTGCATGCCAGAGGGCAGATTTTCCATTTTGATTCTGAACTGAATATTCCCGAAGAAGGCTGGTTAAAGGCTCTGAATGCATTATTACCGGGTGACACGGTTATTCAAAAGGTTCAGAAGGTGGACTCCGCATTTCATGCCCGCTTTGATGTGGTAAAAAAAGAGTATCGTTACCGTGTACTGTATACTCGTGATATTGATATATTCCGGCAGCGTTATACCCATCATATCCCTTATGAATTGAATCAGGCGGGTATGGCTGAAGCTGCGGAGGTCCTTGTCGGAGAGCATGACTTTTCGTCATTTTGTGCAGCCAATACGGATGTGAAAAATAAAATACGGACCCTGGAAAACCTGAATATCATTCATAAAGGTGATGAAATTGTATTTCGCCTTGTCGGAAACGGTTTTCTTTATCAAATGGTAAGAATCATCGTGGGTACCTTGATTGAGGTTGGCCGTGGCAAACGACCGGCTAAAGATGTCTCGAGGATTCTTGCGGAAAAGGACAGGACGCAGGCAGGCCCAACAGCTCCGGGTAAGGGACTTGTGCTTTGGAAAGTGACTTACGATTCCAGAGATTAAGGGGATTGTTCGGATCGCAAGTTTTTTGATCTCTTATGCCTCAACCTTCATTTCTACCTTGACACGGCCTTGCCCCTGTTATAAGATAAAGTTTGGTATTTCTTTTCCACGCCCCGAATGGAATGAAATAGATCAATGATTGAACAAGCATATGAAAATATGAGGACTCAGCCTTGTTTAGCCGAATAAACGGCGTTATGCCAACCGGAAAGATGAGCTTCCTCGACCATCTAGGGTTGGAGGTAATCAGTAGGGAGTCCTGAGTCGTCCATTGTTAAATGGACAAATAACGAAGCACCGTCGAGCGGCACTCAGAGGATTGCCGAGCTGGGAAGCGAATCGACGTAGTGCGGCAATTAAGAAGGAGGAACACTTCATGCGTACAACTTATATGGCAAAGGCCAGTGAAGTGGAGCGGAAGTGGTTTGTTGTCGATGCTGAAGGGCAGACGCTTGGACGCCTCGCCAGTGAGGTAGCATCACTTTTGCGTGGCAAACATAAGCCGACTTTCACACCACACGTTGATACTGGTGATCATGTCATTATTATCAATGCCAAGAAGATTCAATTGACCGGCAAAAAACTGACTGATAAAATGTACCGTCATTATAGCGGCCATCCAGGTGGATTGAAAGAGAGATCCGCATTGGAAATGCGCAATACGCGTCCCGAGAAAATGCTTGAAATTACCATTAAAGGGATGCTTCCGCATAACAAGCTCGGCCGCCAGATCGGCAAGAAATTACATGTCTATGCCGGGGGCGAACACAGCCACCAGGCACAAAAACCTGAAGTATATGAACTTCGCGGATAAATAGGGAGGGTTTGAACTTGGCACAAGTACAATATTACGGAACAGGACGCCGTAAGAGTTCCATTGCACGGGTTCGTTTGGTACCCGGAGACGGCAAGATCGTTGTTAATGGCCGTGACGTTGAGGAGTTTTTCAACCTCGCCACTTTGCGGGCAATTGTCAAACAACCGCTTGTTGAGACAGAAACTGAAGGATCGTACAACGTTCTCGTGAACGTTTCAGGCGGAGGTTATACCGGCCAGGCCGGAGCTATTCGCCATGGTGTGGCACGCGCACTGCTCAAGATCGATCCGGATTTCCGGTCCAGCTTGAAAAGCGCCGGCTACCTGACACGTGACCCGCGGATGAAAGAACGTAAGAAGTACGGCTTGAAAGGTGCCCGTCGTGCGCCTCAGTTCTCGAAACGTTAAAAATGGCATTTCCCTAAAACCCTTGATCCTTTGTGGATCAGGGGTTTTTTGCGTGTATGGAAAAAATCGTGTTGCATGAACGAAGGCGAGGTGTTGAAACTAAGGAGAAAAGGAAAGAGGGGATTGAGCTTGAACGTCATTACATCATTCAATGAAAAACAACGCTACAAACAATTGGAATTTGAACGCAAAGTGCTTCGGGATCTTACGTTTTCCGATATAGAAAAGGCGGCTGAAACGTATTTCTCCGCGTTTTTGAAGACAGCGATCGGCTACCAGACCCCGCTTGAGGAGGTATGCATTGACTATGCTGTTGAAGCGTATTTATTGGGAGCGTCTTTCAGCCGTTTCGGTTATTATGGGGAATCCCTTGAACAAGTGAGGAACCGAAGCCGGGAGGCGGAAAAAAGATTAATCGACGATCTCTTCGATTATTGGTGCTATTGGAGTTACGCTGATGAGTTCATGTTGGAATCGGTTTATATGACTTCGGAAGCGTATATTGGTGATTGGTGGCGGCACGGCTTCGAGAATGGGGAAAAACGTTATCGTCTTCGTCTTCATTAATTCATAATTACGGCCCTTGTCCCATATACATTAACAAAGCTGCTTTCTTGGATTTTGCCAAGGCGCAGGATTTCGAACAAATCGGCGTGAAGTTGATTTGGGGGGAGAGAGGGTATTGAAAGCTTGGTGGAAGAAGGCCCTGTTGATTACGGGTGCACTGCTTTTATTTCTTACTTTTCAATATAAAATGGAGACGAGGGATACAGGGAGTACTTGGAAAACACCGCTCTCGGGAAAGGTCATCGTTTTGGATCCGGGGCACGGTGGTCCCGACGGAGGTGCGGTCGGCAAAGGACCAGTAGTCGAGAAAGATGTCAGTCTTGCTATTTCCCATTATCTTAAGCATTATTTGCAGCAAGCAGGCGCGTTGGTTCTTATGACCAGGGAGAAGGATCAGGATCTTGCCGATGGGGGTACAAAAGGGTTGAGTCGCCGGAAAACCCAGGATTTACAGCGCCGAGTGGAATTTGTGGAACAAATGGATCCCGATATCGTCATCAGTATTCATCTAAACGCTATTCCTTCTCCGAGGTGGAATGGGGCGCAGACTTTTTTCGACCCCCATGTGGAGGAAAGTGAACATTTGGCTAAATTCATTCAGGATTCTTTACGTTTTCATTTAGAGAATACAACGCGTTTGGCGAAGGCGATCAGCACTGTTTATTTATTAAAAACCATCGATGTTCCGGCTGCCCTTGTGGAAGTGGGGTTCCTGTCCAATCCTGAAGAGAAAGAAATGCTCAAGACAGAACCTTACCAAAAAAGCGTGGCGGCATCGATCTATCAAGGCATATTGCGTTATTACGGCGGAGAGCCCGTTCCTGAACAATAGGAGTGGGTTTTTCGGTCTGAGGGGAAGACTATGTTATACTATAAGGCGGACAATGAATGAAAAAAGGTGGGATTCCCTGTGATGGAGAAAGAAGAGGCCTTGAATCAGCTGAAAACTGTGCAAGATCCCGATTTACATAAAAGCATCGTAGAAACCGGCGGTGTCCGGGAAGTCAATATCAAGGAAGGCTATGTAGGCCTGAAAATTGCGCTCGCCCAAATTAATACCGCAGAACAAATGCAGGTTCAACAGGAAATCGTTAATAAAATAAAAAGCGCGGGGGCGGAATCGGTCGGCCTTCGTTTCGAGGAATTATCGGAAGAAGAGGTTGAAAAGCTCGGAGGCGTTACCCAGGAAGAAGAATCGCCGTCTTTGCTGGGCAAAGACAGTAAAACAAAATTTATCGCCGTGGCCAGCGGAAAAGGCGGCGTCGGGAAATCGACAGTTACGGTGAATTTGGCAACGGCACTTGCACGGCTTGGGAAAAAGGTCGGGATTGTCGATGCTGATATTTACGGCTTTAGTGTCCCTGATATGATGGGAATTGAGACTCGTCCGACGGTCGAAGGGCAGAAAATATACCCTGTGGAACGGTTTGGGGTAAAGGTCATTTCGATGGGATTCTTTGTCGAAGACAATTCACCAGTCATCTGGCGCGGGCCAATGCTCGGCAAAATGCTGAACAATTTCTTCAATGAAGTCGAGTGGGGCGATCTTGACTATTTGCTGTTGGACTTGCCGCCGGGAACCGGTGACATGGCTCTTGATGTCCATACTATGCTTCCGTCCTGCAAGGAAATTATTGTGACCACCCCTCATGCTACAGCGGCGTTTGTTGCTGCCCGTGCCGGGGCTATGGCGCTGAAAACGGAACATGAAATCATCGGGGTTGTCGAAAATATGGCTTATTGGGAAAGCAAGAAAACCGGAGAAGTTGAATATGTATTTGGCCAGGGCGGCGGTGAGAAGTTAAGCGAAGAGCTGAATACTGAATTACTGGGGCAGATTCCACTCAGACAGCCGGATGAACGCCAGGATAATGAGTTTGCTCCAGGGGTTTATGAAGCAGATCACCCTACTGGAAAGATTTATACTGACATTGCCGATCAAGTGATTCATAAAGCGGAAGCATAATCAAAAAAGCCCTCTCAACAAAGGCGTTGAGAGGGTTATTTACGCTTGTGACTGCTGGGATTGGCTGCTGCCCTGTTTCTTGCCTTTCGTTTGGCTTCCAGTATTGCCTTTTTTCAATTCTTCATCGACGACCTGTTTCAAGATTGAGGCGATTTTTGCTTTAAACAAAGGACTTTGGAATGATTCAGCAATGATCTTTTGTACCTGTTGACGATACGTTTTCGTTTTCATCAATTCCAAATATTGCCTTTCCATTTCCGGGCTTTTTAGAATATCCATCATCAGGGCCTGGTATTCCGGGTCTTTCATAAGGTTTTTCAGCATTTTCTCGTTCTGTTTCGTCATGGTTTCCGCAAGGGTCTTGGCGAACTTCGGATCTTTGATCAAGCTTTGCCAGAACTTCTTTCCTTCTTTCGAGGTCAAAGTTTCCTGAATCGTCTTTTTGACAAAGTCTTTATCCATGAGAAGTTGTTTTTTCATTTCCGTACTGGTCATGATATCTTGAATGGCTTTCTTTCCTTCATCGGTTTTGAGAAGGTCGATCAACATTTTCTTCGTTTCCTGATAGTCCATTTTGCTTCCACCCTGTGCATTTGTGCTGGCACAGCCGGACAGGGCGATCATCAAACAGGTTGTTATCAGGATCAGCCGTCTTTTCATGTCTATTCTCCATCTCCTTTCTTTGAGCATGGTTAGTTTTAATATGAGTGAGCGGAGGAAGATTTATTCCGTTGAGAGGATGGAGATCGGTGGTAATTTGCTACAGGCCTTGGTACAATCAAATCTGAGAAATTCCCTTGTTTGGAGGACGGGTTGTGAGTATTCGAAAATGGGTTTATTTGTTTTTTACGACATTGATCATCGGCGGTGTGCTCGGCGGTGCCTTCGGTTTGGCCTATAATTGGGAAAGGTTTATAAGTGAAGGGTTTCTGAACTTGTTAATCGGTTTGGTGGAGTTGATCGGTTATGGGTTTATGTTCAGTGTGATCAGCCAGATGGGGTTCTTCGCTTATTTAACGGTTCACCGGTTCGGTCTCGGGATATTCGGGTCCACTTCACTTTGGAATGGCATTCTCGCAGTGTTGACGGCTTTTGTTTTATTCGATCTTTATTATTTTCGGGAGGCTTCGTTCCATGATCCGGGTGAAGGGTTACTCGGTTATTTCCTTGTCCCGTTGTTCTTGCTCGCGTTCAGTTGGGCGGTGGCCTATCAGAAAAAGAAAGAAACGAATCGTTACGCCTTCATCCCGACATTGTTCTTCATGGTTGTGGTCACGACATTCGAATGGTATTATCCGTTGAAAACGAACGATCCCGCGTGGGTGTGGCCGACGCTGGCTATTCTGCTGGCATGCAATGGGTGGCAAGTTCTGCTTCTGCACAGACTGCTTGAAAGTCCAAAAGAAAGCTGATCCGAAATGCTAACCGGATCAGCTTATTTTAATAATGGCGAACTG
>DASVCO010000155.1:0-3075 GCA_036381575.1 Caryophanales bacterium
AATCGTCAACTTGTGATACGGCTTCCCGTTCAAGGTCACGCTTTGAATATATTTGTTTGTATCGCTGACATTCGGCGCCTTAATAACGATATCATTTCCATTCTCCAGATGAATCGTCATCTTCTTGAAATAAGGAGCGCCGATGACATATTGTGAACGACCCATTTGCAACGGGTAAAAGCCTGCAGCACTGAAAATGTACCAGGCGGACATTTCACCATTGTCTTCGTCACCAGGGTACCCTTGTCCGATTTTACTTCCGATATAAAGTCTCGATAACACTTCGCGTACCTTGGCCTGCGTCTTCCACGGCTGTCCGGCATAACCATACATGTAAAGGATATGGTGGGATGGCTGGTTACTGTGCCCATACATACCCATCCTTACAGCCCGTGTTTCGCGCATCTCATGAATGACGCCACCGTAAGCACCCGGATTCATGGCCGTGGCTTTCGTGTCGAAGAATTGATCGAGCTTATCAGCTAATGCTTCCCGGCCGCCGTAAAGGTTAGCCAATCCTTGTCCGTCATGCGGGACACTAAAGGCCATCCCCCAGGCGTTGGTTTCCGTATAATCCCCGCCCCAATCTTTCGGATCGAAGGTTTCAGGGGACTCCCGCCATTTTCCCGAAGGTGTCTTGCCCATGAAGAAGTCGACCTTCGGATTGAACATTTTCACATAATCTTGTGCGCGGTTGAGAAAGTACTGATAATTCGCCATGTATTGATCGTATTTCGGATCGTCTGAATCCGTTTGTTCTGCCAGAGTTTTGGACAGATTGGCAATGGCAAAATCATTAATGTATCCGGCTATCGCCCAGGACATGCCTTCACCGGTCGAGGTGCTGGTATAACCATCGAAAATAGAGGTAACGAGCCCTTTTCGTCCGACTGCCGGATTTGAGCTGACAACCGAAGCATCCTTTAATGCAGCTTCGTAGAAACTTTGAATGTCAATATCCACACCTTTTAGATACGCATCGGCAAAAGCCGCATCCGCGCTTGTGCCCACCATTAAGTTGGCGTATCCCGGCGACGACCACCTGGCAATCCAGCCGCCGTCTTTATATTGCTGCACAAATCCATCAATCATTTTCCCTGCTTCCTTCGGTGACAATAACGTATAAAGCGGCCATGCCGTCCTGTACGTGTCCCAAAACCCGTTATTCACGTAAGGCTGACCTTTGACGATCTTGGCGCCTGTATGGGTAGAAGTGGGCTCATCCACCGGATCGGAAAAAGCGCTGGCGTATTTGTAAGCAGGATCTTCAGGAGTCCCGGTATTCTCATACATGACGTTCGGATACAAAAAGACCCGGTACATATTGGAATATAAAGTCACAAGCTCTTGATGGCTTGCCCCTTCAACCTCAATTTTGCCCAATTTTTCATTCCAGCGATTTTTGGCGCGCTCTTTAATGGACGCAAAAGTATCACCGGGATGGATTTCCTGCTCCAAATTTTTCTTCGCCTGTTCCACGCTGATCAGGGAAGTGGCGATTTTCATCGTGATCGTGTTGTTATTTCCTGATGTGTCGAACCGGAAATAACCTGCGACATTATCACGGTTTTCACTTGTTAATTTGCCGCTGTCGGCGACTGGCTGATCAAATGTCGCATAGACAAACATCCGTGTCGCTCCAGCAGAAAGCCCGCTTTTGACATCCGTGTAACCCGTGATGGTTTGTTGATCCGGATGCAATGTTAAACCGCCGTTGTTATTCACGTTATCGAGAATCAGATTGCCGGTGTCTCCATCAAACGAAAAACGAAAGATGGCCGCATGATTGGTCGGCGCCATTTCCGTCTGAATCCCGTTTTCAAACGTGACACTGTAATAATACGGTTTGGCAATTTCATTCGAATGTTTGAATGCCAGCGCCCGCTCATCCCGATTCAAAGGCGGCTTCTCAGCGGTTGAGGCGGAAGGCATCACCTGGAACGTCTGCCGATCTCCCATCCACGGACTAGGTTCATGGCTGAGAGAAAAGGCCTCAATTTCCGGAAGGTTTTTCTCATTGTTTCCCTTCTGATAACTGTACAGCCAACTTATCGAACTTGCGTCTGTTGCAGGCGTCCAAAAATTGAATCCGTGCGGCACTGCTACAGCGGGAATATTGTTTCCTCTTGAAAAGGTCCCGTTGGAGTTCGTTCCCCTCAAGATATTGACATACTCGGCCGGACTTGAATAAGTTTTTTCTTCGGGGTGCCCGGTGATTTTGATGTCATCAATGCTTCCTTTAAACTGAACCGGTCCGGTCGGATCATCATAAGCAACCAGAATTCTTTTAATTGTTTTTCCGGCTGCAACCTCGCCGATATTGGACTGAATATAGTTCCATTGATTCGGATAAAGGGTGTCAGAATCCCCTTGGGCCTGCGGATTCATTTTTACACCATATTGATCTTCTGCACCCAGTTCACTCAAGTACGTTCCATCGGCAAAAGCCAGGTCAATAGAAACATAGGTGCTGGAGTAATCTATTTGATTCTTGTCCATAAATTGCGGATGGACATAGTAGGACAGACGGGTCTCGGGTGTGACATGAATATCAACCTGAAAGACCTTATTGTATGAATAAGCCCGTCCTTCAGTAAGGTGGGTTCCTGCATAGGCCAGGGCATGCTTACCCGTCCAACCCACATTCGCTTTGGCAGTGTAACTGCTGTCCGGGCCATCTCCGATATGGGTTTTCATATTAGATGGCGGCGGTGGCGGAGCATCCACTCCGTTGGAAAATGCGATTTCTGCCAACTGGGTCAGCCCTTCACCAGAATTCTTCGTAATGTGAATCTGGTAAAACTGATACTTTGTATCGTTCTCAATCTTAAAAACCTTTCTCTGAAACCTTTTTTCAAAGTTTACCCCGCTTTGAGAGTCAAGCTTGGTCCAGTTTTCCCCGTCATTAGATCCGTAAAGCGTCCACTCCTGGGGATCTCTTCCCGGGGCATCATTGGCCGAGGTCAAAGCGTACTTTACCACAGCTTCGGGTTCCGACAGTTTCATTGTAATTTCGGCGGTCGGGTGGAAAGCCAACCATTTTGTATGAATGTTCCTGTCTACTAAATTGGATTC
>DASVCO010000156.1:0-25186 GCA_036381575.1 Caryophanales bacterium
ATGGTTGAAGGCCGCGAGCAAACGGGGATTGTTAATGAACCGATCGTTACTGCTGCTTCCGGGAAGGAATACCGTCTGGAAGAGATTGAGGTATGGCTGCCGCCGGTTCAACCGAATACGATGATCGGCTTGGCGTTGAACTACGCGGATCACGCCGATGAACTGGGGCTGGACAAACCTCCCGAGCCTGTGCTTTTCGTGAAACCGAATTCTTCACTTGTTGGTCACAAGGCGCCGATCTTCTATCCGGACGGCGCGACCTATATGCACTACGAAAATGAACTGGCTGTTGTGATCGGCCGCCATGGCAGAAATATTAAAGCAAATGAAGCTTTTGCCTATGTTAGCGGGTACACAATCGCTAATGATGTAACCGTAAGGGATTTTGTCAACAACTATTATAGGCCGCCTGTGCGGGCCAAGGGGCATGATTCATTCGGGCCGCTGGGACCGTATTTTGTGGACAAAGAGGATATTCCCAATGTAAAGAATCTTGAATTGCGTTCCTATGTAAATGATGAGCTGAAACAGCACGGGAATACAAAAGATTTGATTCGTGATATTCCGGAGTTGATTGAATTCATTAGCTCGTTTATGACCCTTTCCCCGAATGATGTGATTCTGACGGGGACACCGAAAGGAATTTCGCATGTGTATCCAGGGGACAATGTCCGCCTTGAAATTGACGGCATAGGAGCTTTGGAAAATAAGATCGTTGATGGCCGAACGGAATAGTTAGGGCAGGATGTCGGAAATTAAAGGCACTTCCGTAGCTTTTCAAGTGTTTGTAAGGTTCAAAAGGATTTTTGAATCCTTTTCAGGTTTTGGACGGACGATTATCGTAAAAAAATGACATGATTTCGCTCATAATTGAGCCGAACTCAGTCATAATTGAGCCGAACCCTAATTTGAAATTGGAGGGGAGAACTTGAAAGACATTCAACTTTACATTAACGGGAAATTTGTGAACGCGGAAAGCGGCAAAAGCTTTGAAAATATCAACCCATTTTCAAACGATAAGATTAATGAGGTTGCTGAAGGAGACAAAGCGGATATTGATAAGGCTGTGAAAGCGGCTGATAAGGCGTTTCGCGGCCCATGGGGGAAAATGAAGGTTGAGGAACGCCTCGGGTATGTTCGTAAAATTGCGGACGTGATCGATGAACATGTCAATGAAATCGCACGAATGGAAGCCATCGATACAGGATTGCCGATCAGCCAAACGATCAAGCAGGCGTCCCGGGCTTCAAAGAATTTTCGTTTTTATGCGGAAATGGTGTCAAGCCGGATGGTTGGGGAAGCTTACCAGGTTGATGATGAATTCCTTAATTATTCAATCCACAAACCTGTTGGGGTAGCAGGTCTGATTACCCCGTGGAACGCACCGTTCATGCTGGAAACGTGGAAGATTGCTCCGGCTCTTGCAACAGGCAACACTGTAGTGCTGAAACCGGCGGAGTGGTCTCCGTTGACGGCGAACCGTCTAGCGGAAATCATTGATGAGGCTGGTCTTCCGGAAGGTGTATTTAATGTAGTCCATGGTTTTGGGGAAACAGCTGGCGCCTCGTTAGTGGCCCACCCCGACGTGAAGCTGATTTCCTTTACCGGGGAAACCACCACCGGTTCGGAAATTATGAGAAACGGCGCGGATACATTGAAGCGTTATTCGATGGAACTTGGCGGTAAATCCCCGATTATCGTCTTTGAGGATGCTGATTTCGATAGAGCTTTGGACGCAACTGTCTGGGGAATCTTTTCTTTCAACGGGGAACGCTGTACAGCTAACTCAAGATTATTTGTTCACGAGTCTATCGCTGATAGATTTACAGATGCACTGAAGGAACGGATTCATAACATTGTTCTCGGCGATCCCCTGGATGAGAAAACACAGGTTGGTCCGCTGATTAATCGGGTTCATTATGATAGAGTCAATTCTTATCTGAAGATTGCCGAAGAAGAAGGGGCTCAGGTGGTCAGCGCCGAGGTTCCCCGAGAACTCCACAAGGGCAATTATGTGCCGCCGACGTTATTGTTGAATGTTAAGAATGACATGAGAGTGGCGCAGGAAGAGGTCTTCGGTCCTGTCCTTGATGTTATGACGTTTCGGGAGGAAGACGAAGTGGTTGAACTTGCCAATGACGTGAAATATGGTTTGGCCGGTTATGTTTGGACGAGGGATATCCAACGTGGACACCGTGTTGCGCAGGCGGTTGATTCAGGAATGCTCTGGATCAACTCACAGAATGTCCGGGATCTCCGGATTCCGTTTGGCGGATCAAAACACAGCGGGATTGGTCGTGAAGGTGGGCATTACGCATTTGAATTTTACACAGAAACGCAAGTCATTCACGTGGCGCTTGGGGAACATCGCATTCCGCAATTCGGCAAAAAGCCATAAAAATTTATTGGGAGGGATCATGATGCCGGCAAGAACAGGGCAGCAATATATCGACGGTTTAAAAAAAGCGAACAACAACGTTTATATTAATGGAGAAAGAGTAGATGACGTTACTGAACATCCGTCTTATCGAAATGTCGTCCGTTCTATGGCTGATCTGTTTGATTTGCAACATGAGAAACCGGAAAAGATGTTGTACAAGTCTCCGACCACGGGAGATCAGGTGGGAATGTCGTTCAAAGCACCCAAAACGATCGATGATTTGATTGCCCGCAGGGAAATGATTTCCGAATGGGCCCGTTACTCGGGCGGTATGATGGGACGCTCGCCGGATTATCTGAATGCCAATGTGATGGCGTTCGGAACGGCTCATGAATTCTTTGCTGAAGCTGATCCGATGTTTGCTGAAAACGCGAGAAACTATTATGAGTATTGCCGTGAAAATGATGTTGCCTTAACCCATACATTGATCCATCCCCAGGTGAATCGCGCAAAGATGCAACACGAACAAAAGGATGCCAATGTTGCACTTCATATTGAGGAAAAGCGGAAAGACGGTATTGTAGTCGACGGTGTACGTCTATTGGCGACACAAGGCGGCATTACGGATGAGCTTATCGTGTTCCCATCGACGGTGAAAAAATCCGGCGAGAAAGACGATCCGTATTCGATTGCCTTTGCCATTCCGAATAACACCCCCGGCTTGAAGTTTGTCGGCCGTGAGTCATTCGATTACGGAAAGAATCAATGGGATCATCCTCTCGCCTCCCGTTTTGAGGAGGGGGACTCTATCGTCTTGTTCGATCATGTTTTTGTCCCCTGGGAGCGTGTATTTGTTTGTGAAGATTCGTCGATTTGTAACCGGACTTTCGCGGAAACCAACTCCGTCGTGCATATGTCCCATCAGGTGATCGCAAAAAACGTTGTCAAAACAGAATTTGTCCTTGGCGTTGTCCTCAGTCTGATGGACGCCATCGGCATTGATAAATTCCAGCATGTGCAAGACAAAGGAACAGAAATTATGCTGGCGCTTGAAACGATGAAATCGCATCTATATCGTGCAGAACACAATGCAAAACTTGATAAATGGGGCAATATGACACCGGATTTCGAACCGCTGAACGCGGCCAGAAACTGGTTTCCGCAGGTTTATCCGCGATTTACGGAGATTCTACGAATTCTTGGTGCGTCCGGTTTAATGGGGATTCCTACAGAAGCTGATTTCAACAACGAAGAAATTGGAACAATCCTTCATCGAGCTACACAAGGGAAGAATCTTGAAGGCTATGAACGTGTGCAGCTGTTCCGACTTGCCTGGGACTTGACCTTAAGCGCATTTGGGGGTCGCCAATCTCATTACGAATATTATTTCTTCGGCGATCCGGTTAAGATGCATATGGCTTATTTCGAGCAATATGACAAAGAACGATACAAAGCAATGGTCAATGACTTTCTCGCACGTACGAAAACCAATAAACCAAATTTCGTGAAGGCGTAAGGAGCGGGTCCTGATGAATTACAATATCATTCGAGCCGCCCGGGCTATTGTGAATGTTAGGGATTTAAATGAAGCACGAGACTTTTACGTTAATGCTCTTGGTTTTGTTGAAACAGAGTCGGATGGTAAGCAAATATATTTGCGTGGACTGGAAGAACACAATCATCATTGCTATGTGTTGAGGAAATCGGATACGCCCGGGGTACATGTCCTTGGTTATAAGGTTTGGTCTGAAGCGGACTTGGAAGCGCTTGCAGCATTCTTTGAAGCAAAGGGAATCCAAACTCAATGGTTGGAGAAGGGAAGTCAACGAGCGGTGGGACGTTCATTGCGCGTCCACGATCCTGCTACCGGGATTCCGCTTGAATTTTTTGCTGAAATGGAGACCGTCGAGCGCCTTTTACAGGAATATTATTTATACAAAGGGGCCCGGATGCAGCGGATTGACCATTTTAACTGTATGGTGCCGAATGTCCAGAAAGCCCACGATTTTTACATCCATGAATTCGGCTTTCGTTGTTCGGAATACACGGAAGCAGAAGATCAAATTTGGGCTTCCTGGCTTCACCGCAAACCGACCGTTCATGACATCGCCTTTATGAATGGCGAAGGGCCACGACTTCATCATGTCGGTTTTACACTCAGTGATTCACAAAGTGTTTTACATGCTTGTGATGTATTGGCTTCGCTTGGATATGGCCATACCATTGAAAGAGGCCCGGGGCGTCACGGTTTGTCCAATGCTTTCTTTCTGTATTTACGGGATCCTTCGGGTAATCGAATCGAGCTTTACACAGGAGATTATCTAACAAGCGATCCGGATTTCCAAGCGATTCGTTGGGATCTAAATGACCCGCGCCGCGCAACCTATTGGGGCCATCCGGCACCGGACAGTTGGTTCAGCGAAGCAACGCCGTTTCTTGATCTTAGTACGGGAGAATCTGTTATGACAAAAAAAGGTTTGGTCGCCCAGAAGAAACCGGATTTCACAAGATAACAGGCCATTCCCGCGAACAGCAAGCTTCAGAACTCTTAATTTGCCCCTTAACGGAAGGGCCAGGCTGCTTTCGGGCAGTCTTTTTTCTATTGAATGATTTTTTTGGGCTGTGAAATGTTATAATAGAGTGGATTGCCAGGAAGATAGGAGAACCGTTCATGGATTTATCGTTTTTTGAATCATCTTTTACCATTGAAAATGTACGGGATGTATTAGAGCATTACCGTTCTTTCGGCCCGATACTCGGTATTTCTTTGCCGTTGCTGGAAGCATTCTTGCCAATTTTGCCCCTTCTTTTATTTGTTGCGGCAAACGGGGCAGTTTACGGGTTTTGGCTGGGGGCCATCTTTTCCTGGATCGGGACATGTTTGGGTGCGGTCATTGTTTTCTTGTTGTTTCGAAAGTTGGCGAGGGGCCGCCTGAAGCGTTGGTTGGAAAGAAGCCGTAAGGTTCGAGGGACGTTGCAATGGGTGGAACGCCACGGTTTCGGGCCGCTGTTTTTATTGTATTGCATTCCCTTTACCCCTTCATCATTGGTTAACGTGGCCTCCGGACTTTCCGATGTGAGTTTTCGTTCTTTTCTTATTGCAGTAATGCTCGGGAAAGCGGTCATGGTGTTCATGATTTCTTACGTTGGTTATGACTGGCTTGATTTGATACAGAAACCATTTGTATTATTGGGGATTGCTGTAGTGGTGGTCATCTTATGGATGATTGGAAAACGGGTGGAAATCCGCATGCAGAAACCAGTTAAGCAACAGCATAGTGAATAAATGGCAAAACGGACGTTGGCGCGTCCGTTTTTACTTTATCCGATAAATATTTTCCCTTCCGGATAGCGGACTTTTGTAACTTCCGGTGTAGCCAACAAGAATACCAATGACAATGGCCCCAGTTTGCCGATGAACATCATGCACATAATGACGATTTGCCCGGTAACTGAAAGATGCCCGGTCAATCCGGTTGATAACCCTACGGTGGCGAAAGCCGAAACCACTTCATAGGCAACATCAATAAAAGAAGCTTGTTCGGTCAGACTGAGAATAAAAATCGCGATAAAAATAAACGTCAAGCTTGTGACAACAATGGCGAACGCCTTCACAAAAATCGAATCCTTGATCGTTCGCCCAAAGGCGACGGCTTCTTTCTTTCCGCGCAGAATTTTCTCCACAGACAGCAATAAAGTGATAAACGTGGTGAGTTTAATTCCGCCACCGACGGATGTGCTTCCTGCCCCTACATACATTAGCAGAATCATCAAAAACAAAGTTGCATCACGCAGGCCGCCGACGGCGACGCTGTTAAAGCCCGCGGTTCTGGTTGTAATGGCCTGGAAATAGGCGCCCCACATTTTTCCGCCGAAGGACAAATTCCCTAATGTTTCAGGATTATGAAACTCAAGGGAGAAAATCATCACGAATGCAAAAACGTTAATAATCAATGTTCCGACAAGCATAAATTTCGTATGCAGTGTAAGGTCACGAAGATGGCGAGCTTCCCAAAGGTTGATGAGCACCGTGAAACCAAGGCCGCCGATAATGATCAACGAGCTGATCAGAATGTTGACGATAGGGTCGCTGACCCAACGGGAAAGATTATCGGACCATAACGAAAATCCGGCATTATTAAAGGCTGAAATTGTATGAAAGATACTGTAATAGATCGCTTTTTGCCAGCCTATTTCCGAACTCCAGTACAAGGCTAATAAAAAGGCGATACTCGACTCAACTGAAAAGGCAAGAATCAATACCTTCTTTACCAGCTTAACGATGCCTCCGCTTGTAGTTTGGTTCAGCGCGCTTTGTATAACGAGCCGTTGTTTGAAGCTGATCTTCTTTCCCATAATCAAAAAGGCCAGAATGGCAAATGTCATAATTCCAAGGCCGCCTACCTGAATGAGGATCATTATGACAATCTCACCGAAAAGAGTGAAAGTCCCCGGGGTATCCACAACAATTAAACCGGTGACGGTTGTGGCAGAGGTGGCGGTGAAAAAGGAATCTAACCACGTGATTGGTGTGGTGGTGGCGAACGGGAGCTTCAATAATATTGCACCGATGATAATGGTGGATAGAAAACCTATCGCAAGAATTTGCGGCGGATTCAGCCGTTTTTTCTGTATACCCGGAATTTCATGTACAGATCGAGCCGTCACCCTGTTCACCCCTTGTATTCGAGTCGTAGAAATTGATTATTGGTTAAGTAGAACCGTATTCCGCACCCTCATTCGGTGCGGTTTTTCTTCAATATCTCTATTTTTTCATATGAGGAGAAATTCATGTATCGTCTGTGTGCTTGTTGCTGAAATCGTTCGGTTGGCTGGCCTGTCCCTGAATTTTATAGTCGGCTAGCCGATAAATATTTTCCCTTCGGGATAACGAATTTTTTTCACCTCGGGTTTTGCAAGTGAAAACACAAGTGTGAGCGGGCCGAGTTTCCCGATGAACATCAGGCACATTACGACAATCCGTCCCGTAACAGACAGGTTTTGCGCCAGTCCCAAAGAAAAACCGGTAGTCGAAAAAGACGCCACAACCTCAAAGACCACTTCGAAAAACGAAGCCTGCTCAGTCAGGCTAAGGATAAAGACACCTATGAAAATAAACGTTAAACTTACCACCACGACTGCAAAGGCTCTCATGAAAATGGAGTCTTTAATGGTTCGGCCGAAGGCGACAGCTTCCTCTTTTCCGCGCAAAATTTTCACGACCGACAGGATCAGGACAATAAACGTTGTGACTTTGATTCCGCCGCCGGCTGAAGTACTCCCGGCTCCTATGTACATTAGGATAACAATCAAAAACAGGGTCGCTTCGTGCATGCCGCTGATATCCACTGTGCTGAAGCCGGCTGTCCTTGCTGAGATCGCCTGAAAAAAAGCGGCCCAAAGTTTAGTGCCGAACGGCAGGTTTCCAAGCGTTGCGGGATTGTGGAATTCCAACAGAAAAATCATGATAAAAGCAAACACGTTAAGAGCAAGTGTACCGATCAACATAAATTTCGTATGTAAAGTCAGATCCTTAAGACGACGGGAATCCCAAAGATTGATAAGGACTGTGAAGCCGAGGCCGCCGATAATCACCAACGCACTGATTAGGATGTTGACGACCGGATCGCCGGCCCATCGGGCAAGACTGTCCGACCAAAGTGAAAAGCCTGCATCGTTAAAAGCTGAAATCGAATAAAAGATACTGTAATAAACAGCTTTTCCCCACCCCATTGTCGGTCCCCAATACAGCGTCAACAAGAAGGCAGCTGCGGCTTCAAACGAAAGGGCCACAATCAATAAGTTCTTGACCAATCTGATGATACCGCCGAACGTGGACTGGTTCAAGGCGTTTTGTACGAGAAGCCGTTGTTTAAAGCTGATTCTTTTCCCCATGATAAGGAACACGAAAATAGCAAAAGTCATGATTCCAAGACCGCCGATTTGAATTAAGATCAATATAATGATTTGCCCAAATCGGGTAAAAGTTTGTAAAGGATCGACGACCATCGAGCATGTGACTGTAATAGCGGAAGTCGCCGTAAAGAAGGCATTCAGCCATGAAATCGGCGTTTTCGTTGCAATGGGCAGCTTCAGAAGCATCGCGCCGATAATGATGATGGCTATGAAACCCAATGCAAGAATTTGCGGAGGGTTCAAATGCCATTTGCGATTTCCTGTCAGCTGTTCAGCAGGGCGTCTTCTCATTTGTTCTATGCACCTCTCATAATCCACCAAGATCCATATTTTCACATTGAATGCCAAATCTCGTATTCGGTTATTATAACAGAATACGCTTTGCACGGGATAATTTCTTTCGTTTTTTTGCAAGCTAAGGCCTAATACATTCGTTCATTATAAAGGGGGAGATGGCATGGAGTGGCTTTCGATTATTCCATTTCTGGTCGTGATTCCACTTGCGATTTGGACCAAACAAGTGCTTCCAGGCTTAATCGTCGGCCTCATTGTGGGATCATATCTGGTTGAGCCAAGCGTGATTGGAGGAATCCAGCAAACCATCACTTACATTGTCCAAAGCCTCGTCACAGAAAGCAACATTAAGGTGCTTATTTTTTTGTACGCTTTTTCCGGGCTTGTCGGCATGATCAAGAGTGCCGGGGGCATTCGCGGGTTTGTTGAAATTTCCTCTGAAAAGGTCCAAACGAAAAAAGAAGCAATCATACTGACCTGGCTATCGACAGTCGGGACCTTCAGTGCGCCCAATTTCCGAATTGTAACGGTAGCCCCGATAATGAAGGCATTGCTTGGGAAAATTAAAATGTCGAAACAGGAGCTGGCGTTTGTGATTGAAACCACATCTGCTCCTCTCATTGCGCTCGTGCCGATTGCGACGGCCTCGGTGGGTTACATGGTCTCTCTAATTGAAACTTCGTTACAGCATCAGGGAATCAGTGAAGCTGCTTACCCTTTGTTTATCCGAAGCATCCCGTTTAATTTTTTCTCAATCGTGATTATTTTGCTTGGCATATATTTGAGTTTCTTTCACCACAGCAAGAAATCCGCAACAAAAGCGGAAGGGAAAGAAGATGTTGAAAAAGAAGAGGACTGGCACAATTGTCATCCGGCGGTGTCCAAAGATTTACCCGCCAGGCCATGGAACCTTATTATTCCGTTAATTCTCGTAATCGGTTTAACATTATTTCTGACATGGTGGGACGGCCATTCCAAAGGGTTTGGATTCTTTGAAGCCTTCATTAATGCGGATGTTTTAACCGCGATGGTCGTTGCCTTGATCGTTACAGTGCTGGTTTCGGCAGTCATTTTCATGTTTCAAAAAAATAAATTGGTCGATTTGATCGCTCGCTTTGTGGAAGGCGGAAACGAGTTAATGTCTGTCATTCTGTTGCTGGCAGTTGTTTGGGGGCTGACCGCCTCCGCGCAGGATCTCGGATTTTCAGAATTTGTCACATCCAATGTAGATTGGATTCCGACTATGTTTGTGCCGCCGGCATTATTTATTCTCGGTTCGATTATTTCCTATTTTGTAGGCTCTTCATGGGGGACATGGGGCATTCTCATGCCTCTTGGGGTCTCGATGGGGGTGGTTTCGGGAGCGCCGCTTGCGCTCGTGATTGGCGCTGTATTTGCCAGCGGAGCATTCGGGGCTTTTGCCTCACCGCTTAGCGACAATACCAACACCATAGGAAAAATATTGGATTTGACAGTCATAAAGTATGCTCGCTTTAAGCTGAAACCAGCTTTGATTGCAGCAGGTATTTCCGCAGTGCTGTACGGGGCCGTAACTTTTGTAATGTAAGGATTGGCTTACACTCTGCGAAGACGCATGTTAAATCGATGGGAGGCAGGGAAGTGAATCGAGTCGATGATCTTTCCGTCAGCCTATATTAACTGAGATTATATTTTATAGCTGAATGCAATTATTGAGATAACTGCCCAAAACATGCCGGGCATTTGCCGCATACAATAACAGAAGCCAGTGGTCAGAAGCCGGAAGCCAGAGCGTGAGCGTGGTCGGGACGTTTTAAACCCATTGGGGTTTTCCATCATTGGACCCAACTATATCTGGCCTCTGGCCTCCGATATCTGATTTCTGTTTTTGGGAGGCAAATGTATGGTTATAGAAGTCGTTCAGAGAGGAGAAACATTGTGGTCGCTTGCCCAGCGCTACGGGGTCAGTGTTGAAAGCATTATTGAGGCAAACGATATTCCGGATCCTGATAGGTTGGTTGTGGGGCAGGCGCTTGTGGTTCCGACAGAAAATCGCTATTATACGGTGCGCCCAGGAGATGCCTTATGGCAGATTGCCCGTCGCTTTGGAACAAGCATTGAAGCGATTATCAGAACGAATCAAATTGAGAATCCGGGTTTGATTTATCAGGGGCAGGAGCTTGTCATCCCCGAGATGAATCAGAACTATACAGTGCAACCTGGAGA
This sequence comes from Caryophanales bacterium, assembly GCA_036381575.1. Classification (GTDB taxonomy): domain Bacteria; phylum Bacillota; class Bacilli; order Bacillales; family DASSOY01; genus DASSOY01. The sequence goes on from DASVCO010000156.1 coordinate 10,796, forward strand.
TACTCTTTGGGAAATTGCACAAGCCTATGGAACAAGTATTCAAGCTATTGCGCAGGCCAATCAAATTCAAAATCTGAATGTGATTTATCCCGGCCAAACCCTGGTGATTCCTCAAGGGACAAAGCCGATGATTCAAACAAACGGATACACTGTTAACATGACGGAAGAAGGCCAGGAAATTGTAAGAAATGACGGTGAACATTTGACTTATTTAAGTCCGTTTAGTTATAAAGTGCGGTCTGATGGAACGCTCGAACCATTGGATGATCAAGGAGTATTGGCTGCAGCTCGTTCAGAAAATGCTACTCCCATGATGGTTATTACAAATTTCGGAGCGGAAGGTTTCAGTTCCGAATTGGCAAACACGATTCTGACAAATTCGGGACTGCAGGAACAATTAATTACAAATATAATGGATATCATGGCGCAAAAGGGATATGAAGGGCTGAACATTGACTTTGAATATGTATTTCCTCGTGACCGTGAAAATTACAATCAATTTCTGCAGCGAGTGGTTGACCGGCTTCATTCGGAAGAGTATTTCGTATCGACTGCTTTGGCTCCGAAAATAAATGATGAGATGCAGGGATTATTATATGCGGCGCATGATTATGCCACCCATGGAGAGCTTGCCGATTTTGTTGTGTTAATGACATATGAATGGGGATGGGCAGGGGGGCCGCCCCGGGCGATTTCACCCATTCCTGAAATTCGGCGGGTGCTTGATTATGCGGTGACCGTCATTCCTCGTGATAAAATTTTGATGGGCTTTTCGACATATGGGCGTGATTGGCCGTTGCCTTTTGTGGCCGGTGAAACGAGAGCATCTTCAGTCAGCGAACAGGAAGCGGTCAATCTGGCAGCTGAGCATAATGTGGCCATTCAATATGATAATGACGCTGAGGCTCCTCATTTCCGTTATTATGATCAGGAAAACGGCTGGCATGAAGTATGGTATGAAGACGCGCGAACTGCCCAGGCCAAATACGAACTGGTCAAGGAATACCAACTCCGTGGTGTGAGCTACTGGGTGCTGAGTTATCCATTCCCGCAAAATTGGCTTGTGCTTGAGGAGAATTTTACCGTGCAAAAATTGTAGCTTTGGTGTTTAATTCCTGGCCTGAAAACCTGTAGACCTTCTGTCATACGGGTTTTTTACTTTTTTTCAAAAGCTGTCGTCTTCTGCTGTTTTTTGGCAAACCCGGGGATCAAACCCCGGGTTTTCTCTGTTACTGCTGCAATTGTCCACCGTTAAGATTTCCGGCCGGTTGGTAGCCATTCATAATGGTCCGCTCGGTTTGTTCGGGGAGAGTGGGGACTTGATAATAACCGTTATGATTCATATACGTCCATGTTTCATATGCCTGGTCGGCACAGTTTGCGGCACCTTGAACCATCATATCCCGGATTTCCGGATCGCCGCACTCCAGAGCTGCATGCATTCTTAGGGTCGCTGATGCCTTGGCGCAGCCAAGCATGCCAGAAGAAACGTCATGATCATTCATTTGCTGGGTTGAAACGTTCGGCATTTCAGCAGCTCCAGCTCCCGCATTGTTCATTCCGTAGGCCGGGACTTCATTTGAAATCGTACGGTAATTGCTTTTCATCCCCGCATGATTTTTTGCGGTTTGGAGCATTTGATTGTACTCATCGGTCATGAAACGGATTTGATTTTGCAAAATATTTTGCAGCTGAGGGTCCTGACAATAAGCGGCGTACAGTTGGAATTGATTAATACCGTCTATTGTGTCTGTCAACACTTCGTGAATTTCCATCAACTCATGGGCGCCGTAAGGTTTATGCATGGTTGAACCTCCTAAGGGTGGGTTTGGTACAAAAGATATTTTAATTCAATTACAGGGTTTTATACACGAATAAAAACATCTTTCGGGTAGAAAATAAGCGAAGGAATTCCAATTCACACCTCCCACTCTTAACTTCAGAAAGGGGATCGGTACCTTGCAGGAAAATCAACGTCTTATCAACTTTTTGAATCAGGAAGTTTCAAACTTCGTTGTACTATACGTTAAGCTTCATCGTTATCACTGGTTTATTCAGGGAAGACATTTCTTCGGCCTCCATGAAAAGTTCGAGGAATTGTACGAAGAAGCGGCCGGATATATTGATGATTTGGCTGAAAGGGTGTTGGCCATTGGCGGTAAACCATTGGCAACGATGTCGAAGTATTTGGATGAGACAACGCTAAAGGAAGCAGAGGCTGACGATAAAGAACCGGAGATGCTTTCGACGTTGCATGCGGATTTGACGCAGATTGCAGCAGAATTGAAAGAAGGGGAAGATTTAGCCGCGGAATACGAGGACGAGCCGTCCGCGGATCTGATGATACAAATTGAAGGCGCACTTGAAAAGCACGCGTGGATGATAAGGGCAGCGATGGGGGAGGCCTAAAGGCAGCGCTTTGGGGTAGGGATTGACATTGCGTTATTAGTTCGAACCTCATGAATTTATATAAAGGCTTCGCGGCGGATTCGCGGAGCCTTTTTGTATGGAAGGGTTTTCGCCTGATTTATCGAATACAATATAAAAGGGAGGTGCCGCTGTTTGAATCACTGTATTATTTTTGCACATCCCAAAACGGACAGTTTTAACGGAGCCATTTTGGATACATACAGAGAAGCCCTGAAAGGGCAAGGGCATTCAGTTGAAGTGCGAGATTTGTATCGTCTCGGATTTAACCCGGTTTTATCGTGGGAAGAGTACAGAAAACAATTTCAAGGCGATTACGCTGATGATGTTAAAGCTGAACATGCCTACATTCAGTGGGCAGACGCCATTACCTTGGTTTATCCTGTTTGGTGGGCCGGATTGCCGGCTTTGGGCAAGGGTTATTTAGATCGGGTGATTACATTTGGGTTCGCCTATGAATTAGAAGGCGAAAAACCGATTCCCTTATTGAACGGGAAAAAGGCGGCGACAATTTTCACTAGTGGAACGCCGGAGAATATCTATCGGGGCACAGGGATGGCGAACAGCTTGAAACAGACGATTGAGGAGGGGCTGTTTGACTTTTGCGGGATGGAAACGGTGGATCACCTGTATTTTGGGAATGCGGTGTTGGCCGAGGGGACCGAGCGTAAACGCATGTTTGCAGAAGTGCGAGAATTGGCAGAACGATTCTAGATAAATGAGTTCGATAAGTCTAAATCGGAAAAGCCCCTTTTCGAAATCATAAAAGAGGAGATGAAACAATGGCGGAACAGTTGGTAGGCGCTGAGTGGCTGGCCAGGCGTTTAGAAGATAAAGAACTCGTTATAGCAGATTGCCGATTTGAATTGAAGGATGCTAAGGCAGGGCGTAAGCAGTACAAGCAAGGGCACATTCCAGGCGCGGTATATTTTGATCTTGAAGAGGATTTGTCCGGTCCGATAGGGGAACATGGCGGACGCCATCCACTTCCTGATATCGATGATTTTGTGATCAAGCTTGGGCATTCCGGTATTGATCAAACGAAGCAGGTTGTCGTTTACGATGATCAAAATGGATCGTTCGCAGCAAGATTATGGTGGATGCTGAGATATTTAGGGCACGACAATGTTTCGGTCCTGGATATCAGTTTTTCGAAGTGGATGGAGGAAGGATACCCGGTTTCAAGTGAAATGCCACACCCGGAAAAGTGTGAATTTGTTCCGCATGTCAATCCGGAAATGGTGATTGATATTGAGGGAGTGAAGGAGGAAATGGGGAGAGAAAAAGTTATGCTGATCGACTCACGGGCGCCGGAACGGTACCATGGAGAGACTGAACCTATAGATCCGAAAGCAGGCCATATCCCGGGGGCATTTAACCGGTTCTGGAAAGAAAATGTCGGGGATGACGGCAAGTGGAAAACGCCTGATGAATTGAAACAACAGCTCCAATGGTTGGAGAACAAGGATTTGATTGTGTATTGCGGATCGGGTGTAACCGCCAATGCCAATGTGCTGGCTTTGAAATCAATCGGGAAAGAAGCGAGGCTTTATATTGGAAGCTGGAGTGATTGGAGCTCTTATTCCGAAAATCCGGTTGCAACAAGGGAAGAGCCAAATTAGTTTGTCACATAAGGTTTTGTGGAATTTATACATTTGAAAGCGTTGTAAACTTCCATGTTTGGCGGAACCTTGAAATTGGGAATAGAAAAGAGAGATGTTTTCATATGCCCCTCACTTGAACAGGGAAGGGGCGTCAAGTCAGCAAAAAACATAGAGGAGCGGTGATAAAAAATGAAAGTTACATATCATGGACATTCGGTTGTAATGGTTGAAACAGGCGGCAAGAAAATCTTGATTGATCCTTTCATCACAGGAAACGGTCAATGTGGCATTAATCCTGACGATGTTGCACCGGACGTAATCCTCTTGACACATGGCCATAATGATCATGTCGGAGATACGGTCGACATCGCAAAGAAGAATGATTCCCTCGTTGTCGCAACTTTTGAATTAGCGACTTATATCGGCTGGCAGGGAATAAATGTACAGCCGATGAACCTTGGCGGCTCCTTTGATTTTGATTTCGGAACCGTGAAATTAACTCAGGCTTTCCACAGCGCCAGCTATACTGAGGAAGATAACAAGAATATCGTTTATACGGGTATGCCGGCGGGTATTTTGTTGACGGCTGAAGGCAAAACCCTTTTCCATGCCGGTGACACAGGATTATTTTCCGATATGAAATTAATCGGAGAACGCAACGCCATTGATCTGGCATTTTTGCCGATCGGCGATGCTCTCACGATGGGGCCGGAAGATGCCGCGCTTGCAGCAGAGTGGCTGAAAGCGAAAACGGTCGTGCCGATCCATTACAACACATTCCCGTTTATAGAACAGGATCCTGACGAATTTGTAGGAAGGCTGAAAGGTGATGGGAAAGCGTTGAAATCCGGCGAATCCATCGATTTATAAAGACCGGGCACCAGATGGCGGGTTATTCTCCATTTGGTGCTTTTTAACTTTATCAGAAGAATCCTGAACAGGAGCCGCGTTTTGCGGCAACATCTGAATGCCCCGCACAGTGCAGGCGAAAATACGCGAAGGCGTATTTGATTAAGGGGTGACGGCGAAAGTCAGCTCTTCTTTTTTGACTTGTCCTTCATATAATGGCGATAGGGAGGTTGGTTCATATGGAGAAACAAAGACTTTTTCTATCGCTGTTATCGATTGCGGCCCTTGTATATTTTGCGTTGCCGCGGCTTGAATTACACGGTGGTTCTCTTGGTACCTGGTTTGCCTTGGTTTGGCTCGGATTCTGCTTGATTGCCATCGGTGGAAATCTGGCGGGATTGTTGTATGAACCGAAGAAAAGTCAACGTAAAGAACATCGTAAAGAAACCAAACCATTGCTGGACCATAGCCATGAGCGCGGAACACACATTTGATGTCAGGGGGAATCCTTTGTATAATTGATTCAAATAAAGAAAAATGACGGTTCGTACAGAAAAGATTGGTGAAAACGTGGCCACAAAACATGAACAAATCTTACAACATATCGAAGGTTTAAAGGTTGGCAGCAAAATATCGGTCCGCGGGATTGCGAAAGAGTTAAACCTCAGTGAAGGAACGGCCTACCGGGCAATTAAGGACGCCGAAAATCTCGGATTTGTCAGCACGATTGAAAGGGTAGGCACAATCCGGATCGAAAGAAAGCATAAGGAAAACATTGAAAAGCTGACCTATGCCGAAGTGGTGAATATTGTCGATGGCCTGGTGCTCGGAGGGCGCCGGGGATTACATAAATCATTGAATAAATTCGTCATCGGTGCCATGAAGCTCGAGGCGATGATGCGTTATGTCGACGCGGGAAATCTGGTTATCGTGGGAAACCGGGATCAGGCGCAGAAGAACGCGCTGAAGGCGGGAGCAGCAGTGTTAATTACGGGTGGTTTTATGGCTGATGATGAAAGCGTTGCCCTGGCTGATGAGCTTGAACTTCCGATTATCTCCACAAGCTATGATACTTTCACGGTGGCGGCTATGATCAATCGCGCTATTTATGACAGGTTGATCAAGAAAGAAATCGTCCTGGTCCAGGACATATTAATCTCCATTGATGAAGCGCATTTCTTGTTGACAACGGATACAGTCGGGAAGTGGCACATTCTTAATAAGGAAACGGGGCACAGCCGGTATCCGGTGGTCGATCCAAACATGAGAATTCAGGGTATTGTTACGGCGAAGGACCTAATCAATCACTCGGCGGATACGTTGGTCGGAAAGGTGATGACCAAAAGTCCGCTAACCGTTACTGAGAACACGTCTTTGGCAACAGCAGCGCATATGATGATCTGGGAAGGAATTGAGCTGCTTCCCGTAGTTAACGCTTACCAGAAATTGCAAGGCCTGATTTCGCGCCAGGATGTTCTTAAGGCGTTGCAAATGATCCAACGGCAGCCCCAGGTAGGGCAAACGATTGATGATTTGATTACAGGCCAAATTACTGATGCTTCTGAAGGCCGGGATATTATCTATCGTTGCGAAGTCACACCGCAAATGACAAATTATCTCGGTTCGATATCTTACGGAGCGATTACAACGCTTGTCGGAGAAGCGGGGAGCAGGGCCCTCCGCAAATACAAAAAAGGGGATCTCGTCATTGAGAACCTGACACTCTATTTTCTAAAACCGGTGCAGATTGAAAGCGTGATTGAGATCCGCCCGAAGGTTCTTGAAATCAGCCGCCGTTACGGAAAGCTGGACGTCGAGGTGTTTCATGAAGGGGCCGTAGTCGGGAAAGCCATGATGACCGCCCAGCTTATTGATCGTCATTAGAACGGCTCTGGCGGGCTTCCTCAGCTGCATACGGCAGCAGGTAACGATACAGCTTAACATTTTGGTAGACATAGAATCCGCCGATCAGAAAGAATATGATGCTCATGACAATAACCGTTGTTGTTTGCCGCAAATACAGCTGGTTCATTCCGAAGAAGATTAACAGCAGTCCAAGGGCAATAGATGCTTTCGTGCCAATCCAACGCCTTTCGTTCGGGCGTTTTTTCATTCGTAAAGATTTGACCTTGTAGAAAATGTACATGACAAAGCTAAGGATAGAAAGAATAACCAGAATCGGCATGAATGTTCCTCCAAATGAAGTAAGATAGCGGCTCGCCGGCAAATAGTACCGGAAACATAGGGGTTTCCGCCTGTCCGAAGCGACCGATTCTATTGTAACTCTGTTCACAGGGAAAAATCCATTCAGAAGGAGAAGCTTATGAAGGAACAAATCCTGAACACCATTGAGCAATACGAAATCATTATTATTCACCGCCATGTCCGGCCTGACCCGGACGCGTTAGGTTCACAGGGAGCGCTTGCGGAATTATTGAAAACGGCATATCCCGAGAAGGAAATATACGTTGTCGGAGAAGAAGAAAAATCGTTGATGTTTCTGAACCGCATGGATGACATTGCTGATGATGTATTTGCAGGAGCATTGGTTATTGTATGTGATACAGCCAATTCGCCGCGAATCAGCGATGAACGTTATAAATTAGGTGATTATGTCATCAAAATTGATCACCATCCGAACGAGGATCCGTATGGGGATTTGATTTGGGTAGATCCGACTGCCAGTTCTGTCAGTGAAATGATCTTTGAATTCTATGAATCCGGCAAGGAACGCGGACTGGTTCTTACGAACAGGGCTGCCCGGTTGCTTTATGCCGGCATTATCGGCGATACGGGAAGGTTTCTTTTTGACAATACAACAATAAAGACTTTTCATGCGGCCGGTGTATTGCGCGAATATGAATTTTCGATCAGCGACTTGTATGCGCAGTTGTACCAGGTTCAAATGAATGTTATGAGATTGAACGGACACGTGCTGCAATTCTTCGAGATGTCTCCAAACGGAGCAGGGCATATTCAATTGCACGAGGAAACCCTGAATAAGTTTCAGGTTTTGGCAAGTGATGCTTCTCAGCTTGTAAACGCCATTTCGGATGTTAAGGGAATAAAGGCATGGGTGTTTTTCATCGAAGAACCGGACCAAATTCGGGTTCGCCTTCGTTCGAAAGGGCCAATCGTTAATGAAATTGCGAAAAAATACGGCGGTGGCGGCCATCCGATGGCGGCAGGAGCGACAATTTACAAATGGGAAGAGGCTGACCAGGTGCTTCAGGATTTGGAAGAGGTGTGCAAAGAATTCGGGGATAGATAATAAAAAAGCCTGCGCCGGGAGCGCAAGCTTTTCCTATACAGTCTTTCTTGGGATAAACCATGAACCGATGGTGGTTTCTTCTATAAGGACATCCATGTTCAGCTTTGATAAGTCTCTTTTGATTAAACGGATCAATTCGTTAGATTCGGCAAAGGCAGAGTAACCGTCCTGGATTCGCTTTACTTTCGCTTTTGCGAGTTCCTTGCGATTCATAATCATTCGATTTACCTCCTTTGGAAAGACAAGGCTGTCATCGAAAAAGACATTTCCTGCCTCTCATATGCTTTATTTTATAGAATAGGGAGGAGTTTTGCGACGGTTTTGCACTGATGTCACAGAAATGTTAACTTTATTCAGTTGAGGCGGGGGCCGCCACTGAATAAAGTTAATGTCTCCGGCGGATACCACAGATTTTTATCGCGTTAACGCGATAAAAATCTGGCGCAAATACGCCAAAGCGTATTTGATTAACTTCCAGTGCGAATGATTTCTTTCTAGATCACTTGACTTTTTCGATTTTGACTCCGACTTTGATAATGGAAGTGATAACTAGCGTTTGAACTTCAACGCGGTACCTATTATCTTCAATTTCAAAAATTTTGTTTTCTATGGATTGAATCAAGATTTCGCTGTTGCCCCCAACTGTTTCCAGGTCTTTCGTTAATAGCGGGGATAATTGTTTTTCAATCTCCCTGTTTAAGTTAGAGATGGCGGTGTCGCCGAGCTCGCTTTCTTTCTTATTGACAAATTTGATTTGAATGTCCTGAACCGTCAATTTTTTTTCTAATTTCGCGTTCTCTTCCTTGACATCTTCCAACCAGATATCTTTTTCATCCTTCAATTCAGCGATTTTGTCCTTTTGCTTGTTGATTAAATTGATTTGGTCCTCTTGGGCCTGGCCGTATAAAATAATAAAGAAAACCCAACCGACCACCGCGCCAAGAAGAAATCCGACAATAAAACGCTGCCAACCGGGGGCATGATAGTGTTGGGGAATCCGCATTTTAACTCATATCCTGCTGTGTTAACCACTGAATGATTCCTGCGCCTGTGTAGGCACCGGTCATCGCCGAAAGAAGAACGAAGATTTGTTTGAAAACCTCGCTCGGCGACCCCAGCATAAAGCCTTTTTCAAGGTTTGTAATCGTATCGAATGTTCCCCCGATAGCTGCCACAACTGCCCAGATTTTCAGATTGTTCGCCAGGGTCATCATCGCGGTCAAAGGAGGCTTACTTACGAAAAAAGCCCCGATTCCGCCGATAATCGCGCCCCCTATAATAACACCGAAAGCCACGAAAAAGTCCAAAATAATACTTTGAAGAAATTCCCGGAAAGGCACCGGCTCCATTTCACTCACCCTTTCATTCTGGAAATGAGGATTGAAAGTAGTAGTCAGCTATCTTTTTTGATTGGAATCTTATATAGAATGGGTTGCGGCAGGTTTTATTGATTTTCCAACCTCTCATTTCTTACTTCCCTTTTTTAAAATGTATGGGACAAGAGCCGAAAGTATGTCATGCCAGAGATGGAGGTTAACCCCCCCCGAGTGGAATGTATGTTCCCTTTTGTGTTATAATTAAAAGAACAACGTGTTTGTTAATCATGATTTCTGGGATTGGAATACAATGTGGCGCCTTATGTATTATAATGAAAGGCGAGGAGAGATGCGCGATGGGATTTATCCATCTTCACGTCCACAGCGAATATAGTTTGCTTGAAGGTGCGTGCCGGGTCGAAGCCCTTGCGGAAAAAGCGGCGGGGCTTGGTTTTGATGCAGTTGCCCTGACCGATAAAGCTGTCATGTATGGGGCTGTGCCTTTTTATAAAGCTTGTCGTAAATACGGTGTCAAGCCGATTCTTGGAATGGAAGTTTACATAGATTTGTCTGGTTCCGATGAACGGTTGCTGCCTCGTAATCGCGAAACGGCTTCGCTCGTATTACTGGCTAAATCGGAAGCCGGTTACCGAAATTTGATGAAATTGAGCAGTCAAGGGCAATCCGGTCGTTTCAGGACGAGCCCGAGCCTCCAGAAAGAGCAGTTGGCTGCATGCAGGGAAGGCCTGATTGCCTTGTCCTCAGGTCCAGGCGGGGAAATTGAGAAGGCTCTCATGAAAGGCGAGCGGGAAAAAGCCAGAGAAGCTGTCCAATTTTACAGGCGAACCTTCGGGGATGATTTCTATCTGGAAGTTCAGGATCATGGTATTGCCGATGAAAAGCGGTTGAATCTTGAGATCATTGAATTGGGAAAACAAACGGGAACTCCGGTGGCGGCTTCGAATGATGTGCATTATATTGAGAAGAAGGATGCCGTCGCTTTTGATTGTTTAGTCTGTATTAAGAACGGAGATCAGTTATCTAACGAGGATCGGGAGAAGCTGCCTTCCCGTGAATATAGCTTCAAATCAGCTGGGGAAATGGAAAGTTTGTTTTCCCATCTCCCAAGGGCTGTTGAGAATACACAACGAATCGCGGAGCAATGCGATTTGACCATTGAATTTGGGCGATCGGTTCTTCCGGCCTTCCCGTTGCCTGAAGGGACAAATGCCACTCGGTATTTGCGCGAACAGTGTGAGAAGGGATTGGCTGAGCGGTATGGTGAAGGGACAGAGGAAATTCGCAGGAGGCTTGATTATGAGCTCGGTGTCATTGAGGACATGCAGTTTTGCGATTATTTCCTGATCGTATGGGATTTTATGAAGTTTGCCCATGAACAGGGGATTATGACCGGACCGGGCAGGGGTTCAGCTGCCGGTTCACTAGTTGCTTACGTGCTTGAGATTACAGACGTCGATCCTGTTAAACACGACCTTCTATTTGAACGGTTCCTCAATCCGGAAAGGGTAACAATGCCGGATATCGATATTGACTTCTCGGATTCGAGACGCGATGAAGTCATTCGTTATGTCGCCGAGAAATATGGAAGCGGGCATGTGGCGCAAATTATTACGTTCGGAACGTTGGCCGCTCGCGCGGCTGTAAGGGATGTCGGGAGGGTCCTCGATGCTCCTCCGAAACTCGTCGATTCTGTTGCGAAGAAGATTCCTTCACGACCCGGAATCACGCTGGAAAAGGCGAAACAAGAGTCTGCACCGTTGAAAAAATTGTTACAAGAATCGCAAGAAGCGGTTAAGTTGTTTGAAATCGCGGAAACAATTGAAGGGTTTCCGCGCCATGCTTCAACTCACGCAGCCGGAATTGTGATTAGCAAGGATCCGTTGACTGATGTCGTACCCCTTCAGGAAGGGCAGGAAGGTATAGCATTGACGCAATACTCGATGGATATTCTGGAAGAACTCGGTTTGCTGAAAATGGACTTTCTTGGCCTTCGCAACTTGACGTTGATTGAAAATATTTTGTGGCTGATTGAGAAAAGTACGGACAGCCGGGTTGATTTAAAGGATATTCCTTTTGATGATCGTAAAACATTTGAATTACTTGCCGCCGGCGATACAACCGGGGTGTTTCAGCTTGAATCGGACGGCATGCGCCAGGTTTTGAAAAGGTTGCGCCCCACCCATTTTGAGGATATCATTGCGGTTAATGCTTTGTACCGTCCGGGTCCAATGGACAATATCCCCACTTTTATTGCAGGCAAGCACGGAAAACGGGAAGTCACATACATTCATGCTGATTTAAAACCTATTCTGGAAAGAACCTATGGAGTTATTGTTTATCAAGAACAAATTATGCAGATTGCCTCGAAAATGGCAGGTTTTACGCTGGGAGAAGCTGATTTGCTGCGGAGAGCTGTCAGTAAAAAGAAAAAAGATATCTTAGACACCGAAAGAGAACATTTCGTCAAAGGCTGTGTGGCAAACGGTTATCCCCGGGATACGGCAGAGACTGTGTATGACCTGATTGTTCGTTTCGCGAACTATGGATTCAATCGTTCGCATGCAGCGGCTTATAGTGTGATTGCATATCAATTGGCATACTTAAAGGCTAACTATCCGAATTATTTCATGGCGGCATTACTTTCGGGAATCACCGGTGACCACGATAAGCTTGCCCAGTATATCCGAGAGTTAAAGGCAAGGAATATCCCGCTTTATCCGCCTTCTGTCAACAAAAGCGGTATTGTTTTCATCGCGGAAGGTGTCGGTATCCGTTTCGGGCTGCTCGCAGTGAAAAATGTCGGCGCCAAAGCCATAAAGGAGTTAATTGACAAGCGTAAGGACGGCCCTTATAAAGATTTGTTTGACCTTTGTGCACGTGTTTCGTTAAAGACAGTGAATCGGAGAACCATTGAATCACTGATTTTCGCCGGGGGTATGGACGAGTTTGGAATTGACAGGGCGCGGCTCCTCAACTCTTTGTCTGCAGCCGTTGAATACGGAGAGGCTGTTCAGGAGAAGGTAGACGGCGGACAAATCCAATGGTTTGAAAGCGAAGAAGAGAAACCAGACTATGAGCAAGTGCCTCCATTAGGGATGAATGAAAAACTGAAATATGAAAAGGCGGCTCTTGGCTTCTATCTTTCAGCTCATCCCCTTGAACAATACGATACTGTATTGAAGAATATCGAATATTCCAAGGTTCGGGAGTTGGAAGGCTTCCGGGAAGCCCAATCAGCCCGCACAGCGGGAATGATTACGAAGGCGAGATTCATTCGTACGAAGAAAGGAGACCCGATGGCATTTATCACTTTAAGTGATGATACTGCCGAGGTAGAGGTCGTCGTCTTTCCGAAGCTCTATAACCGGAACCCTCTTTACTTTGAGAAAGAGCAGTTTCTTTTGATTGAAGGAGCAGTCCAGAAGGAAGAATCGTCGTTGAAATTAATAGCTGAGAAGGCCATGCCGCTGGATCAGATTGGAAGCAAAGAGAGAAAGAAATCGCCTGGCCAAATGCTGTTTCTGAAGGTTGAGAGCCATCATCGACAGGAAGGAACGATGGCCGAGGTGAAAGACTTGCTTCAAGAGTTCCATGGGGACGTGGAAGTTATTTTACATTATTCGGATGAAAATAAGACACTTCGTTTGCCGGAATCATTCAATGTTGATCCTTCGCCGGAATGTCTCGGCCTGTTGCGGGAGAAACTGAGCGCGAACAATGTTGTTTTGAGAAAACAACATTCGCTTTAAGTTATCCAGTCACTGGATAACTTAAAGCCTCTGACGGATGCCACAGATTTTTAGAGGAATTTATCGAGCGGGCTCGATAAAAATCTGGACGCAGATACGCCAGCGTATTTGATTAGGGGGCTTGTTTTGTTATAATAGAATTCAGGAGAGTATGGGAAGAATGGTATTTTCTCATAAAGGAAAGCGATACAAAATAGAGTTGTGTCAGATATGGATGGTAAAGGAGCGTGAAGCGATTGGCAACGACTCGTGAGGAAGCTTTACATATACACCGGGTCAACCAGGGGAAATTGGAATCCAAATCAAAGGTTCCTGTTCGGAATGCGAAAGACTTGAGTCTCGCCTATTCTCCGGGGGTGGCTGAACCATGTAAGGAAATTTACGATGATCCGAACAAAGTGTTTGAATATACCATGAAGGGGAACACGGTGGCGGTCGTAACGGACGGTTCAGCGGTGTTGGGGCTTGGCAACATAGGGCCGCAGGCTGCCCTTCCTGTTATGGAAGGCAAGGCGGTTTTGTTTAAGAGTTTTGCCGGCGTAGATGCGTTCCCGATATGTCTTGATACGAATGATATCGATCAGATTATTGAGACTGTAAAATTATTGCAGCCCAATTTCGGTGGTGTTAACCTCGAAGATATAGCGGGTCCGAGGTGCTTCGAAATAGAAGAACGGTTGAAAAAGGAAACCAATATACCGATCTTTCATGACGATCAACACGGAACTGCAATTGTTACACTTGCCGGACTTGTAAATGCGTTGAAGATCACCGGAAAATCAATGTCGAACATCAGGGTGGTTGTCAACGGAGCGGGAGCAGCCGGTATTGCGATTATCAAGCTGCTTGATCGCTTCGGTGTAAAGGACATGATCATGTGTGATTCGAAAGGCGCAATATATGAAGGGCGCTCCGAGGGCATGAGTGATGTGAAAGACGAGATTGCCAAGAAGACTAACCGAGATCAGAAACAGGGATCGCTTGCCGAAGTTATTGAGGAAATGGATGTGTTTATCGGAGTCTCCGTAGAAGGGGTGCTTTCCAAAGAAATGGTGGAAAGCATGAATGAAAACCCGGTTATTTTCGCAATGGCTAATCCTGTTCCCGAAATTATGCCGGATGAGGCGAAAATGGCCGGGGCGAAGGTTATTGGG
>DASVCO010000157.1:0-4501 GCA_036381575.1 Caryophanales bacterium
TTAACAATAGAGATCGCCGCCGACATGCCGCCCGGTGTAAACAAATCCGGTACCGTATCGTATTTCTTCTTCGTTTGTTCAATCAGCCAATCGTTAACTTCATTATCCGGCAACTTATGATAATACACAGTGAACCCAACCATTCCAACAGCCGCTTTCATTGTTTTCAAAGCCGCTATGTTCGGTGCGCCGGTTGAAAGCTTGATGCCCTTGTCCTGAACCTTCATATCCTGGATTTGCTTCCAGGGCGTATTGGCACCAGCCCATGTCACCCAAAGATAATCCGGTTTGGCGTCGATAATTTTCTGGATATTCGCGGTAAAGTCTGTCGCTTTCGGATCCGCATACTCTTCAAGAATAATCTTGGCCCCACGTTTTTCAGCTTCCCGCTTAAATGCCTCGACACCGTCATGGCCAAAAGCGTAATCCGGGGCGAGAGTAGCAATCGTTACACCTTCTTCAGCAATGGCCGCCGCTGCTGCAGCTGCGTCCTGTGAGGAGTTCCTTGCCGTCCGGAAAATGTACTTATTAAATCCCTTTCCTGTAATGCTGTCGGCAACCGCCGGTTCAACCACCATAATCGTCTTATTTTGTTCAGCCAAAGGCTCAATTGCCAGGGCAACAGCAGAACTTGAAGCACCCACCAGAAAATCAACCTTGTCTTCATTTAATAATTTCGTAGCTTGCTTAATCCCTACATCCGCTTTCGCTTCACCGTCTTCGGCAATGATTTTGATAGGGTGGCCGTTGACTTTATTTGTACCGTCAGTCGCATATTGAATCCCGAGTTTGAAGCCGTGAAGGGTTTGATTCCCGTAAGCTTCCAACGCGCCTGATAACGAAGCAACGATCCCGATTTTGATCGGCTCCTTGCTTCCGCCGCTGTCACTGTTGCCGGAACCTCCTGTTCCACTGGTTCCTTCGGAAGAACTTTCTCCCTCAACAGATCCCCCGGCTCCGCTGGAGCCAGAATTCCCGCAAGCCGCAAGCGCAACAAGCAAAAGCACTAACATCCCAATAAGACCCGTTTTCATTTTTCGCATTGCGTGTGACCCTCCTTCGTTGTTTTTGCACCTCGCGCTTAGCCCCCATTCCGACATACAGAATCACTAATGCCGACGTTGCGACACGGTGCTTTAAAGGTTTGATTCTGTTATATAAGAAAAGGGTTACAAATGAGTTACAAACGGCAAAAAGACCGCCGGAAAATATCCGACGGCCTGGGCAAATCTTTTTTCCGTATTCTATTCCCTGAACGCCTGGCGTTCAGGCCGGATCCTTAACTTTCGCTGACAGCTTCTCTCTTTGTATTCACAGTATTGGGGGTCTTCTCTCCATCTGCTTCAGCCGGACGTTTCGGTTTAATGAAAAACGATAACAATAACGCAACAAAGGCTAAGCCAGCTGCGACCATAAAGGAAGCTGACATCCCTTGAATCATGGGATGGGAAACCTGTTGTTTCACGGCATCCGCCGTATTATTCGTCATGACCGTAATGAGCATAGCCGTTCCAATTGAAGCGGCAACTTGCCGCATGGTGTTGTTCATCGCGGTCCCGTGTGGAATCAGATGATTCGGCAACTGGTTTAAACCTGCCGTCATTACCGTCATCATGACCAGCGAGATTCCAAACATCCGAATGGCGTATAACACCATCATATACCCGTAGGATGTTGAAGCAGTCATGTTGCTGAATAGAAACGTCATCACAGTCACGACCGACAAACCAACGATCGCAAGCGGCCGAGCGCCAATTTTATCAAAAACCTTGCCGACAATCGGGGACATCACACCCATTACAATGGCTCCCGGCAAGAGCAGCAACCCGGACTCAAGCGCTGTGTAGCCCTGTGCGTTCTGCATATAGAGCGGCAGAAGAAGTTCTACGCCAAGCATCGAAATCATGATAATCATGCCGATTAACGTTGTAAGCGCAAAAATCCAGTTCTTAAATACCCTGAATTCCAATATGGGTTTCTTGATCAACAATTGCCGCCATATGAACAAGCAAAGTGAAATGGCACCGACAACCAAAGCGATTACCACTTCGGAACTGCTCCAGCTGTTGTTTCCCGCACTGCTAAAGCCGTATAACAATCCGCCGAAACCAACAGACGATAAAACAATGGACACAATATCAATCTTCGGATGAGTCAATTTGGTGACATTTTTCAACGCGAAAATAGCAAAAATAATGTCAAGCACGACAATCGGCAAAATCATATAGAATAAGACACGCCACGAGTAGCTTTCCACAATCCATCCGGAAAGCGTCGGCCCAATAGCAGGCGCAAAAGCGATTACCAATCCTACCATACCCATTGCCGCACCGCGTTTTTCAACAGGGAAAATCAATAAAAATACGGTTTGCATTAACGGAATCATAATCCCTGCGCCGGACGCCTGAACAATTCTTGCAGCCAGCAAAAATGGAAAGCTGGGTGCGACAGCCGCAATCAACGTACCTGCCCCAAAAAGGCCCATGGCTGTCAAAAACAATTTCCTTGTCGAGAATTTCTCGATCAAGAAGGCGGAAATCGGAATCATCGTACCCATAGTCAGCATGAAACCAGTCGTCAGCCATTGCGCAGTACTCGCTGAGATCGACATATCAGCCATTATTTTCGGTATAGCGGTATTCAAGAGCGTCTGATTCAAAATCACAACAAAGGCGCCGGCAATAATAGACGCAACGAGTAAAACCCTATTATACTCCTGTTCAGGTTGTTGTTTATTTTCCATAGCTTTCTCCAACTCCTTCTTTCTCTTTCATTACATTTTCCTCAAGAAGTTTCTCAATTCGGCGTACTGTGACTCTCAACTCTTCTCTCTCCGCCATGTACAACAGCAGGGCCTTGATTTGAAAATCTCTCGGTTCACTGTTAAATAATTCATTTTCCAATAAACGACCAGCCGAAAGCAACTCCTGTCTTTCCCTCTCGTCAATCGATAACCTTTCAATCTCAAAGAGCATGCCGTTCAAATGATCCTTCAATTGTTCTTTTCCGGACCTCGGTTTGAAATTAACATCAATCCCCTCGAATTCATCCATGATTTCGGAGGTTAAGGCAGGCTCCGTATGATCCGTGTTCTGAATCATCGCATCCAAACGTTCTACAATCAAGCGTGCCGCCCGCTTCATGTCAAAAGACTTATCTTTAAAAACAGTCAGGGAAAGATATTCTTTCAATGTGCCTTGAAACATAAGGACCAAATCCCAAATGTAGGACTCGACCTTGTTTCCAAAGGCTTCCTCTAAACATTCTTTATGCCAGGACATCATCGTAGCCCTGGTCCTTTTCATGAGTGATGAAATATTTTCATTATCATGATCGGGCATAGCCCGGAACAGCATCATCATAAAATCTTTATTTTCATAGGAATCTTCCAACTGGACAACGATCTTCCTGATTAACTTTTCCTTTGCGGTCAAAGACGAATCAAGATCAACGTTCATGGCCCTTTGAAACATCTTGCGATGATTATGTTCAATGACCTGAATCAATAAATCTTCCTTGGAATCAAAATATTTATATAACGATCCTTTGGAAATCCTGCAGTCATTGGCAATTTCCTGAACCGATGCGGAGAAATAGCCTTTTTCGGAGAAAAGGCGAATCGCCGACTGCATGATTTCTTCTTTTTTGTCTGTCACTCCGCTCACTCCTAACCTGTTGTTCAACAGGTTTGACCAACCGGTCAAATTTGAACCATTAAGTTTTGCACAAGAAATATTGTAAATGACCAATGGGTTCTATGTCAACCCCAAAGTTTCCGACCAACCACCCTATCACCTTTAGAAAGGGCCTTCATGGAAGTGACTGCATGGTCAAATTCGTATTAGAGCAAAAAAGAAAGCCCGGCATCCGAGCTTCCTAGAATCGTTGCATATGGGATTCGGTTCCTTCCAGCACTTTCTTGTACATTTCCTGAGTAGCGGGCATCGGTTCAACGCCCAACTCTTTTTCCAAACGCCTCCAACACTTTCGATACCATCTGATGGCTTGCGGACGATTATTTTTATGAAAATAGCACATCATTAACAGACGGTAAGCCTCTTCCCAACACCCGTCCATTCCCAATATATCTTCACAGCGGCGGATGGCTTGATCATACTCTTTCGACCCGGCATACAAATGCGCCAATCTCTCAGTGCCTCGCAAAAACAAAACCTGGATTCTCTCCCGCTCTTCCAGACACCAATCCTCAAAACGGCGTTCAGCCAAATAATCACCGTAATAATGAGATAATCCTTTTTCCAACAGTTGCCTTGCTTTATCCTTATCCTGTGTCTTCAAGCCATCCTGCACACAGCTTTCAAACTCGTGGACATCCAATTGAAACCCCGCTTCTGTACTCAACTTGTAAGAGGACTCCCGGCGCTCGATAAAATAAGGGCTTTGCCGCGCTTTACGATGGGGCTCCAACACCTTATTCAATGTATTAAAGGCAACCTTCAGCCCCGCCGAACTGGACGTTTCATCCTGGCCGGGCCATAGA
>DASVCO010000158.1:0-2582 GCA_036381575.1 Caryophanales bacterium
AAAACACAATAAATCTTCCTGCTTTGCTTACCGTGTGGAAATTTGCCGTCTAAGCCTTTTTCAATTGAAAAACCCCGGCCCAATAGGACCGGGGGATTAACCTACATGCCGACAACGTAATGTTGATATTTTTCATAATCGACTTTCCGGCATTCCAGTGTTAGCTTCGTGCCTTTCTCTTCATAATCTGTAGCGATGACATCAGCGTTTTCATTGAAATAGGAGACGAATTGTCCCTCCTCGTAAGGAATCAACATTTCGCACTGTACATAATCCTGAAAAATGTGACTGCGGATCACTTGAAGCAGCTGGTCTACGCCAACTTTGGACTTGGCTGAGAGATAGACACAATCGTTTTCAACTTTTGGCCATTCGCAATCCGTCAAATCCGACTTGTTGCAGGCATATAGAACAGGAATATCTTTTACACCTAATTCTTTCAACGTCTCATTTGTGACCTCGATGTGTTGCTGGTATTCGGGATTGGAATAATCCACTACATGGATCAGTAAATCAGCTTCCGTTACCTCTTCTAATGTGGAACGAAAAGCCTTTACAAGATGGTGAGGCAAATTCCTCACAAACCCCACTGTGTCCGTAAGAATCAGCGACTTGTTATCAGGTAATTTAATGTTTCGGACAGACGTCTCCAAGGTGGCGAATAACATATCCTTTTCAAACACTTGTTTATTACGGGACTCGCTGAACAACTCCAGCATCGCATTCATGATCGTGGATTTCCCGGCATTCGTATATCCGACCAACGAAACCACAGGCACCTCTCTTTTCTTGCGCTGTTTCCGTTGGGTTTGGCGATGGGCCACCAGCGCCTGCAATTCCTTTTGGTTGATCGTGATTTTTTCTTCAATTTTGCGGCGGTCCAACTCTAGCTTTGTTTCCCCTGAGCCTCTGTTATTCAAACCCGGGCCTCCGCCCTGCCGGCCCAAAGATTCACGCGAGCCGACCAGGCGAGGAAGCATGTATTGCAAACGGGCTATTTCCACTTGCAACTGCGCTTCCTTCGTGCTTGCACGTTTCGCGAAAATATCGAGGATCAATGCCGTCCGGTCAGTCACTTTACATGCCAAATCGGCCTCAAGATTGCGGATTTGGGTGGGAGACAGCTCATCGTTGAAAATCACGACCCCCGCGTCCTCCTGTTCAAGCAACGCCGCCACTTCCGAAACCTTGCCCCGTCCGATATAATACGTTTTGTTCACGCGCTGCAAATTCTGAGTAACCTCGCCAACAACTTCAATTCCGCATGCGCCAGCCAGATTCCCTAATTCCTCTATGGATGACCTGAAGTCCTCTTGACCGAGATTGACGCCGGCCAGAATCGCCTTTTGTTTCATGCTTACATCCCTCCGTTGCCTTTTGGTGTTGCCTGGTGCTCAGTAAACGGAAAAGGGCATGACAAAACAGACGAGAATCCCATTCCGGCCACACCGGTACATTTGCTGCCCGCAAATAATCCTTCATTTCCCATATAAAAAAGGAGAAGACAGATTTGTCCCCTCCTTCGTTTTTGTATATCAAACAAGGTTCCCATATCGATAGGCAGACCAATCCCGATTACCCTGCACCCAGGCAGAGCCTTTGCGCTATTCAATTCGCGTTACAAAGTTTGAAATCGGATTCTTCCGAAAAGGAAGTTCACTGCCATATTCAACACAGGTAACCCTCCGTTCTTTTAAAGTTAAAAATATTTTAACACAACCAGCCGGCTTTCACAACCTGATTCAGGTTAATCCTCCAAGATGAGTTCTCCCTCAGCAGAGAACGCTTTAAGAGAAGCTGGCACTGCATCTCCATTTGCCTTTATAAAGAAAAATCGTTCAGAACCCTTTGACTGAATAAGCGGAACATCCTCGTAAGTTTTATCTTCTGTTTTGATAACGATCCTTTTGATTTGCAGGTTGGAAATCATTCCGGAATAGAAGGCGATTTGTCGTTGATCTGGGTAAGTGATTCCCGAAGCACTCCATACGATGCCTTTATTTTGATTTGGGTGAAAAAAGGCTGATCCCAGGGCGCTCTTCTCGTCCAAACGCCATAACCCAAGCCAATTTTGCCTCAGTCTTCCGACAAATAACTTCCGAAAAAGGTGATCCAATCCCTCCCTTACAACTTTCTATTGTCTTTGACCTTTGATTGAAATCTTGAAAAAATAGCCGAGATTGCAACAACCTTGAGCCTAAACAAAACCCCACTATCCATGCTGCGCAATCTGAATAAGATTCCCACAGGTGTCATCAAATATCGCCATCATCACTGGTCCCGCTTGAGTCGGTTCGACCGTAAACGTCACGTCCAATTCCTTCAATCGCTCATACTCCTTTTGAACATCTTCGACTGCAAAAGAAGCTGCAGGAATACCTTGCTCATAAATCCCCTGTTGATAAGTTTTGGCGGTTGGATTTTCATTCGGCTCAAGCAGCAACTCAACATCACCAGGGGTTTCGGGCGAGACAACGGTTAACCATTTGAACTCCCCGACGGGTACGTCCATTTTTTTCACAAACCCTAAGGTCTCTGTGTAGAATTTCAAAGCCTTATCCTGGTCATCCAC
The DNA here is from genome assembly GCA_036381575.1 of Caryophanales bacterium. Taxonomy (GTDB): domain Bacteria; phylum Bacillota; class Bacilli; order Bacillales; family DASSOY01; genus DASSOY01. The sequence goes on from DASVCO010000158.1 coordinate 2,573, forward strand.
AAAAACACTT
>DASVCO010000159.1:0-3560 GCA_036381575.1 Caryophanales bacterium
CTGGTTCGGCTTGAAGAGGAGGGCATTCATACAGCCATTTGTTTCTCGAAAATGGATCTTATTGATGATGCCCAATATGCACGGCTTGAACAATTTGCCCTCGATTATCGAAAGATTGGTTATGAAGTTATCCTTACCTCGGTTGATGATAAGGAAGGTCTTTCCGTATTGCGGGATTTATTGGACGGAAAGGTATCCGTTTTTGCAGGACAGTCAGGAGTAGGGAAATCGTCGTTGTTGAACAGGCTAGATCCTGATCTTCAATTAAAAACCGGGACGATTTCCGAATCTCTCGGACGAGGCAAACATACGACACGCCGCGTGAAATTAATGCCGCTTGATTCCGGTTTTGTAGCGGATACACCGGGGTTTAGCTCCATTGATTTCAGAGGTATCGAGCCCGGGGATCTGTCATTATATTTTCCTGAAATGCGTGAACGTGCTGCCGAATGTAAATTTCGTGGCTGCACGCATCTTGCCGAACCGAAGTGTGCCGTAAAGGCTGCCCTCGAGGAAGGAGAAATCCCCGAATATCGTTACGAGCACTACAAACAGTTTTTCGAAGAAATTCAAAGCCAAAAACGGAGGTACTGACTTATGAAAATCGCTCCCTCGATCTTAGCGGCCGATTTCAGCAAACTTGGCGAAGAGATACAAGACATTGAAGCTGCCGGTGCCGATTATGTCCATATTGATGTAATGGATGGTCATTTTGTACCGAATATCACAATGGGGCCACAGGTTGTCTCGGCAATTCGTCCTGTTACGGGACTTACCCTTGACGTCCATTTAATGATCGAAGAGCCTGATCGTTTCATTCCTGATTTTGTGAACGCGGGGGCGGACATCGTTTCCGTTCATGTTGAGGCTTGTCCTCATTTACATAGAACACTTCACCATATTAAGGAACAAGGGGCTAAAGCCGGGGTTGTCTTAAATCCGGCGACACCCGTCGAGACCATTCAGCATGTGCTTAATGATGTTGATTTGGTTTTGTTTATGACGGTAAACCCGGGTTTCGGAGGACAAAAGTTTATCGATTCAGTTCTCCCGAAAATCCGTGTGCTATCCGATGAAGTTAAGAAAAAAGGACTGTCTGTGGAAATTGAGGTAGACGGCGGCATTAACGAAGAAACAGCCAGAATGTGTCGTGAAGCCGGAACTGACGTGTTTGTCGCGGGCTCGGCTATTTTTGGGCAAAAAGACAGAAAAGCTGTCATCGAAGCAATTCGTGGTGTATAATAGATAACAAACAAGAGAATAAGGTTACCACTGGGGGAGTCCCAATCGAGGGGCTGAGAGGGGAGTCATCTTCCGACCCAAAGAACCTGAGTAAGGATCATGCCTGCGTAGGGATTGTGGATGTGCTTTGTTGCAGAAAACAGCTTTGTCCATCGGGCATGAAGCTGTTTTTTTATTTGTATTCAGCAGAACCCTCTTTTTGCCGAGGGAATAAAGGCGCAGATTTTTAAAGGATTGAAGGATATTCTACTGAGTACTCAAAGTCCTTTTGCAAGGCCGACGGACTACAATCTGTAGGTCTAAACGTAATAAAAATCTGAGGGCAAATTTGATTTTGTTGAAAGGGAGAGTGGAACTATGGACAACAGGGTTAATCTGATAACGGAAATTGCGATTATGGTAGCCGCCGCTTTTGTTCTGAGTTTTGTCGGTTTTGATGCCCCGTGGGCTTACGGAGGCTCAATCTCACTTGAAATGTTGCCGATAGTATTGATGGCCTATCGCCGGGGTGTCAAAGCCGGAATTGTGACAGGACTGATTTTTGGGATTGTTGATTTTTTAACCGATCCTTCTTTTGTTCATCCTATATCAATTTTGGTTGATTATCCTATCGCCTTCCTATTGGTCGGGTTTGCTGGGATTATTAAACCAAATCCGGACAAAAGTAAATTTAGTCAGGGGATGGCTATTGTTGTTGGAACCTTCATCGGGACGGCGTTGCGTTTCGTCGCTCACTTTATTTCAGGGATAGTTTGGTGGGGCACATTTGCGCCAAAAGGGACGCCGGTCTGGATTTATTCCATTGTTTATAACGCCGGATATTTGATTCCCTCTTTTATTTTAACAGCAGTTGTTCTGGTACTGCTTATTGTTGCGGCTCCAAGGCTTGTTAAAGTGAGAATGGCGTAGGCATGGAAATCCGTATCCTCGCAGGCGGGCCCGTTTCTCTTGTTCCTGAATTGCGGCCCAATAGGAAAAATGTGATGTGGGTTGGGGTTGATCGTGGGATGTACGAATTAATCCGCCGCGGCATTCAACCTGGCTATGGGTTTGGTGATTTTGATTCTTTGTCCGAAGACGAGTTACAAAAGATCCAGAGGGAGTCTAAGCTCTTCACTTTTCCCGCGGAAAAGGACAAAACCGATCTGGAACTTGCCGTTGACTGGGCTGTTCGCCAGCGGCCCAAAAGCATTTCTTTGTTTGGTGTAACAGGAGGACGGCTTGACCACGAGTGGGTAAATATAAGACTTTTGAAAAAAAGCCTTGAAGCCGGCATTGAAATGGCTATTATTGACCGGCAAAATGAGATTATTGCACGGAAGCCGGGATGTTATCGGATCAATCGGGATTCCGATTACCCATATCTTTCTTTTCTACCCTTTGGTGAATCTATCAAAGGCTTGAGTTTGGAAGGTTTCAAATACTCTCTTTCCAATGCGGACGTCGATGCGGCTTCAACGTTGACCGTCAGCAATGAATTAATTGAAAAAAGCGGTACTTATTCTTTTACGGACGGCATAGTATTGGTTATAAGAAGCCGCGATTATTCATAACGGACGTAATTTTGTGCGGCCAGGTACTTATTTTCTTCGGCATGAATATGCTGTTAGTGAATCTTTATCAGGATTGATAGAATGCTTGGGCCGGGACGTCTCATGAATGACGAAGGAGGGGGAGTATGAAGTTCTATACGATTAAACTGCCCAGGTTCCTCGGAGGATTTGTCAGGGCCATCATGGGTACCTTTAAAAAGAATTAAGCAAAAAAAGCACCGCCGGGGGTGCTTTTTTTGTATGAAACAAGATTAAAAAAAGGCCAGCCGTGAAACCACAACTGGCTTTTTTTGGGTTAAACCCTTTCCACTTTACCTGCTTTCAAAGCCTTTGCGGAAACGTAAACCCGCTTCGGCTTTCCGTCCACCATGATGCGGACCTTTTGTACATTGGATTTGAATTTGCGTTTTGAAGAATTCATTGCGTGAGAACGATTGTTTCCGGAACGCGTTTGTTTTCCGGTCACGACACATTTACGGCTCATTTTCATACCTCCTTATATGATGTTGGATGCCAGAAGTCAAAGGCTAGCTTAAGGCTTCGACCTTTGCTTTTATTCCGACAGCCAAACCTTGATATCCGGATTGTTATTATTCATCGGAATCAATACAGACAACAATATCAATCCTAGCATTTACAGGGCCGAATTTCAAGCCAGGTTGTGACGGGACGGTAAAGTATAGTAAAATAAGATATGGATACATGCGCCTAATGAATCGATAAAGGGGAGATTGCGGATGTCGGTCGAAATGAAAACCCAGTATG
>DASVCO010000160.1:0-9699 GCA_036381575.1 Caryophanales bacterium
ATAAATGACGCTCCGTCCTTGTCGATATAACCAAATAGAGATGAGCATCAAGCTGATTCCGGCTAACAACTGGTTACTGGTTCCAAACAAAGGCCAAATCAGGTAACCGCCTGAACCAAAACCTTTTGGCCCTTGCGGAATTAATGTCAAGGCTGCTGTAGCAACAACAGCAATAGTTGTAGCAACATGGGTCTTTGTCAAAGATGGAACCTTGAATTCATCGCCCAATTCGGAAATAATGTAACGCAATAACCGTACCGACGTGTCCAAAGTTGTGGCCGCGAAGCTGACAACGATCACCGCTACAATTGTTCCTGCAACGGCAGCCGGTATGCCAATCCCTGTAGCAAGTTGGGCGGCACCTTTAACGAAGTTTCCGAGCCCGCTGGCACCTGCTGCAGAAAAGCTGCTATATGCCTCGTTAAAGGCCGAGGTCGACGGGAACAATGTAACCACCGCGATAATGGAAACGAGCGCAAGTGAACCTTCTCCGATAGCTCCCAGATAGCCAACCATTCTCGCATCCGTTTCCTTGGCCAATTGTTTGGATGACGTACCCGATGAAACGAGTCCGTGGAATCCGGAAATGGCGCCGCACGCAATGGTAATAAACAATAGCGGGAACCAGGAAACATCCGCATCAGGATTCGTAGCCGGAGCCGTAACCTGTGGATGAGAGAACAGTAAGCCCAGATAAAGAATGGCAAGACCGACAACAAGCTGATGGGAATTAATGTAGTCCCTGGGTTGAAGCAACTTCCACACGGGCAATGTTGAAGCAATATAGACATAAATCATCAAAATCACAATCCAGATCAGAAAGGCCATTGAATGACCATTCAGGCCAAACGCAACCGGATTATCCGCACCGCCGAAATAACTGACAAGATCAATTTGCAGCGGATCGACGTAAGTGGATAAGACGGCAACCCCGTACATCACAACCAATGCTACAATTGAAGGCATCAACATATTGCCGGTTTTCCGATAAACCGTATAACCGATCCACACGGCCAATGGAATTTGAATGAAAATGGAGAGTACGCTCGCCGGAAAGGTGACAAACAGATTTGCAATCGCCCACGCAAACACGGCATTGACCATTAACAAAAGAATTAAAATGATAAACAGAAATAACAGTTTCGCCCGTTGTCCGATAAGGCTATTTGCCAAAGTGCCAATGGAATGGCCTTTGTGGCGTGCGGACAAAACAAGCGTCCCAAAATCATGGACACCTGCCCCAAAAATCGTACCGAGAACGACCCATAAAAGTGCGGGCAGCCAGCCCCAAAAAACAGCAATTGCAGGGCCAATGATAGGTGCCGCACCAGCTACAGAGGTAAAATGATGTCCCCACAATACCCATTTGTTTGTCGGAACATAGTCGACTCCATCCCTGAACTCGTGGGCCGGGGTCGTAAAATCCGGGTCAAGACGGTAAATCCTTTCTGCAATAAACTTCGAATAGAAACGATAGGCAAAGAAGAAAGCAACAAGTCCGAAAACCGCCAACCAGATAGCATTCATCCAATATCCCTCCTTAATTGTTTATAATTCAATAGTATGAAAGTTCTTGAAAGAGATCAATGAAAACGCTTCAAATTAATTCCCCGAACTATTTCACACCTTATTTTTGCCCCCCTTCTAGTCATATTAAATTCACTGTGATTGCGTTTTATGACAAGTTCTCAGACCAGGCTGGCCTGTCCTCCACACAAAATAACCTTTAGAAGTAACTAACCGAATTTTGTGAATTGCCCTCAATATGAAATTCAACTATAATAGAATGAAAACTTGGTGAAATCAGTGAAAACTCGTTCACTTTCAGCGTTATACATACGTTCCGTACGTTATTGTAAGAAAAAGGACCGGATGGAAAGCTTGAGAGGGATTCTCGCCGAAATTTCACCGAATTTTTCTCTGATTCAGTGTTTCATTTCTACCAGGACTTTTGTCATAATGAAACAAGTCTCAATGATGGCTGGCCATTCTGATAGTTTTCAACCAGGGGGTTGCATTGAGGAAAACAAAATCAAGAAAGGGAGAAAACCATGAACAAGAAACGTTTCTTATCTATCTTTCTAATGGTATTTCTGGTCGCCGCTTTAGCAGCATGCGGAACCGGCGGAGGCTCCGGTGAGGGTGAAGGTGCTGGAAGCAGCGGGAATACCAATGGCTCGGAAGGCACAAGCGAAAGCACCGATAACAGCACAAGCGAAAGCAATGATGACGCAACAACCGAGGGAAGCGGGAAAACCTATGTTGTCGCCACAGACAACAGCTTCGTTCCGTTTGAATTTGTTGACAAAGAATCAGGTGAAATCCAAGGTTTTGACATTGACCTGATGACAGCTATCGCTAAGGAAGCCGGAATTGATATCAAATTCAAGGTCATGAATTTCCCGGGCATCATCCCTGGCTTGAAATCCGGCCGCTGGGACATGGGAATCGCGGGCATTTCCATTACAAAGGAAAGAGATAAATCTATTGATTTCTCCGATCCTTATTACAAGTCCGGCCTTATGATTGGTGTTCAAGTGGATAACAAAACCATTCACGGGATAGATGATCTTGCCGGTAAAACCATTTCAACACGCCAGGGCTCCACAAGCCAGAGCTATATAAAAGAAAACCTGCCTAAAGCCACAGCCAAGGCATTCCCGAAAGTGACTCAGGCTTACCAGGAACTCATGAGGGGAAGCGTAGATGCCACTCTATATGATGTTCCGAACTTGAAATACTTTATTAAGACAAAAGCAAAAGGGAAAATCAAAACTGTGGGAGACGTATTAGAAGCCCAGAACTACGGAATTGCCTTCCAGGAGGATTCCAAACTGGTCGATAAAGTAAACAAGGCGTTGAGCACGTTAAAAGAAAACGGTACTTATGCAGAAATTTACAAAGAATGGTTTGGTACTGCCCCACCGCAATAAAAAAAGGTTTGTTTTTCAAGCGTGGCAAGCCGGTCTTGTCACGCTTTTTTAACTTGATCCGGCAAAAGTCTGAAATGGAGGAACTCAGACTAATATCGCCGAGTCCGGTGGATGCCACAGATTTTCAAAAAGGAATGTTCCTCCAAAACGCTTTTCGAGGACCCGGGTATCGATAAAGCGCGAGAAAAATTCGGACTCCATTACGCCGGGGCGAATTTAATGTTATAAATTTTAATGGAAACGAGGAATTTTGATGATTGGATTGATTTTAGCGGAAAACTGGTTCGTTCCGTTTACGGATATTATCCCTATTGTCCTTGAAGGATTCTGGGTGACGCTGGAAGTCATCATCGCCGGCTTCTTTTTCGGATTTATTATCGGTTCAATTTTCGGACTGGGCCGCCTTTCGAATAACAAATTCATTTACGGTATTTCTTCTGTTTACGTCGAAGTAATGCGCGGGACTCCGATCCTTGTCCAGCTCTTATTTATTTATTACGGACTAGCCGCTATGATTGATGTAAATTTCAGTGCACTCACGGCTGGTATTTTGGCCATCACTGTCAATGCGGGTGCTTATATAGCAGAAATTGTCCGCGGCGCTGTTTATTCCATTGAGAAAGGGCAGTCGGAGGCAGGACGTTCAATTGGCCTGACAAAAGCGCAAACCATGCGGTACATCATTTGGCCACAGGCAATCAAACGAATGATTCCGCCGCTTGGCAACCAATTTATTATCAGCTTGAAGGACACTTCATTGTTCTCGATCATCGCCCTTCACGAGATCGTTTATCAAGGCCGGCAATACATTACAACAACATTTGTTATCGCTCAACCGTATATCACCATTGCAATCGCCTACTTGGTGATTACGATCCCGTTCTCATTACTTTTGCGACGGGTTGAAAGGAGACTTGACGTATGATTAAAGTTCAGGATTTGCATAAATCCTTTGGCAGCTTTGAAGTATTGAAAGGCATTGATGTGGAAGTCGCGGAACAGGAAGTGGTTTGTGTAGTAGGCCCTTCCGGCTCCGGAAAGAGTACGTTCCTGCGCTGCCTAAATATGCTGGAGGACATCACATCCGGCAGAGTGATCATCGGCGATGATGATTTGACCGATCCGAAGACCAACATCAATATGGTACGCTCCGAAGTCGGGATGGTTTTTCAACATTTTAATCTTTTCCCGCACATGACCGTACTGGAGAACGTTACACTGGGACCGTTGAAGGTGAGAAGGGTAAGCAAAGAAGAAGCCAATAAAACAGCGCGTGACCTTCTGAAAAAGGTTGGTTTGGCAGATAAAGCCGATGTCTACCCGGAAAGCCTTTCCGGCGGCCAAAAGCAACGCGTGGCAATCGCTCGTTCTTTGGCGATGAATCCGAAGGTCATGTTGTTCGACGAGCCTACATCGGCACTCGACCCTGAATTGATCGGCGAAGTGCTTGAAACCATGAAGGATCTCGCGAAAGAGGGCATGACAATGGTCGTCGTCACACACGAGATGGGCTTTGCGCGTGAAGTGGGAAACCGTGTCATATTCATGGATGAAGGAATTATCATGGAAGAAAACACGCCCGAAGAAATCTTTAACAACCCGCAAAACCCGAGAACCCAGGCGTTCTTGAGTAAAATTTTGTAATTTCATTCAGCACAAGTCTCCCATGACAGAAGACTTTGCTGTCCCCCGGAGACCCCAAAAAACAAAGCGGTTTTTTAGGGCGGGATAAAAATCTGGACAACTACGCCAAGGCGTATTTCTTAAAAACACGGCCGCTGATTGGTTTCAGCGGTTTTTTTCGATCCTTGCAGCTTATTGTGGCCGCATCACCCAAAGAAAATATCAAGCACGGAGCCGAGTTTTCCTTGTTTTCCTTCCAAAATGTCGGGATTGTAGACTTCGACGTAACCACAGCCTTCACATGATACGAACAAGTAATGGTTATGCTGAATATCGAACATCTTGCTCAGACCGGTCCCTGACATTGCCACATCTTTCGCCACGCAGCTTGTATGCCCGCATTTGTCACACTTGAACCTTGATTGAATTTCTTCTTTCACATTCATTTTTCATTCAACTCCTTTCTTCTTATTACGATTTCGAATCTGAAAAAGTTTCACGTATTTGACTTTATACGTATACATATAATATAATTACGAACAAAAGATGTTAAGGAGTTGAAAAACCATGCCTAACAAAACCATTTACGTGACGGATGCAGACCTTCCCACCTTTGAAAGAGCCCAGGAATTGGCCGGTGATAACCTCTCGGCCACAATTGCTCAGGCCCTCCGACGTTTTATCAAAGCTGAAGAAGCGAAAAACGAAGGGTTTGACGAAGTCCGTATCAAAGAAGGAGAGAAAGGTACCTACACTCATAAAAAATTCATCGGAAAAGAACTCGCCAGAACTCACATTGTGGATCGTGAACTAAAACGCGTGACGGTTCTGGTGGTTTACCAGACTGCGAAAAACCGCTTTGCCCTTTATACAAAAGAAATTCACAACTGGTCCTTAGGCGAGTTCATGAATAATATGAACAAGAAGACAGAAGACTTGTCCGAGAAATTGTTGTCAGAACGAATTCGCGAGAAACTCAATTTCAAATTGAACTTCGACTGGGATGAGGATTTGGCAATCGGGGCTAAGCCGAACAAATATCGGCTGAATGTTTACGATACAAAAGAAGAATTGAAAGAGAATATTCCCGAAGATCTGGCCCAAGCCGTTACAAAATCACTGGACGGTGAGTCGGAAATTTTTCTGGATATATAAAAAAGCACCGGAGCTCGCTATCACTCCGATACTTCTTTGACAAATTGCAGCGCTTCTTGCGCTGCTTTTTTTCCTTGATCAATGCAGTCTGGGAGTCCCACCCCTTCGTAAGAGGCTCCTGCGAAAAATAAGCCTGGCAAGTGAACCGCAGTTTGCTCCCGCAGATTCTCCAACCACTGCAAGTGGCCGACAATGTATTGCGGCATGGCTTGGCGCCAACGTTGAATGCGGACAAAACCGGGTTCTCCTTCAATATCTGTAACCCGCTTTAAATCGCGTAATACGATTTCCGTGATCTCTTCGTCCGACTTTTCAATGATTTCTTCATCACCCGGTTTTCCAACGTAGCAACGAAGCAACACCATATCTTCCGGTGTGGTATGCGGCCATTTTTTATGGGTCCAGGTACAAGCCGTAATGGTGAAGCCGGCGGTTCTCGATACCACAAATCCTGTTCCATCACGGTCGAGCGTCACCTGATCGGCAGGAAATGCCATTACAACAGTGGCTACTGTTGTCGGTTCAGCACCACCCATAGATTGTAAGAATGGATAGGAGGGGAGAAATTTCTGGCTTTCTAAATGCGGAACTGTTGAAATCACAGCGTCCGCCTTCATTGTTTTCCCATTGGCAAGCCGAAGCAAATAACCGTCTTCTTTTTTATCGATTTCCTGTACAGCCGAATTCTTGTGTACTGTGCCTGCCGGCAATTGGGCCTCGATTTCATTAACCAACGTCTCCAACCCATTCTTCAAGGTAAGAAATTGTCCTTTTTGCACCTCATTCGTGGAATTTCGCTTTGAGCGACTTCCCCGCATACCCAGCATGAGGCTTCGCTTCTTTTGTTCCATTGTATAAAATTGCGGAAAGGTCGCTCTTAAACTCAGCTTATCGAGATTGCCTGCGTATATGCCGGAAAGCAGCGGCTCAATCAGGCGCTCCACCGTTTCCGTTCCGAGCCGTCGTTTGAAGAAGTTGCCGACCGACTGGTCTCCCTCCCGTTCTGACCGGGGAAGAACAAGATCGAGCGCAGTTCGAAATTTCGCGCCTCGGGAAAAAAGATCGGTTGAAGTAAAAGCTGAGAGGGTTGTCGGAATTCCCATCGACGTCCCTTTCGGAATTTCATACAATTGCTCATCGTTCAGCACATAAGCCTGGCCGGTCCGATTCCTTACCAATTCTTCTTCAAGTCCAGCATCTTTCACAAGCTGTGCCGCACTTTTCTTCCGTTCCAGGAATGAATCCGGTCCTTGTTCAATGACAAATCCGTTTTGGCGGACGGTCTTGATTTTCCCGCCCAGCCTGCCGCTAGCTTCAAGCAATGAAATCTTGAGAGGCAATTGCTGCTCCTGTATAGCCTTGTTTATGTAAAAGGCGGCGGTTAAACCGGTAATGCCACCGCCAAGAATGATAAGATGCTTCATTCGCCTTTCCCTTCATTCAACTTTTTTGTGACAACGGTCGCCAGGCAATCGATAAATTCATCCTTCGCATCAGGCATTTCGGGACGATAATAATCAGCGCCCAACTGGTCACAGACAACCCTACACTCATAATCGTTGTCGTAAAGCACTTCCAAATGTTTCGCAACAAAGCCGACCGGACAGTAAACAAATGAGGTATAGCCCTCTTGTTCAAACAGGTCGCGGGTCAGGTCCTGAACATCAGGGCCAATCCAGGGATCAGGCGTGTTGCCTTCACTTTGCCAACCGATTGTATAGTTCTTCAGCCCTGATGCTTCCGCAATTAGGTCGGCTGTCCTCTGCAGCTGGTCCGGGTAGGGATCCCCTGCCTGAATAATCTTTTCCGGCAAACTGTGGGCAGAAAAGATTACGATCGTCTTATCCTTCTGCTCAGCCGGGATTTCTGCCATTGTCTCCCGAATTTGCCCCGCCCAATAATTCACAAACTTCGGCTCATCATACCAATCATCCACCGAATGAATGACGGGGCCGCCAACCTTCTCGGTTTGTTCCTGAGCTCTGCCATTATACGACTTCACACTAAATGTCGAATAATGTGGAGCCAGCACAAGACTTACCGCTTCTTCGATCCCGTCAGCCTTCATTTGATCAACAGCGTCCTCAATAAACGGGCTGATGTGCTTTAAACCCAGGTACGATTTGAATTCAACATCTTCATACAGAGCATTCAACCGGTCTTCCAATTTTGCAGCCTGCTCTTCGGTAATTCGGGCGAGAGGGGAGATGCCCCCAATTGCTTCATAGCGCTGTTTCAAGTCTTCCAACAAATCCTCCGGCGGCTTGTGGCCGTGGCGAATATGAGTATAATAAGGTTCAATATCTTCAGGCTTCCGCGGCGTCCCGTAAGCCATTAACAATAATCCGATCTTCTTTTTCATCACGAATAACACCTCGCGCTGTACTCATGGACAAAATCTGTCAACCGCTTCAATGTATCCGCCTCTACCTGCGGAAAAACACCATGTCCAAGGTTAAAAATAAATCCGGGTTGTTGGGTTCCTTCATCCAGAATGGCCTTCACCTTTGGCTTAATCAAATCCCACGGGGCAAGCAGCATAGACGGGTCAAGATTCCCCTGAATGGTCCTCTCAACGCCCCGCTTCCTTGCATCTTTAATGTCGGTACGCCAATCAAGTCCGATTACATCAACATCAAGCGCATTCCACTCTTCCAACAAGTGGCCTGCCCCGACACCGAAATAAATGACCGGCACATCGGTATCCTTTTTCAATTCGGTGAAAATCCGGTTCATTATCGGCGCAATGTAGGTTCGATAATCCTTGTCATTTAACGCGCCCACCCACGAATCGAAAATCTGTACTGCAGACGCTCCTGCGGCGATTTGTGCTTTTAGATAGGTAATCGTCAAAGTCCCAAGCTTTTTCATCAACACTTGCCAGGCCTCGGGATGAGCGTACATGAAACCCTTTGTCAAATGGTAGTTTTTCGAAGGGCCGCCTTCAATCATATAACTGGCCAATGTGAAAGGCGCACCGGCGAATCCGATCAACGGAACGTTCAGCTGTTCATTCAACAAACCTACCGTTTCAATAATGAAAGGAACGTCCTTCCCCGGATCGAGATCCCCAAGCTTATCCACGTCGGATACAGATTGAATCGGATTATCGATAACCGGTCCGACACCGGACTTGATTTCAACATCAACACCAATCGGAACAAGCGGTGTCATAATATCGGCGAACAAGATCGCCGCATCAACCCCAAGCTGTTCAACCGGAAGCCGCGTTACTTGCGCACAAACCTCCGGACGATGGGTGATTTCAAATAAAGAATAGCTCTCTCTTATTTTGCGATATTCGGGTTGGTACCTCCCGGCTTGGCGCATATACCATACCGGAGCATATGTGACCGGCTGCCTCCGGCACGCTTTCAAGAATGTGTCGTTAAACTCCATCACTGCTTCTCCTTCATTGTTGTCCGCACTTTGTCTGAATCCGCCATTCGATTCGGCGTTTCTTCATAAACAGTCAGACGCTTTTCCATAACCACTAACTACTATAACGATTATGGGCCTATGTGTATAGTATAAGGGCTCTTGATGCCCTATAAAAGCGAGAAATATGAAAATTCCCGGACATATTCATTTTATTTAGCCCAACTAGATAAAATGAAGCCTCCAGGGGATGTTCATCTTGTAAGGAAAGTTCGCCCGGATTAAAGTAATCATTTCCGGATTTAATATAACCTCTTAATACAAGTCCGATGCCAAGAACAAATACAAAATAAAGCACGATAATAATATAGTCCACAGGACTTGCGTGAAAAAACAGCGATTAACCCATTCCTTTCTCCTCTTGGAAATTAAATGTCAAACGATCGAGATCTTGTTATTTTAGACAAAAATAGAGCTGCCACAATAAGATGGCAGCTTTAAAAAATGCAGCAGGAATCAAAAAAACAGCTTAACCGGCTTTTTCCTCATCACCAGCGGAACCTCTCAGAAAATCCGGGACCCAATCGGTTGATACCCTGTTAGATGCCTT
>DASVCO010000161.1:0-3214 GCA_036381575.1 Caryophanales bacterium
GCAGGCGGCGCCTGGATGAACACAGGTGAAGGTGGCTTGTCCGACTATCATCTAAAGGGAGATACAGATGTCATTGCCCAAATTGGTGCGGGATTGTTTGGCGTGCGAACGAAAGACGGCGAATTTAGCTGGGACCTTCTGAAGGAGAAGGCGGAAACGCCACAGGTGAAGGCGTTTGAATTGAAGCTGGCACAAGGCGCGAAAACGCGCGGCGGCCACGTAGATGCGAAAAAAGTAACGGAAGAAATCGCAAAGATCCGAAACGTTGAGCCGTATAAAACGATCAACAGCCCGAACCGTTTCAATGAATTCCATGATGTTCCGTCGATGTTCGAGTTTATCGAAAAAATCCGCGAACACACTGGAATGCCGGTTGGGATCAAGATTGTGGTCGGCGGTAATGACTCTGTGGAAGATTTGGCGGCGTATATGGAAAAGTCGGGACAAGGACCTGATTTCATCACGGTAGACGGTTCCGAGGGCGGTACCGGGGCGTCTTATCAGGAGTTGGCCGACAGTGTCGGGTTGCCGGTCAAATCAGCAGTGATGATTGTCGATGATACATTGAGGCGGCACGGTGTCCGTGATCGTGTGAAATTGATAGCTTCCGGCAAATTGATTACGGCGGATAAAGTTGCCGCCGTCTTGGGAATGGGAGCTGATCTCGTTAACATTGCCCGCGGCTTCATGATTTCGGTGGGATGCATTATGGCGCAACGCTGTCATACAAATGAATGTCCGGCTGGTGTGGCGACAACGGACAATCATCTTCAGAAGGCACTCGTTATTGAAGAAAAGAAATATCGGGCCACCAATTTTTTGATTACCCTTCGCCAGGGATTATTTCGTGTTGCAGCAGCAGCCGGCATAGAATCCCCGACGCAATTTGAACGGAAGCATGTCATGTATAAAGACGACAAGGGCCGCACATACAGCCTTGAAGAAATCTACAATCCTGAAAAACTGGATATGCAACAAACCAGTTAATAGACAAGAATGAATGAAGCCGTTGGCCTTGCCGCCTGCGGCTTTTCATCTGCCAGAACGTTTATTGTAAGTGGATCCCGGGAAACAGAAAAACAAAGCCCATTATTACAAGGAGGTAACAAAATTGATTCATAATGAAGAGATAATCCATGGTTATAAAATCAATGCCGAAGATGATGAACTGGGGAAAGCTGAGGCTTTTCTTTTCGATGATGAAAATTGGACAATTCGTTATCTCGTGGCGGATACCCGCAAGTGGCTTCCCGGGCGCACGGTGCTGATTTCGCCAATTTCGATAAAGGCGGTCAATCATGAGGAAGAGCAGGTATCTGTTTCTTTAACGAAAGATCAGGTGAAGAACAGTCCGCATATTGACACTGACAAGCCGGTCTCGCGTCAACAGGAATTGGAGTTAAACCAGTTTTATGGTTGGGGAAATTACTGGGGCGGCCCCGGGATTTGGGGACCCACCATGTATCCGCCCCGTTTATTGGAGGAAAGCTACGTCCCGCGGACAATGGAAACGTTCGAGGATCCCAAAAAATCTCATTTAAGAAGCACTTCAGCGCTTCAGGATTATGATATTTATGCGAAGAACGGAAATATCGGCCATGTTGAAAGTTTTCTCATCGACGATGAAACATGGAGAATCCGTTATATCATCGTAGACACAAGAAACTGGAGGCCCGGAAAAAAGGTCCTTATCGCCCCCGCATGGATTAGCGATGTAAGCTGGGGAGAAAACAGGGTTAATGTGGCTGTTGATAAAGAGACGGTTGAACAAGCACCGGAATATGATCCTGATGCTCCAATATCGCGAGCTTACGAGGAAAAGCTGTACAGTGTCTATGGGAAATCACCTTACTGGGAAAAGTAAGGGGGACGGAACGGGAGTTTATCTCCCGTTCAATTTGCTGTTACCTGAAAACATGTTAAACGGCTATCGGAAGGGGATATGGGAGAATGGAAAAGGCAGCAGTCATCTATAATCCTGCGGCGGGCCAGAATAAATTGGCCCAGTCCATTGGAACAATTATGGGCAAACTCCTCGGGAATTTTCGGGAGGTTTCCATTTACCGAACCGAAAAAGCCGGTGACGGCGCATCCTATACCGAACGAGTCGCCGAAGAGGTTGATTTGTTAATTGCTGCAGGCGGTGACGGTACGGTCAATGAGGTGATCAACGCGCTTTGCCCGCTTGAAAACCGTCCCGCATTCGCAATTATTCCGGGCGGCACCAGCAATGATTTTTCGAGGGCGATCGGAATGGCGCAGGATCCCGTAAAGGCAACGGATCAGCTGGTGGAAAAACACATCAAATCCATAGATGTCGGCAAAACTGACGAACGGTATTTTCTTAACTTTTGGGGAATCGGCCTGATTACACAGATCTCTGAGACTGTGGATTCTGAATCTAAAGGAATCTTCGGCAGGTTTTCCTATTATATCAGGACGATGCAAAATTTAAGCCAGGTGGAGTCGTTTCATTTGCAAGTCAGGTCGGAGGATTTTGAATTTGATGGTGAGGCGGATATGTTAATTGTCGGCAATGGAACCTTCACTGGCGGGATACAGGCCTTTTTTCCAAAAGGTAATATTCAAGACGGGCTTTTGGATGTTCTCCTAATTAAGGATATGCCTTTGCATCCCCTTTTATCGGTATTCCAGGCCAAGATGGATGAAGAATTCCTGGAAAATGAAGAAGGGTTGGTTTACTTTCAAACTGACAAATTGCAAGTCACTGCCACCCCAAAGCAAACGGTTGATTGTGACGGTGAACGCAGTCATTCTACGCCGTCCGAGATTTCAATCCTTCCGAATCATTTAAATATGCTCGTCGGGGATATTCAAAATCAGCTGCCCTTGCGATAGATGATTTGCATTGAACTTTTCTTAGGAATCATCTTTTAATCCGACTATGGGGGTGGAGGCCATGACCATAATAAATATTTTCATCATTGTCGTTTTATTAATGTTCGCTGCGTTTTTTGTCGTCTGTGAATTTTCAATTGTAAAGGTTTCGCAAGTGAGGCTTGATTATTTAGAAGCTCAAGGAAATAAGAAGGCAAAATGGCTTCAACAAATAACAAATAATTTAGATGGCTACTTGTCGGCGACCCAGCTTGGCGTCACACTCACTTCTCTTGGCCTGGGCTGGATAGGCGAGTCGACAGTTGAACATCTTTTGCACCCTTTATTTGTTGAAATGGGTCTTTCGTCCGCTCTC
>DASVCO010000162.1:0-18109 GCA_036381575.1 Caryophanales bacterium
ATAAATCATCCCTATCGAACAGGAGGGATACGAGATGAGGATGAAAAGCAGGAGATTTTCGCTTTCAGTGCTGTTTACGGCAATGGTGTTCGTGTTGGCCGCATGTGGGGACGGCGGGAGTGCCACGAGTGATGGCGGTCAGAAAAGTGTTGAGGCGGCCGATCAGGAAAACGGCCGGAGCATGGCAGGAAACAGTAATGATGATACCGCGCAGAAAGAAAAAGAAAGTGCAGTGGACCACATTTTAAAGGTTACGGCGCATGATTTCGCGTTTAATAAGGAAAAATTCGTTGCAAAAAGTGGAGAGATCACGGTTCATTTTAAAAGCGTAGAAGGAACACACGGTTTTGCCATATATAAAAGCGAAGGTTCAACTGAAAAGCTCTTGAATATTACAGGCAAAGGCACAAAGACAGTGAATCTTAAGCCCGGTAAATACTATATTCCTTGCAGTGTTGTCTGTGGCGGTGGCCACGGGCATATGGATGCCGTATTAATTGTCAAAGGGTGAAGGCACAAATGTACGCATTCACCCTTTTTGCCTTTCTACATAGCATGCTTGACGCCTTTTTTCACCAGAATCCAGTTGGCAGGGTAGCTTGTGCAAAATCCAAGCATCATGGCAAGTTGCATCATAAACCAGAAAACAGCAGTATTGGGCTCGGGCATTTTAACAAAAAATACGTAATGAGCGAGGGCCATCCATCCGAACATGCCAATCTCAAAGGCGACAAGGGACCACGTATCCGCCTTTATAGCGTTTTTGACGGCCTGCCCGGGTTTGTCGTGTTTCTTGAATCCCATTCCGTAATATTGAAAGGCAAGACCAAATAAATAGGCCAGAACAAATTCAACGGCAAAGTCTGCAAACAAGGTCATGCCTGCTATTGTGAATCCAGTGAGAAACACAATAGGTGCACCGATCATATCCCCAAGAGAACAGCCGCTGCTGCAATGGGTAGTGGAGACAAAGACGCTTTGCCAGAAAGGTTTATTCCCATGGTTGTGATGCTCCATATGATCATGGCTTTCATTCTTCATATGCTCCGTATGATCCTTATGATCCCTTTCATGCCCCATCTCCATATTCATTTCTCCGGTGCTTCGCCCCAATTTGTAATAGGCCAACATTCCTGCAAGGGGAAAATAGAGTCCGGTAAGCGGCCATACAATGTTCATTATCGGCATCATTTGTTGTGGATGCCTGCTTACGTCTATCGTGATAACAACCGCCTGCAGAAATCCAATAACGATTGCGATCCATGAAAGGACCTCTAACCAGGACATGAAATCATCCTTTCTGATCTTAAACTGTGCATCCGTTATAAGTGATACCCTGCAGGGGTAAATGAAAAACATCAAAAACGCCCTGTTTGAACTGCACCTCCAATTATTAGATCGTGTCTAACAATTAGGGTGCAGTTCAGTTTTTGGGCGTTTTTGTTTTATCTATTTTCGTTGATTTGCCTATGTCAGTAATCCTGCCCCGACTCGGAATTGAAATCATTAGTTTCCCCCGTGGAAAACCTTCCCGGCACATCCCGGGTCATATCCGGTTTCGGATGAAGGGTTTTGTGCTCGACCTCCCGTATTTCCGGATGCTCAATTTCAGTGTTTCTTTTTTCTTCTTTTTTTGATGACATCTTATTCAGCCCTCCTTTTGTTTTATTTTCAATAGGTTCCCACCGGGGTGGGGTCTTTATCCTCTCAGTTTAGATAAAGGCGAAAGAGGGGAAAACGTAATAGACGGAATCATAAATTTCCGAAGAAAAAGGAGAGGAAATCGTTGGCACTTAAAGCGTTGATTCTAAATGGTTCTTTAAAAAAGAGCGAAGAAATGTCTAATACACAAGCTTTGGCAGATCAGGCCGCTGAAATTTTCCGCGAAAAAGCTGTTGAAACGGAAACGGTGCGGCTTGCCGATTACAATATTGCATATGGGATCTCAGACAACATGGGAGAAGGGGACGAGTGGCCGGAGATTTTCCGAAAGGTGAAAGAAGCGGACATTCTTATTATCGCAACACCGATATGGCTCGGGGAAAAAAGCAGTATTACCTCTCTTGCGATTGAACGATTATATGGGGCAAGCGGATTTACAAATGAGAAAGGTCAGCCCATTTATTATAATAAAGTTGCTGGTGTTGTGGTAACAGGAAATGAGGACGGAGCGAAAGAAGCATCCAGATCCCTCATTTACGCCTTATCTCATATTGGGTTTACCATTCCCCCGAATGTAGATACTTATTGGGTTGGAGAAGCCGGTCCCGGTCCTTCTTTTGTCGAAGCTGACGGGCAGGAGAATGAATTCACACAGCATCACGTGAAGGTGATGAGCCATAACTTGATTCATTTTGCCAAGATGTTCAAAGATCATCCGATTCCGGCTGAAGGAAATACATCCAGTTAATTAATCGAGGAGATGATGGTATGGCTTTAACAGATCAACAATGGAACGAGTTGAAGGAGGATCTTCTTGATAGGAGGAATCGACTGGAACAACAAGAAAATCATTCATCCAAACCCTCGCTGAAAAATGAGCCGGACGAACTGTCTGTTGTCGATAATCATCTTGCCGATTCCGCCAGCGGGATTGTGAACCGGGAGAAACAAATGGCCGAGGATTCACACAAAAACCGTGAGCTGGCAGAAGTAAACGAGGCCCTTGAACGAATGGATGAGGGGACTTATGGCATTTGTGTGGATACAGGCAAGGAAATCCCGTTTGAAAGACTGAAAGCCATCCCCTATGCCAAGAGAACGGTAACGGCTGAGGAAGAATACGCCAAAGAAAGGGATCAGGCCGCTGAAACCATGGAAGGGCAATCGACAAGCAGGCTGCGGGATCCTGATGAGGAAGTAGAGGATTCTAAAGCACGTACTGCGGAAACTATACAAGAAGAGCATAATTCAGTGGAAAAACCTGATCAAACATCGAGGCTTAATCAAGAGCCGAAACAATAAGTGAGGCGGGGATTCACTCTACTCGGCACCCACTGATTCATTCTCTTCGCATCTTGTGAAAGGTGATTCCTTTTTTTGTAGGTGAATATTCCACAGCGGGAGGGATTATTGGAAACACTTCCCTCTCCAATACCTCGTTTTTCTCTAAATCCTCAGTGTACGGTGGAGAGATCTGGGGCTGATTCATTAATGTTTCTTTGAAGCTCACTCAAGCGTTTTTCAATTATAAACAGCCCTCCTTATAATGACAATATGAGGTGAACGCTGAATTCAAATATACAGAACGGAAAAGGGAGAGTGGCAAAATGAGTAAAGTTGTTGTAACGGGCGGCAGCGGCCTATTGGGGCCGTGGGTCGTGAAAGAGTTCCTGGATCATGGTTATGAGGTGGTGAATGTGGATTCGAAACATCCGGAAGAGCCCTTATGCCACACATTGATAACAGACCTAAGTAATCTGGGAGAAGTCTACGGTGCATTGGAAGGGGCAGATGCCGTGGTACACTTGGCTGCCATTCCTGCGGCGTATTTGCGGCCAAACGAAGTAACCTTTCAAAACAACGTTGTGTCTACCTACAACATTTTGGAAGCGGCTTCAACACTCGGGATCAAAAAAACAGTGATCACTTCCAGTGAATCCTCCTACGGTATTGTCTTTGCGGTGAATCGATTATCTCCAAAATATGTGCCAGTTGATGAGGAACACCCTCAACTTCCGCAAGACAGTTATGGCTTGTCCAAAATCGTCAATGAATCAACGGCGGACACCTTTAATCGGAAGACGGGCATGCAAATTGTCTCCTTCCGCCTTGGGAATGTGATCTCACCGATGATGTATAAGAATTTCCCGGGATTCATACATAACCCGAAAGAACGTGAGCGGATTCTATGGAGTTATATCGATACGAGAGATGCTGCGAGCGCTTATCGCTTGGCTATTGAGAAGGAAAATCTGGGGACAGTGCGCCTCAATATTGCGGCTGATGACAGCAGTATGGATATTAAGAGCCGGGATTTGATGGCGGAATGTTTTCCGGAAGTGACCGATTTTCGGGCGCCTCTGCAAGGATATGAAACGCTTTTGAGCAATGAAAAGGCGAAAAAGCTGTTGGGGTGGCAACCGGTTCACCGTTGGCGTGATCATGTATAATAAACTTTTTCTTATCTCCTAGCCGCTGCGGCAAGGAGATTTTTTTGCGAAAAAACGCCCCTTTATTGTATTCAATGCCGGAATATGAGTGTAAGTCCTTATATTTTTTTCGGAATATAAGGTTGACTTCATAGATTGGTTATGATAATTTGAATTCACGAAAACGTTTTAGGAAATGTAGAGAGAAAGATGTGAATTCATTTGTCTACCATTGATATTCGAAAGATAGCGAAAGAGGCCGGGGTTTCCGTTTCGACGGTTTCCAAAGCTTTAAACGGATATAAAGATATTAAAGAGGAAACCAGGCTGAGAATATTACGGATTGCCAAGGAATTGGACTACATTCCTAACGTCATGGCACGCGGCTTGATAACGAAGACGACCAACACGATCGGTGTTTTCTTCGGAGATCAGACCAATTCAGGTTTTGACAGCCCTTTTTTAAGTGATTATTTCGCCTCCATCAAGAATGTCGTTGGGGAAGCGGGATACGATTTATTGATCTTCTCCAATCAAAAAAGGAAGACACCCAGCTTTAAGTCCATTTGTTATGAAAAAGGTGTGGACGGAGTCATCTTGATTTTGACTGGAAAGAGAAGAACGGATGAAAAGATCCATGAATTACACGAAATCTTCCCGACTGTTTATATAGATAGTCTTCCTTTTAACAAGATGAAGGTCAACTTTGTAGAATCGGATAATGAATTAGGTGCTTATGAAGCGGCCAAACATTTGATAGATTTGGGCCACCGAAACATTTTGAAAATGGCCGGAGATAAAATCGCGAAGAGTTCTTTCGACCGGATCGAAGGATACAAACAAGCTTTGGATGAGTTTGGAATCGGTTTCAACGAAGATTTGGTGAAATACGGACAATATTCTCGCGAAACGGCCTACGAAGAAGCGAAGGAATTCTTTTCCCGCCCCAATGACGTCACGGCGGTATTTGCCTCAAGTGATGTAATGGCGTTTGGGGTTATGGATGCCCTGAAGGATCTTGATTTAAAGGTGCCTGACGACGTTTCAGTCGTTGGCTTTGATGATATTGAGGAAGCGAAATATTCCGGACCGCCTTTAACCACGGTCCATCAGCAAAGGCTGGAGATTGGTGAAACCGCCGCAAACATTTTGCTGGATTTAATTCAGAAAAAAGACGGGGCCACCAGGCATATCAGCATTCCACCACAATTGGTGACTAGAAAAAGTTGCAAGGAGGTCATGTGATATTTTTTTAGCTTTTTTCGAAAACGTTTTCGAAAATTCACGAAAGGGGTTGATTTGGAAATGATAAGCCTGGGCAGTAATGTCTAAACTACCTTTAACGATATGCTGAAAAAACTTTTTGGGGAGGATTTACATTGAAAAAAATGAAAACGCTTATGTTTCTGTTTATGATGGTTGCGTTGGTCCTGGCTGGATGCAGTTCAGGAGGCGGAGACCAGGGTTCTGACGAGAGTGGAAATGGCGGAGGCGGAAATGCCTCGGTTGATGTAAACATTGTTGCTCATCCGGCCTATTCATTGAAAGCTTCGGATCAAAAGGTCGTTGGGTATTTGAAAAACAGCATCAGCACATTTGAAGACAAAAATAACGCCAATGTGGATTTGACTGCCTACTCCTCGAACATCAGCGAGGCGATGGCAAAATTGATTGAGCAGGCTTCACAGGACCGGGCACCAGATGTTGCGCAAATTGACGCTCACATCTTGCCTAGATATTATGACTACCTGCAGCCGTTGGATCCTTACTTGAAAAAATACAATATTAGCCTTGATGATTTTTATCCGTTTGCGAAAAAAGTCATGAAAGGGCCGGACGGTAAAATTTACGGTGTTCAGTTCACTACGGACGTTCGGGTCATGTTTTACCGTAAAGATTTAGTTTCGAGTCCGCCGAAGACTTGGAGCGACGTGCTTGAATTAGGCAAAAAGCTGAAAAAGCAAGGATACTATCCCTTCCTTTATCCTGCCGGCAGAGGAGAAGGGACAACCGTTACGACAATTCTGCCCATGTTTTGGGGACAGGGCGGAAAGCTGGTTGATGACCAAGGGAAACCTGTATTCGGAAAAGGGAAGAATAAGCAAGCTATGCTTAATGTCCTGAAATTCTTAGATCAAACGGTGAAAACAGGAATTACACCAAAGCGTGTTTCGACCTACGGATCTGAATCTGACCTGAATGCCGAAGTGGCTACAGGGAAAGTGGCCATGTTCCTCGGTGGAAACTGGCAGGCAAGCCAAATTAAGCACATTCTTGGTGAAGATGAGTTCAAAAAATGGGGAGTCGCTCCGATTCCGCATAAAGAAGGTGCGGAAATTGCAACAACAGCCGGCGGCTGGGCCTGGGCCATGTTTGCCAAAGACAAGGATAAACAGAAAACAGCGGTTGATTTCCTTGCTCAAACATTTGTAGGGAATGAGGGGATGGCTTCCTGGTCGAATATCGGAGGTTACTTGCCAGTACGCAAGCCCGTGTATAAAACCGATGAATATAAGGGCGGTAAGTTTACAGATACATTTAAAAAGCACTTGAGTAAATATGCGAAGGCAAGACCTTCATCCGAGGCTTATCCGGAAATCTCCGCACAGTTGCAAATCGCCGTTTCCAGTGTCGTTTCCGAAAGTAAAACGCCTGAACAGGCATTAGCCGATGCATGGAGTGCGGTTAAGGCAAAATAGGAAGGATGTTTGTCCATGACAGACGCTCGTGTTGATGAAGTGAAAACAAGTTCAAAAGCACAGAAAAGATCTTTTATCCAGGTATTGGGGAACACCCCAATACCCTGGATACTTCCTCTGGCTCTTATTCTGATTTGTATCTTTTTATATCCCATTATTGAAATTGTCAGGCTGAGCTTTACGAATGCAAGTCTTGTAGGTGATGATTATTCTTATACTTTAAGCTCCTACACTTCTCTTTTTACATCGCCGGGCTTTATCAAGATGCTTTGGGTAACGGGATTTTTTGTAGGGTTTAGCGTGCTTTTTCAAATGGCTTTCGGTTTTGTGATTGCACTGATGATTGATCAAGGGACAAAGAGGAATTTGGTCGGCACAGTGGTAACCAGAACGGCTGTACTGTCGGCGTGGGCGATTCCAGGAGTAATTATCGGGATTATATGGAGTTTGCTTTATTCCGAAACGGAATCCGGCATTCTGAATTATTTCCTCAGCCTTGCTGGAGTCACTAATCCGGTCGCTTTCTTATCTGATCCGATCAATGCTTTGATTTCCGTAACAGTAGCGAACGTTTGGCGGGGGACAGCTTTCAGCATGATTTTTGTTTACGCTGGGCTGCAAACATTTCCGAATGATGTAATTGAAGCCGCCAAAATTGATGGCGCGGGAGCCTTTCAAAGGTTATTTAAGGTCATCATTCCGATCCTGAAGCCGATTATTCTCGTGAATTTGATCGTGATTACCGTCGAGACGTTCAATACGTTTGATATGGTGATGGCTTTGACCGGGGGAGGCCCTGGAAGAAGCACCGAAGTGATCGCGTTAAGCATTTACAACCAGATCTTCAACAATTTTCATCTAGGCGAAGGAGCAGCAGCGGCTGTATTGTTGCTTGTCATCAACATTGCCTTGACAGTTGTGTATTTCCGTTTCCTTGAGAAAGGTTCAAAGGAGGGTCGGGCATGAGGAATACAGCTAAAGAAAGATTTATCAATACAGGTTATTATATCGGCTATGCGGTGATCGTGATCTTTTTTGTATTTCCGTTATTCTGGGCCTTTTCTCTTTCAGTGAAAAACGTTCCGGAATTGTTTGCGACGCCGCCGATCTTGTTTCCCTCCGATCCGAAGTTTGAAAACTATGCTTACGTGCTTCAGAATACAGACGTTTTGACCTATTTGGGAAATTCATTTTTGATTGTGTTTGCCACAATCCTCTTTGTCCTTTTGATTGCGATACCAGCTGCGTACGCTTTTTCCAGAATGGAATTCCGGTATAAAGGCTTGGCGCTGATTGCAATTCTGATTTTCCAAATGGTTTCGCCGGTCGTTGTGGCTATTCCATTATATCGGTTCTTTGCTCAGTTCCATTTGCTGAACAATTATATCAGCCTCATCGCCGTCTATGTTGCGATAGGTTTGCCTATTGCCACTTGGTTTTTGCGAGGGTATTTCGATTCCATTCCTAAGGAATTGGATGAAGCGGCGATTATTGACGGTTGTTCCCGGTTGCAGTTGGTTTGGAAAGTGCTTTTACCAGTATGCGCTCCCGGGATTGCTTCAGTAACCATTCTTGTGGGTGTGCAAAGCTGGTCACAATTTGTGATTCCGTTTATTTTATTGGATGATAATCATCTCTTTCCGGTTTCGGTCGGAATCGTCAATCTGCAGTCCACCACAAATGCCATTACCACCCATTATCTGGCGGCTGCAAGCATCATCAGTATTTTACCGGTGATTATCGTATTTATTTTATTACAGCGTTATATCGTCGGAGCCTTAACAAGCGGAGCCGTCAAAGGATAGTTGTTCTCATAGAAAAGAAGTTATGATCGGAGGGAACATGGTGAAGTTAAACACTGCCGTTATCCAAATGGATTGCGAGTTGAAAAATAAACACGCAAATTTTGAAAAAGCGGAAAACTATTTAGATGAAGTGGGGAAAGACGCGGATATTATTGCGTTGCCGGAGTTTTTCACGACGGGGTATCTTCTTGAGCTGATCAACGAGGATTTTTATGAGTTGGCTGAGACGATTCCGGGACCGACTGTGGATCGCCTGGCTGAAAAGGCAAGGGAACACGGCACAGCAATTATTGCAAATATCGTGGAGAAAGACAGTGAACAAACGGGTGTGCTCTACGATACGACGTTTGTGATTGATCAAAACGGAGCTTACCAGGGGAAGTATCGCAAGGTTCATCTGTATCCGACTGAGCATCAGTATTTCCGGAGCGGGGCCGAATTTCCGGTCTTTCAGGTTGCCGGGACAAAGATTGGGATCGCGACCTGTTATGATCATGCGTTTGGCGAAATGTTTCGGGTTATGGCTTTAAAAGGAGCTGAAATGATTTTCATTCCTTCCGCTGTACCGAAGAACTTCGAATATTTGCTTGATCTCCGGACGCGGGCGCGTGCACAGGATAATCAGATTTTCACCGTAGCAGTTAATCGTGCGGGAAACGACGGGGAAGTCGAATGGGCTGGTTCCAGCAAGATTGTGAATCCACGTGGTGAGGTTATTGCTGAGGTTGATGATAAGGAATGTGTGTTAACTGGATCAGTCGATTTATCCATGATTGCAAAGGAACGGAAACAGGAACCAATCTTACGGAGCAGAAGACCAGAACTTTATACAGCATTATCCCAAGATAAAAAACAGCAATGAAAAGGCGGAAAGACATGGGAAACTCAGCGGAACTAAAGAAACCTCTACTTGATGTAGGGAATAAAAAAACGATGGATACGGGTACGGGACGGATTACTGCGAGCCTTCATCCTACTGGCCTCATCCATTCTATAAACGGCGAACATCCGGAACACGGCTATATGACATTATCGCCCATCGGGCAATTTTCAAATGACAAATGGTATAACAGTGATTTTGTACGTGGTTACCGAAAACAGCTTGCAGAGGCGCCGAATGGGTTTGGTGTGATGCCAAAGGTTGAATGGGTTAACAAGGAAGCCTTTTACGCTGAAGGTCATTACCCTCGATTTGTATATGAAGCTGACGGGATCTCGGCTCAAGCAACCTACTATCCTGTAGATGATAAAATATCCGGTTTTCTGGTTTATGTCCTGGACGTGACGAATCATGGCCCGGAGGAAACTAAGGTGCCGGTTGAAATCGGGGGTACCCTGAGTTTAAACCGTTGCAGCTATGGTCAATTGACGGAAGGCGGTCCGATTCCGGTCCCTTCGCTGGAAAACGAGCTGGATGTCGAAGGCAACCGACTGTCTGTCGCCAACAAACACTTGCCGGCAAGGGCGGATTTAACGGTTTTCCACGGTGCAAAGCCGGTGAATCTAAAGGAATGCAAGCAAAAAAGCGGGCACCCTTTGGAATACCATTCGACCTATGACTTAACAGTCGGCGCGGGGGAAACAGAAGTGATTACCGCTGTTTTTACACTTGAACCGGGAATGCAGGAAAAAGAAGTGACGTTTGATTTTGCGAGAGATTTATTGGATAAAGCCATCGACGAGGCAAACAGGCCATTTGTATCCGGAGACGAAGGGTTGCCGCTCTCATCTTTCATCATGAATCGAAACATTGATTATGTTATGTCGTGTTGTTCAATTCCGGTCAGTGATGAGCATGTTTGTGTGATTACGGATCACCAGCTGCTTCCGCTATCCTGGAACCGCGATGCCTTTTACATGATGGATCTTTTGCTCGAGGCTGTGGCTTACAATGATTTAAATGCAAGAAAAGAAAAGGTTCGCCAGATCGTAAAGGGGCATTTGTTGTGGATGTTTGAGAAAGCTGAACGTCCTTATCATTACTGGGGACGCGCTTATTTAACGAATGGCTTTTGCAAGGATAAGGTTTTCCAGCTTGATCAGCAATGCTATCCATTGCTTGAATTGTGCCGTTACGATGAGATATTCGATGATAGGGATGCTATGAAAAGATTGGCTCCTTTTATTGAAGAAGTGCTCACGACAATGATGGATCATAAGGAAGATAAGAAGTGGTTGTTCCAGACAGGAGAAACCCCGGCTGATGATAAGGTCGACTATCCGTACCATTTTTCAAGCCAGATTCTGGTTTGGTATGCTCTAAAGCAACTCGCTGTTTTAAATAAGAAAGTTTCTTTCACGGATATTAACCTCAAAGCATGGGCAGCCCATGTAAAAAAAGATTGTCTTGAAGCGTTTTCTGTGGAACAGGACGGCAAGGCGATGTTCGCGTATTTGACCGATTTGCAGGGGAATTATCAATTTTACCATGACGCCAATGATTTGCCGACGGTCCTGGCGCCCATCTGGGGATTTTGTGATTCGACAAGCTCGGCCTGGATGAACACGATGACATTCGCCTTTACAAAAGACAATCACGGCGGCTATTATGACGGGCGATTCGGAGGCCTCGGTTCTGTCCATACCCCGCACCCCTGGCCGCTCGGAGACGGACAGGAACTGCTCTTTAGTAAACTTACAAACCAACCGGAACGTGTAAAAGAGGTTTGGGAAAAGCTGACGAGCATCGTGCAATGGGACGGATTGTTTTCGGAGGCAATAGACAGAACCTCGGGAGATGTGGAATCGAGACATTGGTTTTCCTGGCCCGGTTCTTTCATTTCAACGGTTTTGTTTTATTTGAGAAAGAATTAAAGACATTATGAGTGTTTTAAGAGTTCTCCAGTATCACTCTTTACCTCTGTCGGAATTCGACAGGGGTTTTTTCATTTTGTCTTCCCCTCAAAGCTTTCTTCCGTGGGACGAATGAATTTGAATCCCATTTGGAATTGGAGGAGAAAGAAAATATGACAGGAAAAACCCATATTCTTGGCGGTTTAGCCTCAAGTGCAGCGGCTCAATATTTTGCGGAGTTGTATCCACAAAGCCTGCTTTTCTTTGGTGCAAGTGCGGTCGGAGCGATGTTACCGGATATATGTCATGGCGGGTCCAAAATTGGCCGGAGAATTCCGGCGCTGGCTCGTCTCATTAGCTTTTTATTTGGACATCGAACGGTTACTCATAGTCTATTATTTATTGTCTTAACAGGAGTTTTCCTTTTAAAGTTGCCCCTTCCCAATGAAATTAGCATAGGGATCTTGGTCGGCGCCAGCAGTCATTTGGTTTTGGATGCAGCCACTACGCGGGGAATCGAACTGTTTTGGCCGGTTCGCTGGAAAGCCCGGTTGCCGATTTATACACATACTGGCGGAAGGATTGAATCTTTGTTGTTTACCGCTTTATGTGTGTTCATAATATTTTTTGGTGGACAAGTTTTCTTGTAAGAATATGTTGGCCCAGACCACATAAAAAAACAGGGAAAATAACGATGCGAATGGACGTTTCCCTTATAATCCGCTAAACTTAAACAGAAAGGAGGGATTGGCGTGAAAAAAAGATGTGACTGGGCTGGAAGCGATCCGGAAATGATTGATTATCACGATTATGACTGGGGCGTTCCGGTTTATGATGATCGGAAGTTATTTGAGATGCTGATTTTGGAGGGGGCGCAGGCGGGACTCAGTTGGTCAACGATTTTGAAGCGGAGAGAAAACTATGCGGCGGCTTTTGATCATTTCGAGGTGGAAAAGGTTGCGAATTATGATCAAGAGAAAGTAAATTCACTGTTGCAGGATTCGGGGATTATCCGGAACAAGTTGAAAATTAATGCGGCGGTGACAAACGCCCGGTGTTTCCTTGAAGTGCAGAAGGAGTTTGGGTCCTTTTCGGAATACATATGGTGCTTTGTTGGAGGAGAACCGATTATTAATCATTGGAAGACTCATGATGAAGTGCCCGCGACAACGAAGGAATCCGATCAAATGAGCAAGGATCTGAAAAAGCGCGGTTTTAAGTTCGTCGGGCCGACGATCTGTTATGCTTACATGCAGTCTACCGGAATGGTGAATGATCATACGGTGGATTGTTTTCGGCATGATGAATTGACTTGAGAGAAAAAAGGGTGAGATCATGGACACACTTGCGATTATTTCGGACATCCACGGAAACATTCCCGCGTTAGAGGCGGTTTTGGCAGATATACGTTCCCGCAAGGTTCAATCGATTATTTGTCTGGGAGACCTCGCAGGCAAAGGACCTGAGTCCTCGGAAGCTGTTGATCTTATTCGGGAAACCTGTGATGTCGTGATACAGGGGAATTGGGACGATTTTATTTCTGACGCCACCGATTATTCAACCCTTCAATGGCATCAAGATCAATTAGGTGAAGAGCGAATGGCTTATTTGAAAAGCTTGCCGTTTCATCATGATTTCTGGATTAGCGGGAAACGGGTCCGGCTTTTTCATGCCTCTGCAAAAAGCGTCCATCATCGTGTGCAGCCATCCCATTCTGAAGAGGAACGGCTGGCCATGTTTGATAATACAGATCAGACGGATAATTTATTCGATGGGCAAACGCCGAATGTCGTCGGATATGCGGATATCCATTCTGCCTATTTGCAGCATCCCGATTTCAGGACCCTTTTCAATGTGGGCAGTGTCGGTAACCCGCTTGACATTCCCGAATCTTCCTATGTTTTGATGTCAGGAAACTATGGGGAAACAAGCCCCGCCCCTTTTTCAATTGAGTTTGTCCGGGTCGCTTATGACATAGAAGAATCGATCCGCCGTGCCCGGGAGGTTGAGATGCCTGAGTTGCAACCGTACATCCATGAATTGCGGACAGCTGTTTATCGTGGACAACAAGGTTAATGAACATAGAATGAAGGAGGAAGAGGATTGATTCACTTAAGGAAAGCCGAACCATCTGATTTGCCGGAGATTCTGGCCATTTACAATGATGTGGTAAGATCGTCGGCCACAACCTTTGATTTGAATGAACAGACTGTTGAAGGCCGAAAGCAGTGGTTTTCCGGCTTCGACGCCAAACATCCTTTTATCGTGGCCGTGGAGGACGAAAGATTGATAGGTTACTGTTATTTGTCGGTATTTCGGGGCAAACCGGCCTATTCCCAAACGGTCGAATCCTCCATCTATGTTCATAAAATGTACCGTGGCAAAGGCATTGCCAGTTTGTTGATGGAGGATTTGATCCGCCGGGCGAAACAATTAGGGCATCATGTCATTGTAGCAGGGATTGCGAATGATGCTGAGCCCAGCGCCCGTCTGCACCGAAGGTTTGGTTTTGAGAAGGTCGGCTGTTTTCGGGAAGTGGGCCGCAAGTTTGGTGAGTGGCAGGATGTTTGTTTCTATCAATTGATTGTGGATGGAACTTCTTAACGAGATTCTCCCAGAAAATAATCGCGAACTTCCTGCCAGTTATTGACCCTGACATACTCGGTTTCATGAATGTTGTGCGGTGCTGTGAACAAAAGGCCTTGCCCGCGGAAATGTTTGAAATGGCGGGAATTGTCGTCGATCAGGTAATCAGCATTGATGATGCTCTTGTCCCCGCAGAACACAAAGTTCATATCAGATAGAAAAGGAAAGTGTTCTTTCAGCCATTCATATTTCGCTGTAAAAGAAGAAGGGACCTCCATCGCTGCGGTTGTGATGAAAATCTCATAGTGGTTGTGTAATTCTTCGATGACTTCCTGACTGTTTTCGATGACCTTAAGGTCCCGAAAGAAGCTCGTATCGTCAAAATAACTTCGGATTTCCGTTTTTAAGTCCGGGCGCAGGTCTTTAAGTTTTTTTCCATGCAGGTCAGCGAGTTTGATGTTTTCTCGATAATCCTTGTTGAAAAGATCGAGGTGTTTGGTAACCGCATCAGCCATTACTTCGTCCATATCGATGGCGATTCTTTGTGTCATGGTTTCTCCACTCCTTGGTCTCGTTTGTCCCCGTTAGTTTAACATATCAACCTGGCCGCTATTGAATGAAACACCCCTGAGTTGGGAGACTCAAGGGTTTCTGGTTAAATGGATCTTCTGATTTCTTTATAGGGAGCCTTTTTTCGCAATAGCTTGTTTTCAAGGCGAGTCAGCCACTTCGTCCGCGAAAAGGTGAACAGGACTAGAGAGATCCATATCAGCACGAATGCCACAAGATCGTTATGATTGAACGGCTCATTGTACACCACAGTACCCAGAATCAACATAATTGTCGGCGCGAGATATTGAAAAAATCCGACCATCGCCAGTGAAATGCGGTTGGCTCCTGCGGCGAATAAGAGCAGGGGTACGGCTGTGATAATACCGGTCCCAATCAGCAATGCTTCCAACCCCGGATCGGAAGTTAAAATTCCGCCTGTTTCTGAATCAATGAGAATCAGGTAAATCAGAGCAACAGGTGCCATAATGGAGGTTTCAATGGTCAGGCCGGTCATGGCCGGAAGATGAACGGTTTTCTTGAGTAATCCATAAAGGCCGAAGCTAAACGCAAGTGTGATCGAAATCCACGGAAATGTACCAGTGTGAACCCCCATAATCAACACTCCGATAAGAGCAAGCCCTACGGAAATCATTTGTGAGATTGACAGTTTTTCTTTCAAAAAAATAATGCCAAGCAGCACGCTGACCAGCGGATTAATGTAATAGCCTAGACTGGCCTGGACCACATGCCCCTGACTGACCGCCCAAATAAAGGTGTACCAGTTCACGGTAATGATAAGAGAAGCACCGATGATGATCATAAGTCTTTTGGGAGCAGCGAATAATGCCTTAAGATCAAGCTTTAAGCGATTCATCTTTCTGGTTAGGAATAAAACCAGTATCATAAAAATAAAAGACCAAAGAATTCGGTTGGCCAACACTTCTCCTGCAGAAGCCCCGTCAATCAACTTCCAATAAATCGGCATAATGCCCCACAGGAAATAAGCCCCGACCGCTGCTAGCCCACCGACAAGCTGCTCATTGGATTGGGCTGACTTCATCAGCTTTCCCTCGTTTCTCTAATGTAATAAATCCATCTTATGGATTTCGGCAGGGGGACACAAGAAGTTTGCTCAGAAAAAAAGTTGTAAAATTTCACAGGTGAACGCAAAAAAACGACCTGTTCAAAGAACAGGCCGTTTCGCTCTTTTACAGCGCGTCGTGGTCGACGTGACGCTCGCCTTTCAAATCGCTCAGCAGATTGATCGCCACTCGCGCTCCGTCACCGCTCGTGACAATCGTGTGTACGCTAACGCCTCCTGCCGTACCGGCAGCCCAGATACCCTTTTCGCTGGTGCGTCCATCCCCGTCTACGACGATTACGGATTTCACATATGGCTCGGTACCCGGCCGTGTTTCAAGCCCGATTGCCTCCGCCAGCTTTTGATTGGCGCCTGTCGTCAGGATAATGTGAGCGGCCTCGTAAGTGTCGCCTTCTTTAGTCTCCACTTTAAAGGTCTCGCCCTCTTTGGTTATGTTTGTGGCAGTTGCCTTTTTGACTTCCGCGCCGAATTGATCGACCTGTTTGCGGCCGGCCGCAACAAGTTCGCCGCCCTCCACGTCTGGCAGGCCGTAGTGGTTACGCACCCAGGCTTTTTGTGTTAATCCTTTTTCGTTGTCAAGAACCAGAGTTTGTTTTCCTGCCTTGCTCGTGAAAATGGCCGCGCTTTGTCCGGCTGGACCGCCGCCTACAATGATCACATCGTACATCAAAACACCTCCACATGTAATTCGGTATTCATATCGTATCATAATGTGAATTTTTTTGACGGGATTTTGTTTTGGCCGCTCATCTATTGGGCCAGTTTCAATAACTCTCTGCAGTGGAATAATGATTACAGGAGATTTATTATGATATCCCCGTGCTCAGGCGATGGAGACATCGTCCAATTGTTGCTAGGGTTTAGGTTTTAAAGGAGGCATTATTCATGTACGGAAAAACGAACAAGAGTTTAATTTACTTTTTCGGCGCGCTTGGGGGAATGCTTTACGGGTATGATACCGGGGTGATTTCGGGGGCATTGCTGTTTATCAAACAAGATATTCCATTGAATCATTTTATGCAGGGCCTGGTTGTCAGTGCCTTGCTCATCGGCGCCATTATTGGTGCGGGGCTGAGCGGCCCGGTTTCTGACCGGTGGGGGCGCCGGCGTGTTGTTTTGTTCATCGCATTTGTTTATATTATCGGGGCGCTGGGAGCGGCTTTTTCTGTGAATGCGACAATGCTTGTGATCTCAAGGATTGTGATTGGACTCGCGGTTGGCGGGTCGACTGCTCTCGTTCCTCTTTACCTTTCAGAAATGGCACCGACTCATATTCGCGGCACTTTGGCTTCATTAAACCAGTTGATGATCACTATCGGCATTTTGCTCGCCTACATTATTAATTATGTTTTTACACCGGTTGAGGGGTGGCGCTGGATGTTGGGATTGGCTGTCGTGCCGGCAATTGCCCTGGTGATCGGTGTTGCCTTCATGCCAGAGAGTCCACGTTGGCTTATAAAAAGGAAGCGTGAAAAAGAAGCGCGTGAAGTCATGAAGTTGACGCGCAAAGGAGATGAAATTGACTCCGAGATTCGGGAAATTAAAGAAACCGAAGAGGTTGAAGAAGATGCGATGACCATTCTAAAGGCACGTTGGCTTCGCCCGATGCTGGTTGCCGGAATCGGCCTGGCTGTTTTTCAGCAGTTCATTGGCATCAATGCAATCATTTACTATGCTCCAACTATTTTCAGTAAGGCAGGGCTGGGGGACTCCGTTTCGATTCTGAGTACAGTCGGGATCGGAATTGTTAATGTGTTATTGACCCTTGTGGCTATTGCGACGATTGATAAGGTCGGCCGTAAAAAGTTGATGCTGTGGGGAAACGTCGGCATGGTGATCAGCCTTGTGGTCCTTTCCTGTATTCTATTCTTTGCCGGGCTCACCGCCTCAACGGTATGGGTAACTGTGGTTTTCCTCGGCATCTTTATTGTGTTTTTTGCGGCAACCTGGGGACCGGCAGTCTGGGTGATATTGCCTGAGCTATTCCCATTAAAAGCTCGCGGGGCCGGAACTGGAATCACAACACTCTTTCTTTCGGCAGGCAATTTGATTGTTTCTTTGTTATTTCCCGTTTTGTTGGCCGCAATCGGCATAGCCTGGGTCTTTATGATCTTTGCCGCGATCGGGGTTCTGGCCTTTCTCTTTGTATTCTTTTACGTGCCAGAAACAAAGGGGCGCAGCCTTGAGGAAATCGAACAAGATTTGCGAAGCAAAGTCTCCGCAAATTAGGGCCAACCAGGGAAGAGCAATACGGAAAGTCTTGAATCTTTTGGGGTTCAAGGCTTTTTCTATTGTCCAACCTGTTTTTAAAGGTTCGGGTTTGTTTTTGTGCAGGGATTGATTACTGTACTGCCATTTGCCCGTCCTGTGCGAAGTTTGGTATTATTTTTGTATTGGACAAGACTTTTTGGAGGTGAGAATGTGGCCCGGATTACAAAGGATGACGTAGAGCATGTTGCTCATTTGGCGCGGTTGTCTTTT
>DASVCO010000163.1:0-17035 GCA_036381575.1 Caryophanales bacterium
CGATTCCCAACGGGTTTGCCGCTGTGAAATGGGCAAATAATTTAACCATAGTCGCTCTTTCACCGTCAGGCAGAACAGTTCCGGAGTCTTCCAATTCAATACCGCCGTAGAACCGCTTTAATGGGCCGCCTGTATAAAGCCTTTCCACCGCATAGAAACGATATTTCGTCCACTCAAAAGGGTACTCTTTCCATTTCAATGGAATGACACCCGCTACTTTCGCATGGATTTCATGATACACAAGAGATTCATTATTATGCAGTCCGCCATATTGAATCGGAAACAGCCCAATGAGTCGATTCAGATGATCTGTATTAGCCAGCAGATCCCATACCTGCCTTCTCGGCAGAGGAATCTCTTTCTCCATTTCATACGTTTTGGTTGGCCGCTCCATGTCACAGCCCTCCCGGATTCGTCAAATAAATGGCAAGAGCGAGTAATAAAATATGAAAGATTTGATCGGTTACCACGCCCAGCCATTCAGCTTCCGGCCCCCGTGCGGCCTGAACGTGCCGTACCCAAAATGAAACGAAGGTTTTCCGATCCAAGATTACATGTCCAATAAAAATGGCTGTAATACCCCAGAAAGAAAGCCCCCCCGGAAATCAATCCAAACAGTCCAACAACAGCCCGTATAAACAGCACAGTGCGCAAGCAGCGGGAGCCATTTCTTTTCTTTGTTTACTGCCATCCAATTCGTTTGGAACAGGAAGTCCCCCACAAAATGGCCGACCAACAAAATGTCAAACAAACTCAAACATCCCGCCCCGTTTCATCCGATTTATTTATTAAAACCGTCTCAAAAGCCTCCACGACAGTTGAATCAAACATTGTCCCTTTACAGCGAATTAACTCGTTCAAACCTTCCCGAAAATTTCTTCCCTGGCTGTATGGCCGATCGGTGGTCATGGCATCAAACGAATCCGCCACCGCTGTAATTCGTACATCCAACGGAATCTCATCCCCACGCAGCCCATCCGGATAACCGCTGCCGTCTAACCTTTCATGGTGCGAACGAGCGACACGGACGGTTAATTTCATACGGTCTCTCGGTTCCATATCGGCCAATATTTCAGCCCCGATCTCCGGGTGTTTCTTGATAATTGCAAATTCCTCCTCCGTTAATCGCTCGGGTTTGGCGAGAATCTGATCAGGAATCCCGATTTTCCCGACATCATGAAGAAGGGCTGCACGCTCCAACTCGAGACACTCCTCCTTGTCCATCCCCAGTTGTTCGGCAATCCATCTTGTATAGCGCGCTACTCTTTCCGAATGACCTGATGTATATGGATCACGGGCGTCAACGGCCTTTGTCAAGGTTCGAATGGTACTCATCGCCATTCTGGACAATTCGTCATACATTTGGCTGTTATGTAATGCCAAAGCGGATTGCTGAGCCAAAGAAAGGGCTAACTCAAGATCCTCTTGATCAAATAACCGGCCGCCTTTTTTATTCAATAGCTGGAGTGCCCCGATCGCCCCCCCCCTTGACGA
Source organism: Caryophanales bacterium (assembly GCA_036381575.1). Taxonomy (GTDB): domain Bacteria; phylum Bacillota; class Bacilli; order Bacillales; family DASSOY01; genus DASSOY01. The sequence continues at coordinate 1,495 of DASVCO010000163.1, forward strand.
GTAATGGAATCGTCAACATGGAGCGAGTCACAAATCCACTCTCATGATCCACCCGCCATGCCCATTTCGGGTCCATCCGGACATCTTCGACAAAATGAGGTTTGCCGGTCAAAATCACTTTCCCGACAATGCCTTCTCCCGCTTGTAATTCAATATTAAGGATGCTGTCTTTCGAAGGCCCTTCCGCAACCTTGGCCTGGATCAATCCCTCTTCCTTATGGAAAAGCCACAGGGTACCAGCCTCAGCCTCGATTACCCGAATCATTTGCTGCAAGATCCGCCCTAACACCTTTTCAACATCAATAGTTGAATTGAATTCTTTAGAAGCCTCCAACAGGCTGGAAAGCCGGCTCACCTTGGCCCTAAGATGCTGTAACTCGCTCATGTATGTTGTGTCCCCCTAATCTGCTCTCTGTTTCCATCTATATATTTCGGCGGAATTCTACATTTTTCCTCTTTTATTTTGAAATAGCTTTAGAAATAAAATATTCCACATCTTTAAAGAACGAAGATTATTTTCATACAATGGGACTTCCGAAATGAATGGGGTTGACATAGAATGATGGGAAATAGGATTCGTGAAGATTTGGCGAAAAACGGGGGAGGGCGGCATCATATGAACATCAACGGCGATCTCATTATCATACTCGTCCTGTTTATATTGCTCGTAATCGTTCTGAGTATTTGTTTATAAGACAGCCTCGGGTTTTTAAAAATTTTTTTATAAAAATAGGTTTAACATTTCGAAGGCAGGGTAATATGATAAATGTAACCAACACCTCTATACCCCTTAACCCCCTTTTTTGGGAAGATGAGTGGAAACTCATCTTTCTTTTTGTGTCCAGACAAATAGAGCCGGCTATTTAAACAGCCGGCAAAGGTTCCGATATTTCTATTTCTGTGAAGTGGGCCTGACGAGGATTTCGTTGATTGAAACGGAATCGGGTTGCTCGATTGCATACCGAATCGCCCTTCCGATATCCTCCGATTCAATCGGCTCCAATGCCATCTTTCCAAACATGCTTTTGACATCTTCGTCTGTGATGGTTTCGGTCAATTCTGTAGCGACTGCTCCCGGTGAGATAATCGTCGTACGAATATTGCTTTTTGGTGATTCTTCTTGCCTCAGCCCTTCCGTAATAGCCCGGACAGCGAATTTCGTCCCGCTGTATACAGCTCCACCCAGCCCTACTTCATGTCCTGCAACGGAAGATACGTTAATGACATGGCCGTGGTTTCTTTCCTGCATGTGCGGAAGCACGGCGGCAATCCCATACAAGACCCCTTTGATATTAACATCCACCATGCGATCCCATTCATCGACCTTCAGCTTGTTCATAAAAGAAAGCGGCATGAGGCCCGCGTTGTTGACAATCACGTCAATTTTCCCGTATGTATGGATTGTGAATTCCGCAAGCTCTTCCATATCTTCACGGGAAGTGACATCGGTGATTTTGAATTCAGCTTCGCCTCCGGCTTTCACAATCTCCTCTTTCAAAGCCTGCAGACGGCTCTCGCGACGGGCCGCCAGAACAAGCTTTGCCCCATGTGCCGCCAACTCTTTCGCAGTTCCCTCACCAATTCCACTGGAAGCTCCAGTTAAGATAACAACTTTTCCTTCAACATTATTGGCCATTCCATAACACCCTTCCTTAATGACTTCACTCTTTGTTTTTCCCATTGTAACCTGAATAGAAACCTGAGGAGGAAATTTCTCCTGTAAATAACCTGATCTCCAGCCTGGCAGAGCTTCTTTGTGTCCGGGGATGAAATCTCGTTTCCGCAGAATTTGGGCAAATGAAAATTACAGAAGCGGTTCACTGACGTTTTTAACACCGACCAGCCCAAGCAGGGTCAGGAAATTTTTTTGAACACCTAAAAAGGCATCTTTAGGGTCATACCATTCTTCAAGAGTATGCTCTCCCCCGGCAAGGCCGCCTCTCCCCAATGTCACAGATGGAATCCCCAAACTCATTGGATGATTAGCATCAGTGCTGCTGGGACCGGATAATTCTGGATTTCCACCAATCGATTCTACAGATGCCCAGGCTATTTGAACAATGATGTCGTCGCGAGATTGACTGGCCGGGGGACGGTTCCCGAACCGGTCAATTTCGACAATCAGTTTGTTACTGTTCCATCTACGGTTTTCATCATCGGCCGCTTTTTCCACAATCGATAGAAACTTGTCAGCTAATCGTTCGAGCTCTCCTTCATCATTCGAGCGCAAATCAACTGTCATGCTGGCTTCAGCGGCAATTGCATTAACAGACGTACCACCGTGAACCTCTCCGACCGTAAAGGTCGTTTTCGGCTCTTCTTTTGTTCTTAATTCGGCTATTTCCGCCATTGCTCTTCCCAGTGCATGTGTTGCACTCGGAGTCCCGAAGGCGCCGAAACTATGGCCTCCCGGCCCCTTATATGTAACTTTGTATCTGAAACTCCCTGTTCCCAAATAAATAATCTTGTTAAATGTCGGTCCATCTATTGACAAGAACCCATCAATATCGTGATGTTCCTTGAAAAACGCCTTGACTCCGCGCAAATCCCCGGCGCCTTCTTCCCCCACCGTTGCTCCAAAAATAATATCCCCTTGGTTCTGAATGTTTGCCTCGTTGAATGCCCGGATCACCGCAAGCAACTCGGCCAATCCCCTTGTATCATCACTAATACCCGGCGCGTAGAGAATTCCGTCTTTCTCCGTCACGGTTGTATCAGTGCCCCCCGGAAAAACAGTATCCAGGTGAGCGGAAACAAATATCTTTGGACCTTCTCCTGTTCCCGGGCGAGTGCCGTAAACGTTTCCTTCATCATCCATCGTCACGTTCTCAAGATGCAAATCACGCAATCGTTGAATGAAATTCTCCGCACGGGTTCCCTCCTGAAAAGGGGGTGCGGGTATTTCTGTAATTGCTATTTGATCCGAAGTGGTCCTCTCGTGGTCCGATTTTATGTAAGCAAGAGCCTGCTTAATCAACGCATCATTTAATAGTCTTCCATAAACATCCTTAACCCTGGGCAGCAAGAAATCATTTGGCATGTTCCCCATAACAAAAACCTCCATCGTATTGGTCTAACTTTCTTTTAAGTATTGCTCCATGAACGCTACTGTCCTGCTGTGCATGGTTATATGATTTTCTATTTTTTCAGTTTGATGGCCTTCATCTTCAAAAACATGAAACTCTACGGTCTGCTTGCGCTTTTTCATATCCGAGACAAGCTGCTCTGCTTCACTGACAGGAACACGGGTATCATTACGGCCATGAAAAACGAGCAGGGGGGCTGTAATTTTATCAGAATGATTGAGAGGTGCAATTTCCTCAAAAAAATCGGCATCATGTTCCAATGATCCATACTCACTTTCTCTTAAATGACGGCGCCATGCCCCTGTGTTTTGTAAAAAGGTCTTAAAATGCGAAATGCCGACAATGTCGACACCAGCCGCCCATAAGTCGGGAAAATGTGTTAAGGCAGCCAAGACCATAAATCCCCCGTAGCTTCGTCCCATAATCCCGATTTTCTCAGAGCTTACACCATGTGAACTCACCAAATCCTGCACCAATCCAGAAAGATCTTTAACTGAATCCATTCTTTTTCTGACATCATCCAATTTGATATACGTCCGCCCGTACCCTTTACTTCCCCTGACATTGGGGGCTGCCACAGCAAAACCTTGATTGACCAAATATTGAATTACGGGATTATACACAGCACGAATTTGGCTTTCTGGACCGCCGTGTACATATACAACAGCAGGTTTGTTAACCCCGGGCTCTTTTTCGTAATAGAAATAAGGGATTTCCAGATTATCGAAAGAAGGAAATGAACACAATTCGGGTTCTTTCCATAACCCTTCCACTTCTGATTGACCGACATTAGTCAGCCTCTTCAACTTTTCTTCGGACAGGGTATAACACCAAATATCTCCCGGCATTGTCGGGGTTTTTAACGTAAAAATAAACTGGTCATCGTTTAACCAGGAAAGAGATTCAATCACACCATCAGGAATACCTTCTATTGTGTTTTTTCGTTTTGTATGCAAATCCAACATCCATAATCGCGAGATGCCGCCTTCATTTAACGTAAAAATCAATCGGCTTTCATTCGGTGACAATTTCAATCCTTCAATGTCCCATTCTGCCACGTTGTCCAATATTTCCAATTGATCAGGATGATCAAAGAAAAATCGGCATAAATAAGTCGTTTCTTCCCCTGAATCCGTTAACAAGTAACCGCCTTTTCCATCTTTGGTTAGTTCAATGGATTGGTAGGAGGCTGGGGTCTCCTTCTTTCCAATTCTCGTGATTTCATTCGTTATTAAATTCAATATGTAGATCGCGTTATCAATATTGGTTTCCGCAATGCTGATCAAAATATGCTCCCCATCCTGAAGCCAACTCAAAGGAACACACTTGCCGTCAAACTGAAAAACCGTTTCAACCTCTTTCGTCAAAACATCCTGCACAAACACATCAAAATATCCGGGATGGCGGCGATTACTCGAAAACGTGATTTGTCGCCCATCCGGTGACCAACCTCCAAAATTATGAAAGTATTCCGGCGCGCAAATCAATGTTTCGGCCTCTGCATCTGTTTCTCTTAGTAAATACAGTTGTTGTTTTTCATTTCCTTTGTGGTCCATCCCAATCACAGTCTTATCACCCTGCGGAGAATGATGGACACTCATAACTCGGTCTGCAAAATGCCCAAGTTGGACAGGTCCCTGATTTTCATCCAATGTCCACATCTGCGGAATACCGGTCAATTTGGAAATAAAGGTAAACTTATTTTTCGTTGGAATGGCCTGTGACTGATAAGCGGACTTGGCATTTAAGTAAGCCAGCAATTTTTCTTCGGTGGAGACCATGTTTTTTTCAATCCTTTCTGGATGTCCTTTGTTGCGGGTAAACATTAATATTTAAACATCATGATTTGATATATGACTTCCAAACCTATACATGCCTTCTCCATCTTGCTTAAATCAAGTTTAAAACGCTTGGATAATTGTAATTAACGATACCCTTTGCTGCTTTTTTATCGGGAAATCCGTGGTGAAGTAGCTTCAAGCCCTGGGACCGCAAGAAATGCGGGGATGGAGGCGGTAAAATAACATATGGTCTGGATTAAGGTCATCCCTTTTAAGAAATGGAGTATAAAAAAATACAACCACGGGGGATTTTCACACCTAACTCTTTCTTTACAAGTTGTCAAATTCCTTCCTCGCAAAATCCTCTTTGGGGTATCAGTACTTTCGATAGTTCATAGGAATGGCATTTTGAACTCTCCTAAACAGATAGCGGCGGATCAGGCTAACCTTTCCAACCTGATCCGCTTCTAAATTCAAGCATTGGCATGCCCTAAAACTCCGTTGGTTGCGGCCATCCCAATAATGACACAACCCCACATATGTTTGTACGCTGTTAGGTAATCCTCACATGTAAAACGAATTGTTTTGGGGCCGATTAACTCCACAGATGGAATCGTTGTTGTCATTAAGGCCTGATTGGTCGCCTTAAAGGAAATCTCAAAGGTAACGGGTCCGTTTACAACATACGGCTTGATTTCTTTAGCTTTTGAAACAGCCTTTTTGGCCTTTTCTTTAATCATTTCCTGGGCCTTTTTGACGGGGAACAGTTCTGCAGCGAAACGATCAACCCCGCGCTTTACTACCGCTGCCTCAACTTCCGGAAGAGTTTCTTTAACCTCCTTCTCAAGCGCATCATCCCCAGTCACAAGTAAAACTGGATTGTTAAAATATCCGGCGACACCGGCATTTAATTCGGTTTCCCCGACGACCTTGCCGTTGATTCGCATTTCCTCAACACAAACACCGGCCAACGTATGATTGATGATCGTACGCTCAGATCCGCCTTCACGCCCGTGATAGCCAACGAAAAATACACCATCAAAAGTATCATCCAAGCCTTCCATCTGGCACATCACCCGGTTGTTGCCAGACACGAGACTGGCCCGGGGATCCAGATTCTCTATAAAAATATTAGACATATTCCCGTGTCCATCAGCGACGACCACTTCCGTTGCTCCCGCCTCGAAGGCCCCTTCTATAGCTGCATTCACATCCTCCGTCATCAATTGGCGAAAACGTTGATATTCACTTTCTTTTTTCAACTGTTGGTTTGTCGCAACCCCGGAAACCCCTTCAATATCTGCGGAAATAAAAATTTTCATGACTGGTTCCATCTCCTTATTAGATTTTTCACTGAAAAAAAGCACCTTTTGTCTTTTTTCTGCCTATTTACAACTTATTCGACCTTCTTCTTTAAATCCCTTCTCTTATCCAACTGAAGAGGATGCAAATTTCAAATGAGATGATAAGCTTGGAGCAAATTAGAGATTACCTGCAAAGGGTGTCGTTGGATTCAACGCTAACCCTGCTTGCCGTGATCAAAATACAACCGTTGCCGGATGTGTGGCAACGGTTGATGATTCTAATAAATTGAAGTATTTTCTTTTGAGATGTTTTCCAGTCTTTCTTTGACCCGGGCAAGGAATCGGCCGCAAACCAGGCCGTCCAAAACTCTGTGGTCAAGAGACAGACAAAGATTGACCATATCCCGCACTGCGATCATGCCATCTTTCACAACAGGGCGCTGGACAATCGATTCAACCGAGAGGATAGCAGCCTGTGGATGATTGATAATCGGCGAAGACATCACTGAGCCAAACGACCCCGTATTGTTCACAGTAAAGGTGCCGCCTTCCATGTCAGCCGCTGACAATTGGTTGTTGCGAACTTTCGTGGATAATTCTTTTACACCTTTCGCCAAGCCTTTGACGCTTTTTTCATCGGCATCTTTCAGGACCGGCACGTAAAGAGCCTCGTCTGTCGCAACCGCAACCGAAATGTTAATGGCTTTCTTTTGAATGATCTTGTCTCCTGCCCACATCGAATTGATCTGCGGGTATTCCTTCAACGTTTCTACAACCGCTTTGATGAAGAACGGCAGGAATGTCAGGCTATAGCCTTCTTTCTGCTTGAATTCTTCCTTAACCGACTTACGGTACTGCACCAGATTGGTAACGTCAGCTTCAACGACCATCCAGGCGTGCGGCGCCTCATGTTTCGATTTCACCATATTTGATGCGATGGCTTTGCGAACCCCGGATACAGGAATTTCTACATCACCTTGGCTAGTAGATACATCCGATCCCGACTGTACGGGCTGAGGCGAAGATGGAGCTTGCGGTGCCACTGGACTCGACGACTCCTCCTGAGAGGTATCGGCCTTCGGGAGATCACCCGAATCAATCAGCTTTTGAATATCCTTTCGTGTGATTCTTCCGCCTTTCCCAGAACCATTTACTTGATCCAGATCAATATCATTCTCCTGAGCAAGCCGCAACACCGCCGGTGAATAACGTTTCTTCATTGGCTGTTCTTCTTGCCCGGCATCTTCCTGCCTGGGTTCGGTTTCCTTTTTCTCATCCTTCGAATCGGATTGTTCAGGCGACTTCGCCGCTCCTCCTTCTACCTCTATATAAGCGACAAGTTCGCCGACCGCTAATGTATCCCCTTCTGAAGCGACCAATTCTTTAATCGTCCCTGTAAAAGAAGATGGGACTTCAGCATTGACTTTATCCGTCATTACTTCGGCAATCGGATCATATTTCTTCACTGTGTCCCCGGTCTCAACCAGCCATTTACTTATTGTTCCCTCGGTAACACTTTCGCCGAGCTGGGGCATCACGATTTTTTCGGTTGCCATAATATTCCTCCGTTTCAGAAGTCAGGGTTTAACCTCATACCCTTCTAAAATTCCGCTAAATCGCGCATCGCTTTTTCAACTTTTTCGGCATCGACCATAAAGAATTTCTCCATCGGACTTGCAAACGGCATAGCCGGAATATCCGGCCCGGCCAAACGTTGAATGGGTGCGTCAAGGTCGAAAAGGCATTCCTCAGAAATTACCGCCGAAACTTCACTGAGCACACTGCCTTCCTTGTTGTCTTCGGTGACCAGCAACACCTTGCCGGTCTTTGAAGCCGCTTCTACGATCGCTTCTTTATCAAGCGGATAAACGGTCCGTAAATCAAGAATATGTACCGAAATTCCTTCGGACTCCAGTTTGTCAGCAGCTTGAAGAGCAAAATGTGTGCAAAGCCCGTAGGTGATCACCGTAATGTCGTCACCTTCTCGCTTTACATCAGCTTTTCCGATTGGCAGTGTATAATCTTCCTCCGGCACTTCCTCTTTGATCAGTCGATAAGCCCGCTTATGTTCGAAAAACAATACCGGATCCTCATCACGAATAGCCGCTTTCAAAAGCCCTTTAACATCATAAGGCGTTGAAGGCATCACGATTTTCAACCCTGGGGTACTCGCAAATATCGCTTCTACAGATTGCGAATGATACAGCGCTCCATGCACACCGCCTCCGTAAGGCGCACGAATGGTCATCGGGCATCCCCAATCATTGTTGGAACGATAACGGATTTTGGCTGCTTCCGAAATAATTTGGTTGACGGCAGGCATAATAAAATCAGCGAATTGGATTTCCGCAACGGGCCGTTTCCCGTACATCGCCGCGCCGACCCCAATACCGGCTATGGCCGACTCCGTCAACGGCGTATCAATCACACGCTTTTCTCCGAATTCATCAATTAAACCGTTTGTCGCGCGGAACACACCACCTCGAACTCCCACATCTTCTCCAAACACGAAAACGTTCGTGTCACGTTCAAGCTCTTCACGTAAGGCTTGTGTCACTGCTTCAATATATGAAATGACAGGCATATGATTCACTCCCTTATATTTGCACTACACCGAGTATGCTTCTTCGCTCACACAGAGGAACGTGTACTGCACCTCTTCCGCGTAGCCTCCTCCGTTATTCGGCATAAACATATTTCATAGCCGACTCGGCCTCCGCGTAGGCCGCATTTTCCGCATATTCGGTAGCCTCTTCAACCTGTTCTTCAATTCGCTCCACAATCTCTTTCTCTTTGTCTTCTGTCATTACACCGGTTTCTCTTAAGTACGCAGCAAAGGTGCGAATTGCATCCTTACTCTTTGCCTCTTCCACTTCCGCTTTCTCGCGATAAGTCATATCGTCATCGTCACTCGAATGTGGTGTCAGCCGGTAAGATACCGTTTCAACCAATGTCGGGCCTTCACCTTGGCGAGCACGATCAGCCGCTTCTTTCACGACTTCATAAACGGCAAGCGGATCATTCCCATCCACTGTAATCCCCGGCATCCCGTAACCTTTGGCGCGGTCCGAAACTTTCTCACAGGCCAATTGTTTCTTGACCGGTACAGAAATCGCATATTTATTATTTTCACACATGAAAATGACAGGCAGTTTATGGACTCCTGCAAAGTTGGCGGCCTCGTGGAAATCTCCCTGGTTGGACGATCCTTCCCCAAACGTTGTAAGGCTTACAGTAGCCTCCCCGTCCATTTGCGAACCCAGTGCAGTTCCAACAGCATGCGGTATCTGGGTCGCCACTGGGGATGATTGCGTCAGAATACGATTTTTTCTTTGGCCGAAGTGCCCTGGCATTTGCCGCCCCCCGGAGCTTGGATCTTCAGCTTTCGCAAATCCGGATAACATTAAATCTCGGGCTGTCATTCCAAAAACAATCACCAGCCCCATATCCCGGTAATAGGGAGAAATAAAATCCTTCTCTCTGTCCAAAGCCATTCCCGCACCAACCTGTGCGCCTTCCTGACCCTGGCAGGAAATAACAAAGGGGATTTTCCCGGCTCTATTCAAGAGCCACATACGTTCGTCTACTTTGCGGGCCAACAACATTTTTTCGTACATTTCCAGAACATGATTGTCATTCAGCCCGAGTGCTTTATGTCGATTTTCAGCCATTTGACTACCTCCTCTATCAAATTCGCCCCGGCGTATTTGTGCCCCGATTTTCACCCCGCTCAAGGAGCATTTTCGGGGGACCCGAAAAAACGTAAACGCGAGCCTACTCCAGGGTTTTCAGAATCTGTGGCATCCGCCTGTGGCCCTAACTCTAACCAGTCTTTGGCGGGTTAGAGTTAAGAATGAATGGCTTTGCCGTCAACGGCCAGCGCCGCCTCACCCATAATTTCTCCCAGCGTCGGGTGCGGATGAATCGTTTCAGCTACCTCCCATGACGCTGCATCCAGAACACGGGCTAGCGAGGCCTCTGAAATCATATCCGTTACATGCGGACCGATCATATGGACTCCCAATAAATCATCGGTTTTCTCGTCCGTAACAAATTTCACAAAACCCTCTGCCTCGCCGTAAATCAAAGCTTTGCCGATAGCCTGAAAAGGAAACTTGCCAACCTTCAGGTCGTAGCCTTGTTCCTTTGCTTCATCTTCCGTCAATCCTACACTTGCGGTTTCAGGCCGCGAATAAACACAGCGCGCTATCATCGTACTGTCAATGGGTTCAGGATTTTGATCGGCAATATGTTCAACCGCCGCAATCCCCTCGTGTGAAGCAACATGAGCCAATTGCAAGCCGCCAATGACATCACCAATTGCATAAATGTGAGATTCCGCCGTTTGGTGAAATCGATTCGTTTGAATGAAACCGTTTTCAAGTTTAATATTGGTGTTCTCTAACCCGATTCCTTCTGAATTAGCCTGACGTCCAACGGAAACAAGCATTTTCTCAGCGGCAAATGACTCTTCATTCCCTTGAAGCTCTGCCTTGACTGTGACCTTGTCCTTTTTTTCCACAGTATCAGGCAACACTTTTGCCCCTGTTACAATCTTAACCCCTTTGTTCTTCATCAGCCGGGTCATTTCTTTGGAGATATCCGAATCCTCTGTAGGTAAAATGCGATCAGCATATTCCAGGATCGTCACGTCAACTCCAAGATCAACAAACAAAGAAGCCCATTCAATCCCGATTACGCCGCCCCCGACAATAATAATGGAATCAGGCAAAGTTTCCATATTAACCGCTTCGTCAGAGGTAACCACCTTATCTCCATCAATTTCTAGTCCGGGAAGGGTTCGGGGACGTGAACCCGTCGAAATCAAGACATTCTTCGGAACCAGCATTTCATTTTCTTCACCGTTCGCCATTTCCACGGAAATCGTTCCGGGGAGCGGAGAGAAAATTGAAGGTCCAAGGATACGCCCCATTCCTTCGAACACATCGATTTTTCCTTTTTTCATTAATCCCTGTACACCTTGATGCAATTGAGCTATAATCTTCTGCTTTCTTTCATGAGCTTTTCCGTAATCGAACCCGAGCTCTTTCATCATAACGCCGAATTCTTCGCCTTTGCGGGCTGCCGTATAAACCTCGGCGCTTCTAAGCAACGCCTTACTCGGGATGCAGCCGCGATGCAGGCAAGTACCGCCCAGTTTATCTTTTTCAACAACAGCTGTTTTCAATCCGAGCTGAGAGGCGCGAATGGCGGCCACATAACCGCCTGTACCGCCCCCCAATACGACTAGATCGTATTCTTCAGCCATTCAATCTATCCCCTTCCAGTTGTTTACTCGTACGATTAACTAATTACGCCGGCTCAAAATATGATGGCCGTTTCGCAAGAACGTGGTTCTCGCATTTTTCAACCGTTCAATCCGTTCTTCTGCAAGACGATCTGCAGCCACGTAAGTTGGGATTCCGTCGCGTTTGGAAATTTCAAAAACCCTGGCGACATTATCATAAATGCCTTCAACCTTTTTCATCGCCCTTTCATGATTATAACCATTCAGCTCATCAGCGACATTGATAACGCCGCCTGCATTAATTACATAATCGGGAGCATATGCGACTCCCATTTCATGAAGCTGGTCGCCGTGCGCTTCATCTTTTAATTGGTTATTGGCCGAGCCGGCAATAACTTTCGCCTTCAATCTTGAAATCGTATCATCATTGACGACCGCCCCAAGGGCACAAGGGGCAAAGATATCACAATCAACATCGTAGATATCATCCGGATCAACGGCTCTGGCGCCAAAGTCATCGACCGCGCGCTTTACTGCCTCTTTATTGATATCCGTCACCACTAATTGGGCGCCTTCTTCATGAAGATGTTTGCATAACACGTAGGCAACATGCCCGACTCCCTGAACCGCAACAGTCTTTCCTTCAAGCGAGTCCGATCCAAAGGCTTCCTGAGCGGCCGCCTTCATGCCTTTATAAACGCCGTAAGCGGTTACAGGAGAGGGGTTTCCTGAGGAACCAAAAGCCACTGAAATACCGGTCACAAAATCGGTTTCCTCGTGTATTAAATCCATATCCGCAACAGTTGTCCCTACATCTTCAGCCGTAATGTATCTTCCGTTCAACCCTTGAATATACCGGCCGAAAGCACGGAACATCGCTTCATTCTTATCCTTGCGGGGATCCCCGATAATAACGGTCTTTCCACCGCCAAGGTTCAATCCGGAAGCAGCGTTTTTGTAAGTCATTCCACGCGCCAATCTTAAGGCATCCTCAATAGCGGCATCCTCGGAATCATATTGCCACATCCTCGTTCCTCCGAGTGCCGGTCCAAGAGTTGTATCATGAATGGCAATTACAGCCTTCAATCCCGACTCTTTATCCTGGCAAAACACAAGTTGTTCGTAGTCATAGTTCTCCAAATAATGGAACAGTTCCATAGCCTTTCCTCCTTCATTTTTGTAGCCCTGTCGATTTACATCTATACTCGACAAATAACCGAGCACCGCTCGGCAGTGCTTTATCTTTCCGCACTATTCAAGTTGGCATCTAAGCTCTTTATGTTTAAAAAAACTTACCAATATTATATAATGCAAAATTTGTGCCAATCCATTAGATCGATGAATACAGCCCTGCATCCGAAAAACACCTGCAAACAATTGCATACTGCGCAATTATTTGCATGCCACATCATGCAAGGTCAAACTTCTTCATTTTATAATACAAATTACGAATGGATATCTTAAGAGCGCTGGCTGTTTTTGTTTTATTGCCGTCATTTTGCTTTAAGGCTTCCAGGATCACTTTTCGTTCGAAATGGGCTACCCTGTCAGTCAACGATTCAGAGTGGGCATCCTTAAATAAAAATGGATCCAGTTCAGGATGCGGATTCATTCCGAGAGGCGGAATATGTTCGACGTCGATTTGGGAAGTGTGGAACCCCATATAAATCATGGCTCGTCCCAACACATTTTCGAGTTCTCTCACATTCCCCGGCCAATCATACCTTTGTAAATGTTCCAGGGCCTGTTCAGTGATCCCTTCAACATTCCGGCCATATTCCTGATTCAGTTTTGTGATCAGGTGACAGCAAAGCTCGAACAGATCCTGTTTTCGATGACGCAGGGGAAGAATATGAATCGGCATTTTATTAAGCCGATAGTATAAGTCATTACGAAATTTGCCTTGACTCAATCGGGCTTCTAAATCAACATTCGTTGCTGCAATTACTCTCACATCAATCGAAATCGGCTTGGTGCCTCCTACACGGACAATTTCATTTTCCTGAAGGACACGAAGCAGCTTGGCCTGGGTACCGGAAGATAATTCGCCAATTTCGTCAAGAAAGATGCTGCCGCCATTGGCCTCTTCGAACAATCCGGTTTTGCCGCCCCGTTTGGCTCCGGAAAAAGCGCCTTCCTCATAACCAAATAATTCGCTTTCCAGCAAGGATTCCGAGATGGCTGCGCAATTCACCCTGACAAACTTATTATATTTCCGGTCACTGGCGTTATGGATAGCATGCGCAAACAGCTCTTTGCCTGTTCCCGATTCTCCTCTTAATAAAATTGTCACGGGCGTTAATGCAGCCGTCTTGGCTTGAGCAATAACATTCTTCATTTCATCTGAGGCGAAACTGATAATGTCATCAAAAGAATATTTCGCTTCCAAAGTCCGAATGATTTGCCGAGCCCGATTTAACTCATCTGTCAACGATTGAATTTCGGAAACATCGTGCAGAATTCCAACGCTGCCTTTCAGCTTACCATTAACGATTACAGGTGCGACATTGACCACGACATTTCGGCCCTTTGGACCGACTCTCATATGTACTCCACGAACCGGTTTCTTTGTCTTTAACACCAACATGTGCATGCTTTCGCCCTCAGAGATATCCTCGGTAGCCGGTTTTCCAATCACATCTTCACTTTTCAGTCCGGTCATTCGAGTATAAGCCGGATTTATCATGAGACCGCGTCCGTTTTCATCGACCACAGAAATAGCTTCTTCGGAAGATTGAATAATCGCTTCTAACATTGATTGAATGCTTTTCAAACTCGTGACTTCCTCGGCCATATCCACGATCCGGGTGATGTCATTGAAAGCAGCGAAAGCACCAAATTGCTGCCCTCGCTCGTCTGTCATCGGAATTCGTGTTGTGATAATTTTCCGGCCGTTTTCCAGTATTTGTTCCTGATGAAATTCGGAACGCCCGGTTTTCAACACACGGGGAAGTTGAGTGGAAGGCATGATATCAGTGATTTTCTCACCAATCACCTGTTTTTTCGGTAACCCTGTCATGCGTTCAGCGCTTTTGTTGAAAAGAGTTACCCGTCCATCAAGATCAACAGCGATCATGGCATCCTGTGTAAGATCCAAAATTAATTCCAGCTGATAAGGCTGTACCTTTTCCATCATTCCACCCCAAAGCTCAATATGTAAGCACCGAGAAATATCACCGTATGCCTTGCTGTGAGCATGGCCTTCCTCAATCCATGAAGGAACTCCGATCTGTGGCTTATTCAAGAACGTCCCGACCAGCGCAGCATAGTCCATTCGGAGAATCATTGTTGAGCGCAAACTCTTTCATAGTTAATTGTACCTGTTTTCACATGATCTTGGCAACCTGCCAGAGCTTGTACGCTATCCCCTAAGAGATAAATACCTCAATGGACATGGACAAGAGGGTTCGATAAAATAAAAAGCAGGAAAACAAAGAAAGGACGACTGGATTTGCGTGTTATAGCGTGGTTGATCTTAATTCTCCCCGGGATCGTCGCCGGGATAGGGATAAAATGGATGAGAGATGCCTTCTTCGACCAACAATATTTTCCATATCTTTGGATGCAATTTATCGCAGGTTTATTTGCATTTGCACTCGGCATGTTCTTTATTGGCGGATTTATTTTCTATCGTGAACGAAAGAAACATAATTCTGGAAGGTAATGGCGTTCCTTTGTCCTAACGTAATGCAAAACAACGTTCTTTGTTGGCTGCTTTTCCTCCAATAAAGAACGTTGTTTCTTTTAATTGATTTCGTAACTAGCCCTTTCAGCCAGCCTTATTTTCAATCCTAAGCTTATCCGCGACCATTGCAATAAACTCACTGTTCGTAGGCTTTGCTTTTGACATCGAAACAGTATAACCGAATAAAGATGAGATCGAATCATAGTTACCGCGGCTCCAGGCCACTTCTATCGCATGTCGGATAGCACGTTCGACCCGGCTGGAAGTGGTTTTATATTTCTTTGCAATATCGGGATATAGGACCTTGGTAATCGAACCCAATAGTTCAATGTCGTTATAAACCATCGTAATTGCTTCTCGTAAGTACATATAACCCTTAATATGTGCCGGGACCCCAATTTCGTGAATAACGCTTGTAATGCTGGCATTCAGGTCAT